>CANESS010000035.1 GCA_947441115.1 Saprospirales bacterium | reverse complement strand
GTCCTTTGTTTGAGCCTGGACCTCTACCCAGCTATATTCTGAGCTATCCCAGCGATTTATTTTCTGAATGACCTTGATATCAGTCAAAGCTATTTGTTCGTCAAATTCTTCTATATTGGTAGAATAGGTATTGACTACCTTGGCGCGCAGCGACTTGGGTGTGCTATCTATAATATTGATCAATAACGGATCTCCTAGATGGAGATTGAGTTTATCCATGGTGCGGTTCGATAGTATTAGAGGAACCTCCGATTCTTTAAGATAAGATAGCTGTTGAGGGCGAGTATAGTCAAAAGCCTGCTTAGCTCCTATATCTATACCTCGCAGTACGATACCTTCTATATTTTCTTCATGCTTCAGCAGAGCTCCTTTATTTATTACAGGGGTTATTTTCACTATGTTTTTAGGATCTATACTTTTCGTATCTATCCGAACAGGAGATTCACCTATGGGATTCACAGAGTTTCCGAGGTTTGAAATCCGAATATGGGACCAGAAATTAAATATTTTATCTTCGATCGTTTTTTCAAAACCTCGAATGAGAAAAGAAGAAATGAGCACCGTGCAGATGCAGAGCGCTATAGCCAATTGGCAAATAACCTGAATAAAATAGTGTCGCTGAAGAGTTTTATCTTTTCTTAAACTTTTCGCTAACTTTACACTCCAATTCATAACCACACAAAGGTAAACTCTTTCCAAGTATGCGACTTTCTTTTTTTACCCTCTTTTACATCGTTTATTTCAGCTGCTGGGCGCAGGAAATCATACCTGGAGCCGAGAGGGGAGATGTCTATCTATCTAAATTGAAGTCTAAGAATATAGCTGTCGCCTGCAATCATACGAGTGTGGTGGGCGATCTTCATTTGATTGATTATTTATTGACAAAGAAAATTCGTATAGACAAAATATTTGCACCCGAGCATGGTTTCAGAGGCGAGGCGGATGCTGGAGCCTATTTAAAATCAGAAGTCGATCAGAAAACGGGTATAGCTATAAAATCGCTCTATGGAAAAAATTTAAAACCTTCAAAGCAGGATTTAAAGGAGATAGATCTTGTTATTTTTGATATTCAGGATGTGGGTGTCCGCTTCTATACCTATATCTCTACCTTACAGTACATTCTAGAAGCCTGCGGAGAGGCTAATATCCCCGTACTGATTCTCGATAGACCCAATCCTAATGGGCACTATGTAGATGGGCCCGTTTTGGAGGCTAAGCATAAAAGCTTCGTAGGTATGCAGCCTATACCTGTGGTCTATGGTATGACTATAGGCGAATATGCTCAGATGCTAGTCGGTGAAAAATGGCTTCAAATGAAATCCTATCCAAAGATAGACATTGTAAAATGTCTGAACTATAGCCACACTTCAAAGGTTCATGTAAAAATACCGCCATCGCCAAATTTAAAGACTGATCAAGCCATTAGTTTGTATCCGTCGCTCTGTTTATTTGAAGGTATAGATATTTCTGTGGGCAGAGGTACAGAGACCCCATTCGAACTTTTCGGTTCTCCTCGCCTCGATGCTAAATTTTTGAAGGATACTTTTACACCCATTCCTCGAAAAGGAGCTACGGCGCCATTTCTAGTTAATCAATTGTGCTATGGTCAAAAACTACATAATTATATAACGGAAAGTAAATTCGATATTGGCTTCGTGCTTCAAGCGTATAAATTCTATCTAGATGAAAAGAAGAATTTCTTTCTACCTAGTTTCTTTTTTGATAATCTGGCAGGAAATAGCACCCTCCGCTGGCAAATAATCAATGGAAAATCCGAGCAAGACATTAGGGCCTCTTGGTCTAAGGACTTGGATAAGTTTAAAAAAATTAGAAAACGGTATTTATTATATTCTGATTTTGGGAATAAATAACTAGATTTATACTATGCAAGAAGTTGTTATTTTTTGGTTTCGCCGAGACCTCCGCTGGGAAGATAATCATGGACTATTTAGAGCCTTATCTGCAGGTATACCTGTCCTCCCTATTTTTATTTTTGATACAGATATATTAAATAAGTTAGAAGATAAAAAAGATAAACGCCTCCAGTTTATATACGAAAACTGTAAAAAATTACATGATCATTTTAACCAGTTTAATTCTGGACTCAAAATTTTACATGGTAGACCTATCGACGTACTGAAATCCATCGCTCAGGAATATACTATCAAAGAAGTATATACCAATCACGACTATGAGCCTTATGCCATAAAACGCGACAGCGAAGTGAATGAGTTTTTAGTTTCTAAAACTATTTCCTTTCATACATTTAAAGATCAAGTTGTTTTTGAGAAATCAGAGGTCACCAAGGCAGATGGCTTGCCTTATACAGTTTTTACTCCATACTCTAGAGTGTGGAAAGATAAATGGGCCGCCCAGACTTGCCCGCGCTATGCTAGTGAAGATTTATTAGAAAATTTATTTTGTTTTTCTTCGGACTTTCCTGATATAGAATTACTTGGTTTCGAAGCTACTGCTGTAGATGTGGATTTTGATTTGGCTCGCATTCAGCCAATAATAAATACCTATGATGCTAGCCGAAATTTCCCTGCCCTGCCTTCTGGAACTACGCGCATGGGAGTTCATCTTCGATTCGGAACCGTTAGTCCACGTAGACTTGCTCAGGTGGCATTAGCTTCCAATGAGACCTGGCTCAATGAACTGATATGGCGAGAATTTTTCATGCAAATCTTATTTCATTTCCCACATGTGGTCACTCGATGCTTCAAACCCCAATACGAGGCTATATCCTGGCGAAATAATGAAGCAGAATTCGATCTATGGTGTCAAGGACGCACGGGTTATCCTATAGTGGATGCAGGTATGCGAGAACTGAATGAGAATGGATTTATGCATAATCGTGTGCGAATGGTAGTAGCCAGTTTTCTAACCAAGCATTTATTAATAGATTGGCGATGGGGAGAGGCTTATTTTGCCTCTAAGCTGCTAGACTATGATCTCTCTGCCAATAATGGCAACTGGCAGTGGGCAGCTGGTACAGGCTGTGACGCGGCACCTTATTTTAGAATTTTCAATCCCGCAGAGCAGACTCGAAAATTTGATCACGAATCTAAGTATATAGAAAAATGGTTGACACCAGAAGATCTTATGACACCACCTATTGTGGAGCATAGCTTTGCGAGGGCTAGGGCCTTAGAAGCTTATAAAAGGGGATTGGCCAATGGATAAATCGTTTTTGATATTTAGAGAACACCTTGCTCACAGCAATGATTTTTCATCTGAAGAGCTCGATCTTATTCTCTCGAAAATGGAGCATAAACGAGTTCCTAAAAAAACACATTTATTGAGCATAGGGGAGATCTGTGATTTTGAAGCCTTTGTTCTCAAGGGTATTGGCATATCCTATTTTATACATGAAAACGGATCTAAGGTGATTTTATCCTTTGCCTCAGAAAGCTGGTGGTTGAGTGATATCGAGAGTTTTCATAGACAGACCCCATCAAAGATGTGTATCGAAACGATAGAAGAAATGGAACTACTATGTCTGAGTCTTAAAGATAAGGAAGAATTACTTCAATCGATTCCTAAGCTTGAACGCATGTATCGGCTTATGCTGCAGAATCATTTAGTCAATTATCAGCAAAGACTTCTTGCCAATATAGCACATAGTGGTAAGGAGAGATACCAGGCATTTATAGAGAAATATCCTAATGTCATGAAGCGCGTACCTCAGCATCTTATTGCCTCTTATCTCGGGATTACCGCCGAATTTCTAAGTCGCATCAGAGCAGATAAAAATTAGTTAAGTCAATTTGTTGACATAGTTCAATGCTTTTTCAGTAGGAAGAGCATAAATTTGTATAAAATTATATTAACCATGGATAGAAAAGAATTTATACGTAAAGGATTTTTGGGTTCTGCTATTTTTTCAGCCACAGGGCTTATCGGAAATGTGGTTCATAATAATATAGATGAACTCAAAGAATTAGAAATTATAGGATTTAATCACTTACCCAATACAAACTCAAACCATATGGAAAATTCAGTATTACATAAAGCCAATACAAGAGGTCATGCGAGTCATGGTTGGCTAGATTCCCACCATACCTTCAGTTTCGCTAATTATTATAATCCGGAGCGTATGCACTTCGGCACATTGAGAGTGTTAAACGATGATATTATCGATGGCGGCACTGGTTTCGGTACTCATCCGCATGACAATATGGAGATTATAAGTATACCTCTCGAAGGAGCTATAGAGCATAAAGATAGTATGGGAAATAAGGCGGTAATCCAAACAGGCGATATCCAAGTGATGAGCGCTGGTAAGGGAATCACGCACAGCGAGTATAATCATCATACAGATAAAAAAGGAAAATTTTTACAGATATGGATCTTTCCTTCAAAAAAAGATGTGACTCCTCGCTATGACCAATTGACCTTAAAGAAAGAAGATAGGCAGAATGCATTGCAACAAATTTTATCCCCAAACCCAGAGGATGCAGGTGTTTGGATTCATCAGAATGCATGGTTTCATCTAGGTCATTTTGATCGTGATAAAATGGTGGAATATAAATTAAAAGATAAAACCAATGGCGTGTATGCTTTCATAATAAGTGGTCAATTTAATATCAATGGACAGCAATTAGAAACTAGAGACGGACTAGGTATATGGGATATAAGTTCTATAGATATTCAGTCTGCTGCAGATCATTCAGAAATCTTGCTCATGGAAGTTCCTATGGGTCTTTAATAAATTATAAACCAGTAAAATAAATGAAGTTATTAGCCTTTGCCGCGAGCAGCAGTAAACAATCTATCAATAAGCAATTCGCAGAATTTGCTATCTCAATTTTAAAAGATTTAGACACTGAATTATTAGACCTCAATGATTACGAGCTTCCACTTTATTCTGTCGATCGTGAGAAAGCAGACGGTATTCCAGATTTGGTAGGACAATTCTGCGAAAAATTAAATCATGCCGACATTATTGTTATTTCATTATCTGAGCACAACGGCACCTACACAGCAGTATTTAAAAACCTTTTTGATTGGTTATCTAGATACAAGCTAAAGATGTTTGAAAATAAAAAATTGGTTTTATTATCTGCTGCTGCGGGTCCTAGGGGTGGACAAGGGGTTATGGATGCCGCCTTACAAAGATTTCCTATCCATGGAGCGGAAATTATAGGTCAATTTTGTCTGCCTAAATTTAAAGAGAATTTTGATTCGTCTCTTGGAATTATCAATGAAAATTTAAGTCTTGATTTTGCCGCTTTACTAGATAAGGTGAAAATGTCAGCCTTAGCAAAAAATTAGCTTAAACCTTGACTCCGAATAAATAGCCAACAAGGGCAGTCAATCCCATCGCTAGGCTTCCCCATATTGTAATGCGGAGTATAGCTTTCATTATACTAGATCCTCCAATACGCGCAGATATCACTCCAAGGACAATGAGGAAGAGGATAGATGTGCCATAGAGTGTATATTCCATATAATCTAGTGGAGTGAGCAATGTGGTGACTAGCGGCAGAATACCCCCAATACAAAATGATGCACCTGAAGCCAACGCTGCCTGTATTGGATTAGATTGGCTGATTTCATTGATGCCTAGCTCATCTCTTACATGCGCAGCCAGTGCATCTTTTTCTGTCAACTCTAGGGCTACTTGATGAGCCGTTTCCTTTTTTAGTCCTCTTTTTTCATATATCTCCGCTAATATTTGTAATTCTTCTTCGGGCATTTCTTCTAGTTCTAATGCTTCCCTTGCTATATCTGATTTTTCCGTATCTGTCTGTGAACTTACAGATACGTATTCTCCAGCAGCCATAGATAATGCTCCAGCCACTAGACCTGCTACAGTAGCTAGTATCACGGGTTCTCTGGTCATACTAGCGGCAGCTATACCTATGGCTATACTAGATATAGATATAATGCCATCATTAGCTCCAAGTACAGCCGCTCTCAGCCAATTGCTGCGGTGAATGTAATGACTATCAAGATAATTATCAATAGTGACCATAGGTTGAGTTTTTATATATTCAAAGATAATCTATTCCCATTCTTAACACGAAAATCTCTAACGTCTGGGCAGCTGTGAATAATTTGATCGCACTAGCGAAAAAAAAAGACCATCAAAAGATGGTCTATATTTTAACATTATGAAAAAGATACTTAAGCGTTCGCTTCGATCACCATTTTACCTTTGTAGTAAAGTGCACCATCTACATAGTATGCTCTATGTCTAAGGTGAGTTTCACCTGTAGCTGAGCATATAGATAATGTAGGAGCTACTGCCTTATAATGGGTTCTTCTCTTATCTCTTCTTGTGGTCGATATTTTTTTCTTTGGATTTGGCATATGCGGTAGTTTTTAATTTTTTAATTTTTATTTTAGTTTTTTCAGATTTGACCATCTCAGATCTATTTCTTTTTCTTCTTTGGGTGCTATTTTTAGTTTTTCTAGTATTTCAGGATTACATGCATTGTTTCCATTCGCATCATTGGGATGAAATACCTGCATAGGAATATTGATGAGAATGTAATCATAAATCAAATCCGCTATATTAATAGAGGTCTCATTTCTAGATATATATACTACATCAGCTTCATCCAACATTCCATCTTCTATCTCTTCAAATTTTACTATGATCTCAAAATCGGTTATCAATTCATAATCAAATAACTCATTGCATCTATCACAGGGCAAATTCACCATACCATCTACTTGAAAGTTTAGGATAAAGAAAGAATCTTTCTTATCTAAATTTAACTTAACAAGCAGGTTGGCCTCCGAGATTAGAGATTTTTCATACAATTTAAAAAATGAGTCACCTATTTCATATTCAAAATGGTGTACGGCATTTTTTAAACCTAGAAAATGTATGTCAAAATTTCTCCTCCTTTCCATACTAAAAAAAGAACTATTATATTTTAGGACTGCAAAGATAAATAAATTAATCTAAATTCTATGTATTTTCTTATTCTAATTGCAATAAAACCAATTGTGTTTAGTTTATAGAATAGGTGTTTATATCTTTTGAAAGGATAGATTACGGTTCACCTTAAATTTGCTAATTATATATTTAAAAAACCATAAATATGAGCGAACAAGAGCAAAATTTATTCGATATCTTCCTCAAAATGGGTCCTATGGGGCAGTTTGTCTCAGGATTGATTTTTTTATTAGGTGGCGTGGCTATCTATGTTTTCGTAGAGCGCTTGAGTGCCTTAAAGGTAAGAAAAGAAGATTACAATTTATTAGATAAGGTGAATGAGTCTATTTCTTTAGGAAATTTAACAGGTGCTAAGGATTTATGTCTTAGAACCAACTCTCCACTTTCTAGAGTGATATACAAAGGTATTACACGCATCGGATTGCCTCTGAAGGATGTGGAGCTATCCATGGAGAAAGCTATAGACTTAGAGGCATTTCAGATGGAGAAAGGAGAAGAGACTTTGAGTTTGGTATCTAAATTGGCTCCAATGCTTGGTTTTATAGGTACTATAGCTGGAGTTATCCAAATATTCTATACCATCAATACCACCGGCGATTACAATATTGAGTCTATTTCAGGAGGCTTGTATGTAAAAATGATTACCTCAGCCCTTGGTTTGACCCTAGGTATATTGGCTTATTATTTTTACTTTATCATCTCCAAAAAGATTAAAGGAAATGTTTATGAGCTAGAAAAAGGAGCCGCCCAATTGATTGAAACTATCTCCACACCTGGTAAATAATAAATATGTCCAGATATAGACGAAGACATAAAGAAGGTGCTGAGGTGAGCACAGAATCATTAAATGACATCATGTTTTTCCTGATGTTATTTTTCTTAATTGTTTCCACTTTGGTCAATCCTAATGTGATTCGATTATCTCTCCCGAATTCGAAATCGAATTCTAGCATGGCTAAGCAGCCTATCATACTTTCTGTAGATAAGGATAAAGTCATATTCGTAAATAAACAGCAAGTCAATATTGAAGACCTCAAGTCTAAACTTTCAAGCTTGATGACAGGTAAGGAGAATCCTACTATAGTTTTAAGACTAGATCAATCCCTATCTGTACAAGATTTGGTTAACATCATGCAGATAGGCAACGAATTGAAAATTAAAATGGTACTAGCTACTGCACCAGCTAAATAAACAATTAACCTAATTATCTAGAATCACAACAAGGCAATGGCTTTAACAATAGGCACCAATGGAATAGATGTATACGAAAGGAATAGAAGGATTTATCCCAAGCTAGCAGCGTTACTATATCTATTACTTTTAGCTATTTTGTTCTTTTTTTGGAAATTATCTAGCCCAGTTGAACTTGATGAGGGCGATGGTTTATTGGTAGATTTTGGATATACAGAGACTGGGCTGGGTGAAGATGAACCAGATAAGAATAATCCAATGAATAAAATAGCGATTCCCTCGCCAGGGAGTCCACCCTTGATCCAAGATATAAAGGAAAAAGTGATCGTACAGGATTACGAAGAGACAGAAAAAATATATGACATCACCGAATCTAAATCTCAAAGAGTAGTGATTGTAGATAATATTTTGAAGTCTCCTCCTAAGAAACTCGAAAAAATTGTTCCTATTCCCAATAATAACCCATTGAATACACCTGCTGAGAAGAATAAGGTAGATGATAATTCATTGTTTAAAGGATTCAAGGGAAATGGCAGCGGAACTGGTAGCCAAGGAAATACTGCAGGAGACGGTAATATGGGTGATCCGTCGGGTAGCAAATCGGATAATTATCTTGGTAAGAGTACCGGTCTAGGTTCTGAAGGAGAGGGAAGAGGTAGAATAGGAAGTGGATTGGTAGGTAGAAATTTAAAATCTATACCACCCATTGTAGATAACTCAAATAAAACGGGTAAAATTATCATCTCAGTCAATGTAAATGCGGATGGCTCGGTAAAGAAAAGCGAATTTGTAGCGATGGGCTCTAGCATTACCGATACGGAATTGGTCAATAAGTGCATTCAATCAGCCAAAAAAGCTAAATTTTCTCCGAGCGATGATAAAGATTCAGACTGGGGGAAATTGGTGTTTACGTTTGAGATAAGAGATTAACTTCTATTTAGATTTTCATGAAGACATATCAAGATACGCTTGATTTTCTGTACGCGCAGCTGCCCATGTTTTCGCGCATAGGTTCGGCAGCCTATAAAAAGGATTTGACCAATACATTAGCGCTATGTGATTTTTTCAATCATCCTCAGCATAAGTTTAAATCAATTCATATTGGTGGCACCAATGGCAAGGGAAGTACCACCAACTATCTAGCCTCTATGTTTATTGAAGCTGGAATGAAAGTGGGTATCTACACTTCTCCTCACTTGATAGATTTTAGAGAGCGGATAAAAATAGGTTCAGAAATGATTCCCGAAGATTTCGTCATAGAATTTATAGAGAAATCAAAACCTATAATTGAAAAAATTCAGCCTTCCTTCTTCGAGTTGACTGTGGTTATGGCGTTTGAGTATTTTGCCAGAGAGAAAGTGGATCTAGCCATCATAGAGGTAGGACTGGGGGGACGATTGGATAGTACCAATGTCATTCTACCAGAATTAACCGTTATCACCAATGTGAGTTTTGATCATATGAACATGCTCGGCAATACCATAGCGGAAATAGCGAGCGAAAAGGCGGGTATTATGAAAGAGTCGATTCCATGCATTATCGGTGAATCGAATGCTAGCTATGATTCTATATTTGCATCTAAAGCTAACCAATGCAATGTGAAACCGCTGTATGCAAGTGATGAAGTCCAAGTGAAAATGGCGGATGAAATAGAATTTATTTACAAAGATATTGTCGTAAAGTTAGATAAAAAAACAGCCTTCCCACCCTACCAAATTAAAAATATAAAAACTTCAATACTTGCTTATATATTGTATCAATCAGTGTCTAATCGCACCATCATCAATGAAAATATCGTAAAAGGGATAGAATGCCGCACAGAGAATACGGGCTTTCTGGGTCGCTGGACTAAACTAATAATAAATGATAAAAATATCATTCTAGAATCTGCGCATAATGAGGCTGGGATAGAAGAATTAAAAAAAGCGATTCGTGCCGAAAACTTAAAAGATACCTTAGTCGTATTTGGTTGTGTGCGGGACAAAGACGTCAATACAGTGATCTCTCTCTTGCCAAAAGACCTAGACTATGTGTTGAGTCAGGCTGATATTCCGCGAGCCATGCCTGCAGCAGAGCTAACGCCTTTATTCACTCAATACTGCAAACCTCCAATCTTTTCTTGTGAAGATCTTCCCTCTGCACTTGAATTCGCATTAGAATCAAAAGAGCATAAAACGATACTAGTTACAGGAAGTATCTTTTTAGTGGGAGAGGCTTTGGGATTGGTAAAGGATAAAGGTAAATCCTCCTTTTCTTTCATCTGAGTCTTCTACAAAGTGCTGTTAGCAATAGTTGTTCGTTCTGTCAATTGTCGATATACACCATTCCACAATTCAATTCTTTGTTTTAATGAATTTATAACTGCTTCTTCTGCTTCTTTCCAATATAGTTCGTTGTTTCTGCATAAATTGGTAGTCATTTGTATAGCAAGATGGCTATGATGGTCGCCATCAATTTCAATATGTCTTTCGATATAGTATTTAAAAATTGAAATATCGTCAGGAAAGTTCTTGTGCATTTCATTTATTATTGAGATAAACATACCTGGGATTAGATCTTCACGTCCAAAAGTGAAAATAGCAGATTGTAAATAGTCTTTCCCGCTTTCAATAACTTTGAATGTAAAGTCTACAAAATCTTTTGCTTCCTTTGGAGTTTCTGAAGACAAATAAGCGGTGTTAAAGTCGCCAGTATTTTTTAATACATCCGTAAACGCTTCAATTTTAGAAGTATCTGCTCCACATTGTTTCATAGCGTCCAAATACAATTCAAAATGACTTTTCCTTATGCCATTTAGGTCTATGTCCGATTCTTCACCTACTACAATTTCATTAATAAGATATCTTGTGTCTGCGTTTCCTTTAGGAAACCAAGGCACAGATGTGCAAGTCAAATTGCCTTGTAGCGTTTTCAATAAAGACATGAAGTCCCAAACAGCATAAATATGGAATTGCATAAATACCTTCAAGTCGTCTATATCTTTAATGGCTGAATAAACTTTATGATTAATAATCTCTTGCCTTAAGGGTTCAATTGTCCTTTTTATTTTTTCAATTTGAGTTGTCATAATTACTATTTTTAATTCCTAGATTAATCTTTTAAATTAATTAATATTTTAATTTCTATGCTTTAGTTGAGGTCTGCTACAAATGCTACAAATGCCATGAAGCCTTCTGAAGGATGAGCTTAATTAAACTGAATTTGGACAAAATTACAATCTTTCGATAGCCATCTGCAATTTATTTTAACACCGCACCTAACTCT
Source organism: Saprospirales bacterium (assembly GCA_947441115.1). GTDB lineage: Bacteria > Bacteroidota > Bacteroidia > Chitinophagales > JADJOU01 > CHPMRC01. The sequence goes on along the minus strand of CANESS010000035.1, from coordinate 6,351 downwards.
TTTAGAAGACGGTCAGATATATGTCGAATTATTTAATTTGGTTAAGAATCTTGTTTTTTATTTTATCATTTACTTTTTGTTTACTCCACGTAATAAAAATATAATCAGCCGTATACATTTGCTTTTCTTTTTCGTTTAGTCGCAATAATTGTATAGCAGGTTCTTCATACTCAAAAGTATTTTTATGCCAATTACTTTTTGTTGTAGTTTGTTGATTTATTCACCAACAATCCAAGCGTCTTCGCATTGAATCATTAAAGTGATGTAGAAAATTAAAATCTATCTGAGAATTAGTATTGAATCGGTAGTTAGAATATTTATTATCTTTTCGTAATTGACATATCCCAAGTTTTACTGGATTATGATGAATAGAGTCTAGTTTTTGGATTAAAATCAGTTCGTAAGGTAATTCGCTAAACCAATCTAATTATTTTTGAATTACAAGGTATTTTTTGGTAGATAACGCTAACAAAATATAAAAAATATACCTTATAGAGAACACAACCCTCCAACATCGCCAGAGGTTTATTAAGTTGATTGCATGTGATCAACCTAAATGAACCTTTTATACTTAGAGGCTGTCAAACTCTGCGTAAAATGACTCCTCCATTCCTGTAAATCAGAGAAGAATGGATTAAATACAAGCGCATCAGCAGGATAGTTTTTTAAGTTATGGATATTGGTGACTTGAATAATACCTTTTATAAGCACCAAGACGAGATTTCTATCAAAAAAATCTAATTCATACTCTTTACCCAGATTAGTCATAAACCGAATAGAGCTATCCGTAGAGCAGCCGCTGACCTCACCTAGATTTGTATCCGCTACTAATAAGATGATGTGATTACTCAAAACGAATCCAGCTGCGGTAACTTGAGATCCATGTGAAGTCCAGTTTTCAGTGTAGGCAGTGACTTGTTCTTGAATCACATTCTCATGCGGTGCAAACGGTTTTCCGCTATAATAAATCCAGACTTTTGATCTAGGAGAGAAATTTGCTAATCTATCCTGAATAGCTGTTAGTTCTTGACTGAACATAGGTTAAGTTTTTTTCTCAGCTACGACCTCCGCATTAATCTTTTTTATCATACCTGTCAAGGCACTACCTGGGCCTATCTCATAGAAGGTTAGAGCACCATCTTGAATCATATTAAAGACACTCTTCGTCCACTGCACGGATCCTGTCAATTGATCTATGAGATTCTGTTTAATCACATCTGCACTCTGCGAAGCATGACTTGTATAGTTCTGATAAATAGGACATATTGGATTGGAGAAATTCGTTTCCATAATGGCTTGTGCCAATTCTTCTTTGGCGGGTGCCATAAAAGGTGAATGAAAAGCCCCTCCGACTTTGAGCGGCAGCACACGCTTAGCGCCAGCCTCTTTCAGTTTTTCGCTAGCTAGTTCTATCCCTCTGGGAGAGCCCGATATAACTAATTGTCCTGGACAATTATAGTTAGCAGCTACCACGATTTCATCCGTGATAGATTTACATATAGTATCTACAATACTATCATCTAGACCTAAAACTGCAGCCATTGTGGAAGGCTGCAAATCGCATGCTTTCTGCATGGCATTCGCACGAATGGATACTAATTTCAATCCATCCTCAAAGGATAAACCTCCTGCAGCTACCAATGCTGAAAATTCACCTAAACTGTGGCCAGCGACCATCGCGGGTTGAAAATCTTGAAGAGACTTTGCCATTAGGACGCTATGTATGAAGATAGCAGGCTGGGTCACTTCTGTGCGCGTCAATTCTTCTATAGTCCCTTCTTTCATGATGCGCTCTATATCGAAGCCAAGGATATTATTAGCTTTTTGAAAATAGGAAGAAGCGTCAAGAAATTTATCAAAAATTTCATTTCCCATACCTACAAATTGGGCTCCCTGCCCTGGAAATACATATGCTATACTCATTATTATAGTATTGAATTATAAGTTTTAAATTTTAAGTTATCTTGAATGAGGTTTAAAGAAATAAAAGAAAGAAGCTATATTCTACCTAAGAAAATGAATCTAGTAATCTAATATGTCACTATTATTCAAACAAGGTGGTACTCAGATAATCTTTAGATGCTTCCTCTGCTTTCTCCTTAGAAAGAAATGGCACTACCACACGATAAGAGCCATCGACTAGGATTACATCTGTTTCAATACCTGCGCGTTTCTTCATGTCCGTTTTAAGTTTTACGGCGGCAGAGGCTATTTTAAATTTACCGAAAGATAGATAGTGATTTCCCTTAGTATAATTAGCGGTAGCATAAGGTTTTCCTATGATGTTTACTTTTTCTACTTTAGCTTTGGCTAGTTTTGCGCTGGTGTCTTTTTCTTTTTTCTGTGTCACTTTTGGTTCAGAAATTGAGGCTGCTTCTTTTCCACTTGCTACCATGTCCGATTTTTTTGTTTTTTCAGTAGCTACAGCGACTGATTTCTTACTGACTGGGTCAGTTGAATTAGGTGTTTTGTGTATTGTTCTATTTTTGGTGCTTGATTGAGCAGGTTGAGTACTCGATGATTTGGAAGAGGTAGCAGGTGCTGTGGTAGCAGCCTTTATTGGTGACGCCTGCGCTACTACGCTAGGTGCAGGCGTGGATATTTTTTTTAGTGAATCTATTTTCAGACTATCAGCCAAGGCAGACAAAGCTATAAGGTTTAAGCTGTCTGCAGCTGCACTGTCTATTTTCACAGCTAACTTAGGCTCTATCTTTTTTCCATCTTCTTTGTGAGAATTCCACAGTGGATTAAGTCCTAAATATTTATTTCCTTTAGAGGAAGCTATGAGCCAAGGTATCATAAAACCAAGAGCCACTATTCCAATGGCTAAACTAGCTACTAGTGGCCATTTATTATTTTTTTTCTCGTGTTCTTGGGTTAAATCAAATTCATAATAACCATCATCGTATCTTGAATTTCCTATATTTCTTCTCGGTTCGTCTAGGATGATTTTCTTCGGAGCCTCAATTATGACAGACTCCTCTTTGATTTCTTCTTCATCTTCGATAATATCTTCATCTAGATCGTCTAGAACCTCATCATCATCTTCTTCGCTGATTTCGTTCAGAAATCTCGTTGTGAAATCTTCCTCTTTGGTCACTTGAATTTCCTCGGCTTGCTCTTCTTCGGCTATAGGTTCAATAACCTCTTCGATATTTTCTTTTATTTCTGGAGTTTTGATTTCTGGACTTGAAAATTTGGCTGCTTCGAATAAATCTTTTGGCTGTGATTCTTCCAATGGTTTTGTGGGCTCTATGATAACAGGTTCGTCCACCTTGGGAGCTGCTATCGGCGTTTCTTGCACGGGTACTATTTTTGGTTCCTCTTTTTTCAGAGGATCTACTTTTATGAAGGTATTTTTAAATACTTTGATTTCCTCCTTGGGCGCATTGTCTTTAAATGCTGCTGGATTGAAATGCCCACCAGCGAAAAAGTCAGTAGGGAAGAGCGCTTTCTTAGCTTCAAATTGGTATGACCCATTGGAAAATAAAAGGGCACCTATACCTTCTATTGTGAATTTGCCTTCACTCTGGAGCTTTGATTTTAGGGTCTCTACCTCTTGAATTAAAATACCTTTGGCTTCGCCCGCACTCACCTGCTTTATGTCTGCTATGAGCGCTATGAGCTCAGTATCCGATCCAGATCCGTAGACATCGATACCTAATTTAGAAGTAGCTTTGTCATAACCTAGCAGGCCTATAGTAGGTATCCATACTGCTTGATTTTTATCTAATACGTTTTTTAAAATCTGACTAAAAACCATTCTTCTTTTTGTTTTAACTTTCTAATAAGTGATTCGGACGCCGCCTTGACCATTTATGCCAATACTAGGAAATCCTATTTGATGAGCAATTTTGGAGTTTAGCATATTGTTCCCATTGGCAAATATATAAAAGTTTTTTGAAATATGGTACTCGCCACCTATATTTAAATCAAATAAGATAGAATTAGAAACTTCTATACCTGAAATTAAGGTTTTGACGCCCCCTAAAGCATAGGCATTAAAATTTATATTTAACTTTTTACTGGCCTTGAAATGAGAGCCTAGTGTAAGACGATGGCCGGGTAAATTATTTGGTAATGCGCCTATTCTATCAAGTTCGTATAGAAATACATCGCCCTTAATAAAAGCTGACCATTTTTCTTCGCGCACATAACTCAATTCTAACGAAATATTATTTACCGTCATATTGCGTTCTATTTCAGCTTGAAGAAATCTAGGATTTGCAGCATCATTTTGAAATAACAAGGTGTTTTTCATTATTTTCTGATTGAAAAAAGCCTGATAACTTATGCCTTTATAACCTCCTTTAAGACCTGCTGTTCTATTTTCAGTGAGCGTATTAGGTAAAAGTTGATTGGCGAATATGACATATGGATTGACCGCCAAATGGCTTTGGAGGCGGTTCAATTCCAGATTTCTATTCCAGACAGTATAGAAATTGAGATAATTGGGCACGAGCTGTACCTCGGATATAAAATGTGGGAAAACATAAAATATAGGTTTTGAGTTGATCAGGCTTTGAGTGAAATTTAATCCACCATTGAGTTTAAGCGCTTTCGTGCGAAACTCACCGATGGGCATTGCATTAATGAGCCATTTGTCAGAAAAAGTATCCGCTGTTAAATTATAATATTGAACACCTGCGTTTAATTTTATTAGAAGATTTTCCTTAAGTTTATAGCTCAAATCTGATTTTAGAAGTCCATAGGCTTCATGATTTTTTTTAGTGGTATCTAGTATACCTAAATTATCCATTCCATAGTTAAATTCTCCCGTATTAATAACAGAAAGTGATTTAAGTTCAGATTTTTCTTTCTGCATCGTAGCCACTATACCTCCATTAAAATAGTTTCGGATGGATTCTTTTTGGAAACCGGATTCTGCGATATTGCCATAAAAATTATAATACTTATGTTGGGCTTGAATTCTAGGCTTGAATATCCAGTTCTTAAAGGATTTAGTGATTTCGGCCTCGCCTCTAGTCTCACTGTATTTCTGAAAGGAATCTGGCGATAACCATGCAGAATGGTGGAATACGTGCACACGGGTAGGCGTTTTAGCCTTTTCATTTAGATGCGACCATTCGAAGATGGGATTAAACGCACTACCAAATCCCATGCGAATGAAATTGTTATTTTTGAAGAAAACATTGCGTTGCTTATAAGCAATGGGTTCTATAGCTGAAGGTTCAAATTTAAACTGTTCTATTCTATCAGGAAGTAAATAGGTGAGTTTCTTTTGTGTGGTCTTCTCCTTGAATTGTGGATAATAACTAATAGGCTCATGAATTTTAGAAGCCTCTTCTATAAAGACATTATAATCCTTGACTATTTTAATCTCTACAGGATCTATATTGTTTTCATTCTGCGCATTGAGCGTTACTATTAATAAAATGAATATCGAGGTTGAAACTAATTTTTGCATTTGGGGAATTTCTTAAGGTGAAGTGAATTATTTATACTTGACTTTAGATTGTGATTTTATACTGGCATTGATTTCCGCCAGTCTCTCTCGGGCTTCTTTGAGGATGTCCTCATCGCCTTGATAGTTGTTTATGATACTTTCCAATGTGGCTTTCGCTTGAAAGTCGTCTTTTAGTTTATGATGATTATAGCCAATTAGAATAAAGTAACGCACGACCCATGATTCATAGGACCCATATTCATCTTTCGATTTTAGTAATATTTCATTTGATTTTTTATAGTCTTTTAGATGATGATATGAAGAAGCTAAATAATAGGTGCATTCTGCGCCTTTGCTGCTGCTTTTATCTTTACTTAGCGTCTCTAGGGTAGGAATAGCCGTCTTGTAGTTTTGTGTATGGTACAGCGAGATGGCTTTAAAGTATATCGCCTCAGACTTGATATCTTGGCTTATTTCCCCATCTCCTTCGATGAGTTTGGCTATTTCGATGACTTCGAGATGGTTCTTCAATCGATAGCTAGATTTTAGAATACCTATTTTGGCTAGCTGCTTGTTTTGAACAGTGGAAGCGATAGCCTGCAGTTTTTGGTAGAGAGTTTTCGCTTTACTGTAGTCCTTACTATTATTATAATGAAAATAAGCAGTCTTCACTACAGCTCTTTCATAGTAAGGATGATTATTTTCTTTAGTCAAATTTTCATATTCATCGATAGCTTCGGCATACATTTTCTTAGCAGAAAAGCACTCAGCTTTGAGATAGTGAGCTTTAATACTAAAAATACCTTGCGGAAATTTCTCTAAATATTTATTTAAGATAACAATAGCATTATCGTAGTTCTGATTGGCATAGAGTTCTTCACCAGATTCGAAAAGAAGGCTATCCTGTTCGGTAACCCCTAGATGTTTAGAATTAGGAAGGGAAG
>CANESS010000034.1 GCA_947441115.1 Saprospirales bacterium | reverse complement strand
CTAGATGTTTAGAATTAGGAAGGGAAGAGGTAAATGTTAAATATTCATCTGGTTTCCCTTGGCTTATATATATTTCTTTGATAGCTTTTAGTGCAGGGTCGGCCTCTGGGGAGTTAATATGAGACTTGACAATAGTGGTATATTTATTGAGAGCTTCATTTAAATTTTGATTATTGTAATATATGGTCGCCAAACGCATGAGTGATTTCGGTATATACTCCAGTGATTTAGATTTATTGATAATATCAGAGTATGTCTGCACAGCCATATCGAAATTTCGATCGTCTTCATAGGCTAACCCTAACTGATATTGAGCGTCATTGAAATAGATAGAATTGGGAACTTCCCGCATTAATTTGCTCAGTGTTGTGATTTTATCTTTAAAATTTTTCTTTATCCCATCTATGTTAGCTTTCTGAAGGGTAGCATAATCATAGCCTTGGCCTCTTCTTAGGGATATTTTAGAATATTGCTTATAGGCCTCGTCATATTTTTTATTCATAAAATAAATATCGGCTATCCGTAGATCTACATCCTGCATGGCATTAGATATAGGCGCATTTTGAGAGTATATATAGTTTTTAGAGCAGTTGATAAATTGAGTCAATGCGGCATCAAAATCTCGCTTGGAATACTCACAATACCCAAGACCATAATGCACATTAAAAAGAGTGGCGTTCTGGGCAAAAATTATTTTTTCTTTTATCAGAATTCGATAGACTTCATTGTATTCTTTTGTCGCATCCTCTAGTTGCCCTCCTTTGTAAAAGATTTCGGCTCTTAGGTATCTTGATTCAGCTTCTAGCGCTTTATCAAAAGGATTCAAAATAGCCTTTTTCAAGTATTTTAATGCCGTAGCGGTATCGCCATTGTTATTGGCATTGACTGCATGGGTAAAGCATACTTCCTGATATAAGACCTCATTACCTTCTTGTATCTTTGGATTTTTTTCTATAATTCCTATCACTTGAGGATAGTTATTTGTATTGAGAAGAGAGAGTGTCAATAAATCCCAGGCTTCTTTATCATGTTTCGAATTGGGATAGTTAGTGGTAAAATCAAAGAAGTTATCTGTCGATTGATTGTAATTTTTAAGATCGTAGTTTAACTTTCCTACATGAAATTTACTTTCTTCGGTTATTATTGGGTCTTGATTCTGCTGACTAGCCTGCTGGAAGGCTGCCAGGGCATTTTGTTTATTATTCGCTTTGAGATAGCAGTCTGCGAGAGCATACATTGCGTATTGTCCGAAGCTATTGCTGAGTTGAAGCTCCTTAAAATGATCTACTGCTACTGAGTAATTACCATTTTTATACTCAGAAAAAGCCAATTGATACATATCCTCTGGGCTTACTTTATTTGATTCAACCAGGTGTCTAGCTAAGTATATCTCAGCGTCTTTAAAGTTATTAAGTTCAAAATGACTTTTCCCCATTAACTGATTTTTCCCTTGACTTTCAGTGTTATCATTTTTGAGAAGTTTGATGACTTCGAGATAATTTTTCTTGAGAAATTGTATTTGTGCTAGGATGAAATTGGCTCCTTTGGTTTGGTCTTGACTTTTTATAGATTGTAAATAGCCTTCAGCCTTGGCATAATCCTTTTTATTAAAATAGATAACACCAAGATAATAAGCTGCCTCTGATTTATATTTAGATTGCTTGAGTTCTAGATTTTTTTCTAACAGCTTTATTGCCTTATCCTCTTTATTGCCTTCCATGAGTGAATAACCCGATTTAAAATAGTAATCGTCCTTCCATTCTTCATTAAGTGCGTCTTCACTTGTGGTTTCATACCATTTTTCTGCTTGATCATAACTTTCCTTACTGAAATAAAAATCCGCTAAATGATAGGCCAGTTGACTTTTTCTAGAGTCATGTGTTTTGTCATAGAGTTGAAGTAGATTCTGTTCAGCTTCAGGTAATTGGAGTTTACCTGCGAGATAAGCTTTATAATAAGTCGCCTCCTGCTTAAAAAAGGCCAACTGACCAACTTGATTTTCAGGTATCTGCATATTGCTCAAGAGCTCAAAAAACTGATATGCTTGCTTATAGTCTTGATTTTGAGTTAATTGAATAGCTTGCTGGTAATTTCTTAATACATCATTATGTATAGAATTGGACTGAGCGGAACTATAATAGGAGAGCAGTATACATGCTATTCCTACTATTAATTTGGAAGAAAAACGCATAGATGATTTTAAGTATAGAAATAATATCTTTAACGCAAAGTAAAGCAATTTTAATATGCTAATTAACTAAGATTATTCACAATTTACATAGTATGTAGTAAATTATAGAATAGCTTATTGAGAATAAAAAAATGAATAAATAAAATTACATTCCACTAAATTTGTTCTTTGTTTAAAATTTAACTTTAAAAGAATGAATAAAAGAACGCTCTATAGCTTATTGTTTTCTATCGTGATTTTGTCTACAGCTCTCCTATCCTGCAAAGGCAAAGTAAAAGGAGGTGGAACATTAAATATAAGAATATCCGCAGACCCTGATAAGCTAAATCCAATTACTTTAACTACTAATGATGCAAGGAAAGTGGCTGATTTGATGTTTGCAGCGCTGAATGGATCTAATCCTGTGCCAGATTACAGTTTGACACCATATATTATCAAAGAAAATGCTAAAATAACCGAGATAACGGAAGGTGAATATAAAGGAGGAATAAAGTTAGATTATGAAATACGTGAAGATGCCAAGTGGGATAATGGGACACCTATCACCTCTAATGATTATGTATTTACCATAAAATGTATTCTCAATCCAAAAGTAAATTGCGAACCTTTGAGAGGATATTATAGTTGGTTGGCCGATGTAGTTGTTGATTCTGCTAATCCGCTTAAATTTAGCGTAATAGCCAATAAAAAATATTATATGATAGAAGATTTTGCTGGTGGCTATGTCATGCCTGAGTATAACTACGATTCAGAGAAAATCATGCGCAAGTTTGCAATAAAAGATATGAATACCGATGCTAAACGATCAGCATTAAGGGAAAATGCAGACATAAATAAGTTTGCAATGGACTTCAATAGTGAAAAGTTTCAGCGTGATCCAGCCTTTATTACTGGTGCTGGTCCATATAGATTAGAATCTTGGACTACAGGACAAGAGTTAGTTTTAGTGAAGAAGGATAGCTGGTGGGGCATTGCGCATGCAGAGGATAGAACATTCTGGGCATTTCCAAAAAGGATAAAGGTGAAAATCATTAATGATGATAATACCGCAATGACTGCAATGAAAGATGGATCTATTGATAATTATGTAGCCATTAAAGCTAAAGACTTTAAAGAATTGGAAAAAAATGAAACATTTAAAGATAAATTCAATCTTTCAAGAATAGGAAGATTGGGGTATAGTTTCTTAGGTATAAATCTTCGGAATGAAAAATTTCAAGATGTGCGTGTCCGAAAAGCGATGGCTCATGCTGTTGATCGCGATAAAATAAATGAAATTATTTCATTTGGGGAAAGTACCAAAACGGAAAGTTTTGCTCATAGTACTCAGCCTCATTATAATAAAAATTTAAAAGCATACGAATTTAGTCCTGAAAAAGCAGCTCAGTTTTTAGATGAAGCTGGCTGGAAAGACACGGATGGCGATGGTTTCAGAGATAAAGTCTTAAATGGTAAAAAGACGCAATTAGTTGTTGAATATAAAATTCCTAAAGATGAAACTGCCAAAAATCAAGGACTCATTATTCAAGAAGGCTTTAAAAAAGTAGGTATAGACCTAAAAATAGTGGAAAAAGAATGGACCATTATGGTGGCAGAACTAGATAAACACCAATTTGAAATGTATAACATGGGCTTTACTATAAGTCCAAAAATGTCAGATCCTAAACAACAATGGCATACATCAAGTGCAGTGCCAGGAGGTAGTAACAATGTAGGTTGGGGAGACGCCGCTTCGGATAAACTTATTGAAGATATCGGTGCTGAATTGAATCTAGAAAAAAGACAAGAAATGAATAAGCAGTTACAGCAAAGAGTTCACGACGAAGTTCCTGTTATTTTCTTGTTCAATCCAACGAATAGAATAGCTAGTAGCAAGAAATTTGAAATAGAAAATATTATGATTGCTCCAGGAGTTCTTTATAATGAATTCAAGACAATTAAATAGATTTTTTAAATCAACTTTGAAAATGCCACTGATATTCAGTGGCATTTTTTTTGCACATAGGCTAGTAATTACAAAATGCAGGCTCTTTTAAAATAAAATGATAAATTTGCCATAGCTTAATCTGATTTATAATAAATGAATAGTATGAATATCGACCTTTTAACGAGCAGTTTAAAGTTGTTCTGTTCTAGAATATTCAGCCAGTGTGAAGATGGGAAAGAATGTTTAGTAAATGAATTTAAAATAGCACAATAATCGTATATGTTTAAATATGTAGCCAAGCGTATAGCTTATTTTATCCCCACATTATTGATAATATCTTTAATCACTTTTGGGCTCAGTAAGATAACCCCGGGTGATCCGGTCAAGCTAGCTTTAGGAAATAGAGATAGCGGAGGAGATGCAGGTCAAGCACTGGAGAAAATGGCTAGTGAAAAAGCTTATTATGAAAAGGCAGAGAATTTAGGATTAAATCTACCTACTTTTTATCTTGCAGTTACTTCTTCGGCTCTTCCGGATACTATGTATAAATTTGTGAAAAAAGCTGATAAAGAAACCTTAACGGATTTGACATCTCAGTATGGAAATTGGAAGGAAATTTCAGCCTATCACAGTCAGATTAAAGACCTAGAGTTGAGTCTTTTCGATGTAGTGGTAGATAATACCATCTTTGAGAATATGAAGGAGATCAAGCAGAAGGTGCAACTTCTTTATATGACAAGTGAAGATATTGATATCAATAATCACATCAAATCATTACTAAAAAATACTGAAGGTCAGCCGCTTTTAAATAATGTCTACATCAAAGCACAAAAATTACAGGCTCTTTATGAAGAAATGAAGGAAAAGAAGAGCGTATTCCAAAATTATATTCCTTCTCTTAATTGGTATGGTACAAATAACCAATACCATAGATGGCTTTTTGGCAATGCCCCTTGGTTTTTAGGCGAGGCAGAACCAGGACAAACTAAAGGATTTCTCCGAGGCGATTTTGGTCAATCTTATTTAGATAGCCGTCCAATAGCTAGTAAGCTCAAAGATGCTATTCCTTGGACTTTGCTTATGAATATTTTGAGTTTAATTATATTTTACTCTATTTCTATACCAGTAGGCGTATTTAGCGCAACCAATAAGGGTACTAAAACAGACCGATTCACTACGGTTCTTCTTTTTCTAATGTATTCACTGCCTAGTTTTTGGATAGCCACTCTATTAGTTACATTTATCACTACCGATGAGTATGGTCTGAATCTATTTCCTACTTATGGCCTCGGAGAAGTAGATGATGATATGTCGTTTATAGAGGTTGTAGGCACTAGAGCTTATCATTTGGTTTTACCTATTTTCTGTTTAGTTTACGGAGGTATAGCCTATGTGTCCAGACAGATGCGCACGGGTATGCTCAATACACTAGGTCAGGATTATATTCGTACCGCCAGAGCTAAAGGCAATGATGAAAAGACAGTCGTATGGAAGCACGCTTTTCGAAATTCCTTGATTCCAATTATTACCATTTTTTCTGGAATTTTTCCAGGGCTCATTGCGGGTAGTTTTGTTATTGAATACATCTTTAGTATTCCAGGTATGGGAAAATTGGCACTAGAAGCACTTACAGCTCGAGATTTTCCTATGATTTTTACCGTCATGATGCTTGGTGCTATTCTGACTCTGATTGGAAATCTTGTAGCTGATATTATGTATAGTTTGGTAGATCCTAGAATTTCATTTGAAAAATAAATTGAATAAAAAATGAGTAAGACGCCTCAAAAAGTAGATCAGAGTTATTGGGGAATTGTCAAAAGACAGTTCAATAAAAATAGATTGGCCGTATGGTCATTGCGCATGGTTTATGTCATATTCTTTATAGGAATCATGGCTGATTTTATAGCCAATGATAAGCCGATCTTTTGTAGAATCAATGGAAATAGCTATTTCCCTATATTTAAAAGTTATGGCGTGGGATTAGGGATAGCTAAATACCCACAAGAGCTGGCGAATGTGAATTGGAATGAGGTGAAGTATAATTTTGTAGTGCGAACACCAATTCCTTATTCACCCCAAAATTTAGATCTTAATAATAAAGATTATAAGAGTCCATTAGATGATCAGGAGGTCGAGAGTTCTAGATGGAGACATCATTTAGGTACAGACAATTTAGGTAGAGATGTCTTAGCGGGTATGGTGCATGGCACCAGGACAGCTATGTTAGTAGGTATTATATCTATGTCTATTTCTGTTCTTATAGGTATATTCTTTGGAGCTTTAGCTGGTTATTTCGGCGATAAAGGATTGCAAATGAGTCGAGGTAGATTCTGGCTGAGTTTATTTGGGTTGTTTTTAGGGATGTATTACGCCTTTAGTGTGCGCAGTTATTACCTTTCTAAATCACTTGCAGAAGGTATGGGTGGTTTTTTAGTTCAGCTCCTATTTAGTTTGTTTTTATTGATTGGTATTTTAGCTCTATGCAATGTTCTAGCAGTTTTACTTAAACGAATTCCATTTTTCGGCAAAAAAGTCAATGTGCCCGTAGATATTATGGTATCTAGATTAATAGAAGTTAAAGTTTCCATTCCTACTTTGCTTCTTATTTTATCTATTGTAGCTGTTATGAGTCGCCCCAATATTCTAATGGTGATGGTCATCATTGGATTTACAAGCTGGACGGGTATTGCTAAATATACAAGAGCAGAATTGCTAAAAGTACGAAGCCTAGAATTTATTCAAGCAGCTCAATCATTGGGTTATAGTGAGTTGAGAACTATATTTAAGCATGCGTTGCCCAATTCACTCTCATCGGTATTAGTAGCAATTGCTTTTGGCGTAGCCAGTGCCATCCTATTAGAGTCTAGTTTATCATTTCTAGGTATAGGTATGCGGCCAGAAGATGTGACCTGGGGCAGCATGCTGTCAGCGGCTAGAGGATATTTTAAAGCATGGTGGCTAGCTATCATACCAGGTTTTGCTATCTTCGTGACCGTAACAGTTTTCAATCTTCTAGGAGAAGGTCTTACAGATGCTATGGATCCTCGATTAAAACAATAATTAATGCGTTTTTTCTCTTTTCTTTTTCATCGCTATTTTTGGTTAAATCTGCTCGTGTTCATCGGGATATTTCTCATGTTCTCTATCGCCATTCTTTTTAGTCTTAAGAAGATTACAAAATGGGGACAGAGTTCTGTCATTCCTAATATAGTCAATATGACGATAGAGAATGCAGAAGATAAAATAGATGATACCAATCTAGATTATGAAATCAAGGATACCGTATACCGAAGAGATTTAAAAGCTGGAACAATAGTAGAAGTGCAGCCTGCACCGGGACTTGAAATTAAATCAGGAAGAACTATTTTTCTTGTCATATCGTCTAAACGACCTCCTATGGTAGAAATGCCCAGTTTGGTTGGGCGCAGCTCCTTGAGATTTGCTAAAATAGACTTAGAGGCCAGAGGGCTCATTATTGGGAATTTATCTTATATTCCTTCTACAGAGAAAGATGCGGTATTATCTCAGATGATTGGCAATACAGAAATTAAAGCGGGCACATTGATACCGAAAGGAACTATAATTAATTTGATGCTAGGTGATGGATTATCAAATATTGTAGTCACTCCACCTTTTGTAATAGGTAAGAAATATGAAGAGGTTCAGGCTGCCTTAGCTAGTTCTGGTATTACTGCCAATTATTATTTTGATAAAGATGTCAAAGATACAGCAACTGCAGTGGTCTATCGACAGTATCCGTCTGCCCTCAACGATGAAAAAATAAACATGGGGGAATCTATGGATATATTCTTGGGAACTAAGATTCCACAAAATATTTTGAAAGATTCTGCGTTAAAAGCTAGATTAAACTTGAAATAAAAACCTTAACTGTTCTTATCATTTTGAGAATTTCTATTGCTTTAGTATGTTTAGCATTGTATGCCAATATGGGTGCTCAGGAAGTTTTATCTCCTCTTAGCTTTAATCCACTTCTAACGAAGCCTTCACAGAAATTAGATCTCAAACCCAGAGGAAGTCAAGATTCTGTTAATTATACTATCACCTATGAAGAAATTGATCTTCCATTCGTAGATGAGTTCTCAATCAATCAGCAGCGACCAGCGAATAAAAATCTACCCAGTCCAATAAACCAGTATTATGTTATCGGAAAATGCACTAGTCTGCTTAATTATAAGATGAGTAATTATAAGTTTTCTAAACTACCCTCTACAGAAGACACCTACAACCCAGCCTTCCCGCCAGATTTTATTATGACTACACCTCTTAGTCCTATTCTATTTTCGATCAACGATTCTCCTGATTGCAATACTTTGGTTTTGGCAAATATTTACCCACCTACTATCAAGCGAAAATTTTCTGCATCGGGTACACTGCTTTCGGATAGTCTCATCTATGATACCTTGATTTATTCTGCCTATATAAAAGATTATTTTTTAAAAGGCTACTTATGGACGGATAGACATGCATACTTCAATTCTCACCTGCCATATATGCCTCCTAGTAAAGGCGTCGCCACGTTAGATGGACTTAATGAATATGGAGAGCCCTACAATAAATTGGCTACGAATGCCTATGGTTTAGCGGATTACCTCACATCTGCACCTCTGCTTATGGCTTCATATAATGGTTCGGATTCAGCATATTTGAGTTTTTTATATCAGCCACAGGGCCTAGGAGATAATCCTAATGTAGAAGACTCTCTCCTAGTTGAATTTCTTGACGATAGAGGCAGATGGTTTCCAGTGTGGACTGTCAAAGGGATTAAAAATGATGAACGATCTTTAGATTCTATCGCGTTTCGTTTTGCATCTATCCATATACCAGATCCTATCGTAGCTTCAGACCCAAATTATTTTCATAATAAATTTCAGTTTCGATTTAAAAACTACGCCACAATATCTGGGAATAATGACCATTGGCATATCGATTATGTTCGACTGGATACGGGTAGAACCTTTTTTGATACTAGCTTGAGAGATGCCACCTTTGTCTATGAATTGCCCTCTATTCTCAAGCGTTTTACCTTACTTCCTACTCAGCAATATAGAGGAGGCATAGATCTAGAAGACACCATATTCGGTATCAATAGAAATATTTATCCTGCACCTATTTTTAATGCTTATAAATACAATTGTATCAATGAGAATACGGGTTTGATTTTTGCCAATAATACTACAGGAAAGACCTTTTCAGCAGACCCTTTAGTTTTCCATCCGCTAGAGTCTAATGCAGATTTAAGTTTCCCTGTTTTCATTGAGGATAGTACTTATGTGACTACCAAAATTTATCTAGATCAGTCTGATGGTTTTGTAACCAATGACACAGCTACCACACGTCAGTTTTTCTTTAATGAAATGGCTTATGATGATGGAACTGCCGAATGGGCTTATGGGCTGCAAGGTTTAGGAACCAAAAAAGTGGCCTATCGCTTCTTCATCCCTAATAAAGATACGCTAGCTGCCGTCAAGATTTTATTTACTAGTATCAATGGACCGGTCTCTAGTTTATTATTTAACCTGACGATATGGAAGTCTTTAGGCATGAATGGCAGTCAAGAACAAGTGTTGAAAACCGTGACTAACCTTAAGCCTAGATATATCGATTCTTTGAATAGCTTTGTAACCTTCGGACTCGATGAGCCATTAGAGGTGCAGGATACGATTTATGTAGGCTGGATTCAATCCGATGAGCGGAATCTGCAAATAGGATATGACAGAAATAGTAAGAAAGGTTTTGATAACATTTTCGTTGAGTTAAATAATATATGGTCCAAATCCAATATAGCTCCTAGCAGACTGGGTTCCCCTATGATGCGCCTGATCCTCGATGGTCAGCGTAAATTTTCTACAGCAGGCGTCAAACCTCAGCAGGCTATAGCAGAGAAAAAGAACTTGATGCTCTATCCTAATCCAGCAGATCTAAGTTTGACACTGCAGCTAGAGACTAGATCTAAATCAATAGAAATCATAGTCTATGATTTAATGGGCAAGTTAGTCCTAGAAAAGTCACTACATGATACGAATACGTTGGATGTATCTTCATTAAATCCAGGCATATATATTCTGCGTTTAGTAGCTGATGGTGAAATTTTACAAACCGAAAAGCTGCAAATATCCAGATGATAAAGAAGCTTGGAATACTTACATTCGTCGTTTTTGTCGTTTTTTTCCTTTTGTTTTTTTACAAAGGAAATGTAGCGAATGAGTATAGCCTAAAACTTAGTTCTCCCGATGAGATAGAGGCTGTTAGGGATAGCTTGAGAGCGCATTCGGTTATCGAAAATACATATATTTTCGATTTGGTTCATTTGATTTATGACGTAAAATCCGTTCCTGCTGGGCACTATAAGTTCAGAAAATCGATGACGAGTCTGGATATTCTCAGAAAACTAAAATACGGTAGACAAGATCCCATTCGATGGACGATTTCTACGGCTACTTTCGTCGAAGAACTAGCAGGAAAGGCAGCTGAGAAATTAGAAATGGACTCACAGGATTTTATGACGGTACTTTATGATAGTATGCAGCTGGTCCAGCGGGGTTATTCTAAGGAGAATGCCTTGGCTCTTTTTCTACCCAATACCTATGAGATTTACTGGAATACCAGTCCTGAAGATCTACTAACTAAGATACATAAAGAGACGGAAAAATTCTGGAATGCGGAACGACGAGCTAAAGCGCAAAAACTTAATCTCCATCCTGCAGAAGTATATATCTTGGCTAGTCTAGTGCAGAAAGAATATACCCGAAAAGATGAGCGCTCTAAGATAGCAGGTGTGCTGATCAATCGAATGAAAATCAATATGCCACTTCAAGTGGATGCCACCTGTAAATATGCCACTCGAGACTTCGCTGCCAAAAGGGTCAATTATTATCATACTCAGTATAATTCCCCCTACAATACATATAAAATCATAGGATTACCCCCAGGGCCTATCTGCATGCCAGAGCTCAGCACCCTCGATGAGGTCTTGATGCCAGAAGCTCATGATTACATATACTACTGTGCGGATCCTAGCCTCAATGGCTATCATCTGTTTAGCCGCTCTCTAGCCGAGCACGAATCCATTGCCTCGAGCTATCATCGAAAGATGAATGAGCTGAAGATTCAGAGGTAGGTTGAGTTTTTATTTTTATCCAAGGCCAATGAAGTGGAAAGGAAAACATTATTTCTTCACCCCCAATTGACTACAAATAGGACAATTTTCAATTTTATGACCTCTGGCAGGGCAATATTCGCGGCCGTAGAAGATGATTTGAAGGTGGAGTTTATTCCATAGATTTTCAGGGAAGAGGCGTTTGAGGTCCTTTTCCGTTTGTTCTACCGATTTCCCATTCGTTAGTTTCCAGCGTGTAGCTAATCTATGGATATGGGTATCTACCGGAAAGGCAGCGATTCCGAAGGCTTGACTCATGACTACACTCGCTGTTTTATGGCCTACTCCTGGCAGAAATTCTAAATCTTCGAAGCTTTGGGGTACTTTTCCTTGATGCTTGTCTATCAGGATATGGGATAGATTGTATATGGCATTCGACTTCGCCTTGGATAGTCCACAGGGTCTAATGATTTCTTCTATTTGATCCACGCTAAGTTTGATCATAGCATGCGGTGTTTTAGCTTTTTCAAAAAGAAATGGAGTCGTTTTATTTACGCGTTCATCCGTGCATTGAGCAGAAAGCAATACGCCTATAAGTAGGGTATAATTATCTGTGTGATTAAGTGGGATTGGAGTTTCTGGATAGAGTTCTTCTAATTTATTCGCAATATAAACGACTTTTTCCGCTTTTTTCATTTTCTATTGCTAAATTTACTAATCAAAATCCCAATTAGAAGTACTGAGTATAATTGCCCTGCTATACCAAAAAGTGAGGTCAGTAATTTAGTGTAATGCATCGTGGGGCTAATGTCTCCAAAACCAATACCTGTGATAGTCACAGTGCTGAAATAGATAAAGCTAGCATAGGTATCTACAGGATTCACACCATGCACTCCTATAAAACA
The DNA here is from genome assembly GCA_947441115.1 of Saprospirales bacterium. Lineage (GTDB taxonomy): Bacteria > Bacteroidota > Bacteroidia > Chitinophagales > JADJOU01 > CHPMRC01. Next base: position 5,961 of record CANESS010000034.1, on the reverse strand, counting down.
ATTTGGATATTGGTAAAAGAAAAGCTGGAAGGCAAACGTAGCTAGTTCTATCAATAGCAGATAACCACAAATGGACGCCACTATAAGATCTAGATTGATATAGTTCGGTTGAAAAAGAAATTTTAATATTTCGAAAAAGATAAATGAGAAAAAGATAAAGTAAAGAATATTGATCCAAATCAAAAAACTGATGGACACCTCAAAATGGAACCATAGACTGATAGGCATGCCTATTAGTATCATGAGTAAGCCATTTTTTATCAGCCTTTTCCACCATTCTTTTTCTATGTATACTCCAATACTAGCTATACCTACTATGACCATATTCAGTGGCCATATATAGTGAATATAGAGATCTAAATCATGAATAAATATACCAATGAAAAGATGTTGTAAAAGCGCTACACCTAAAATTTCATATTTATAGAAATGAAAATAACGCTGTAAATTGGAATATAAATGTTTCATTTGTCTGTATTGGAGGCTAAAAAGGCAAGAATTGTATGTAGGACCTCATTTGACTTCAGGCTATGTCCTAGTCCGTCCGTTAGCAGCAATTGGCTACCCTTCCATGCTTTGTGCAGTTTCTCTGAATATTGATATTGGGTATCTTGATCGTTTCTGTCATGCACTATGAGGGCAGGTTGAATTAAATCCATTGCTAAAAGGGGAGAGGAGAAGTCTTGCGGTGTTTTGCCTGCGCGATGCTTGAATTCCAGATGAAGGTGTTGTTGTATCTTCGGAGAAAGATTTAGCTGTTTCATGCCATGGTCCATAAAGTCGGAAACTTCACCTGGTGCAGCCATGATAACTGCTTTAGCATTTGTGCTAGGCTTAAATGCATATAGCCAATATAGTATAGCGTATCCTCCGAAAGAATGCCCTATAATGGCGTCTATTCCTCCGATTTGTGAAGTAAACTGCTCTATAACTGCACTGTATTTGGGCAGGGTTAAGTAGTGTCCATGACTGAGTCCATGACCTGGAGCATCAAAGGCATATACGGTGTAATTTAGCTTGACCAGCGCATCGATATACGTTCTCCATCGATAGCTATGGCTAGCCCATCCATGAACAAGGAGGACGGATTTAGGACCATTCCCCCATTTATAGGTTTGTATTTTAGTTTGAGCGAACTCAAGTTCAGAAAATTTAGCCTCTTTGAGATATTGTTTTTGGTGTGGTTTTAGTTTTTTTGCAAAGGGTCTACAAAATAGATTTAATCCCATAGCGGCAGCCTGTCTGGGTCGAATATGAGCATGTAGATTCAGATATTGACCTACCGCTTTAAGCGCTATATTTTTAAGATTCATTTTGGTATAAGAAAATGGGAGTTTATGTGTAAAATTAAACCAATTTCACTAGGAAAATCTTAATAAAACCTAAATGCTCAATTGTGCACAAAATATGGATAATTAGACTAAAATTAGGTTCTAAATTTAGTATATTTGTTGGCTAGATTAAAATTGAATTAAATAGAATTACATGAGTGAATTTGATGATAAGGATAAGAAGGGAATTATTAATGTAGATATTAGTGATTCTATGAAAGACAGTTACATAGATTATGCTATGTCTGTCATTGTGGCTCGAGCTATTCCGGATGTGAGAGATGGGTTCAAACCTGTGCATAGAAGAGTTATTTTCGGTATGCATGAGTTGGGCGTCACAGCCTCTAGTGCATATAAAAAGTCTGCTAGAATAGTAGGAGAGGTCATGGGTAAATTTCACCCACATGGAGACTCATCTGTATATGATACGATGGTGCGTATGGCGCAAGATTGGAGTCTTCGGTATAAGCTAGTAGATGGTCAGGGAAATTTTGGTTCGGTAGATGGGGACAGTCCAGCTGCTATGCGTTATACGGAAGCCCGTATGAGTAAGATAGCTATGGAATTCGTCAATGACTTAGAAAAAGAAACCGTCGATTTTCAGAAAAACTTTGACGACACACTTGATGAGCCTAAAGTCATGCCGACCAAGATTCCTAATCTATTGGTGAATGGATCTAGTGGAATAGCTGTAGGTATGGCTACCAATATGCTACCACACAATCTTGGTGAATCTATTGATGGTTGTATCGCATATATCGAAAATAATGATATTACTATTGATGAATTAATGCAATATGTAAAAGCGCCAGACTTTCCTACTGGCGGAGTCATATACGGTATAGATGGTGTGAAAGAGGCCTTTGAGACAGGAAGGGGCAAAGTTGTGGTGCGAGGTAGAGCAGAAATAGAAGTAGAGAATAATCGCGAGAGCATCATTATTACCGAGATTCCTTATCAGATCAATAAAGCGAAATTGCATGTGCAGATTTCTGAATTAGTTAATGAAGGTCGAATAGAGGGAATATCAGATGTGCGAGATGAATCAGATCGAAATGGTATGCGATTGGTCATCGAACTGAGAAGAGATGCTATCACCAACGTAGTATTGAATAGACTTTTTCAGATGTCTCAATTGCAGACTTCATACGGTGTCAATAATATAGCCTTAGTAAATGGTAGACCAGAATTATTGAATCTAAAACAATTGATTCATCATTTTATCGAATTTAGACATGATGTCATTACACGTCGCACTGAATTCGAACTGCGAAAAGCTGAGGCGAGAGCGCACATAGTCGAAGGTCTTATTATAGCCGTAGACAATATAGATGAGGTCATAGCAATTATCAAAAAATCACCTAGTCAGTCAGAAGCACAGCGAAACTTGGAGTCTAGATTTACGCTATCAGAATTGCAGTCCAAAGCCATTATTGATATGCGACTAGGAGCATTAACAGGTCTAGAAATTGATAAACTGAAGGATGAGTTCAAGCGATTGATGGATTTGATAAACAAACTAAAAGAAATTCTTTCAGATGTCAACCTTCGCATGCAGATTGTCAAAGATGAGCTGATAGAGATGAAAGAAAAATTTGGCGATGCCAGAAAAACTGATATTATAGCCACTTCTGGCGATATTGATATTCTGGATATTATAGCTAATGAGCAAGTAGTGGTGACTATATCACATCTAGGTTATATTAAAAGAACGTCTTTAGAAGAGTATAGAGAGCAAAATAGAGGAGGACGCGGAGCTAAGGGTTCTAAATCTCGAACAGAAGATTTCACCGAGCATTTGTTTATAGCCAATACGCACAACGTACTTTTATTATTTACTAGTAAAGGGCGCTGTTATTGGATCAATGTATATGAAATACCTGAGGGTAATAAAACGAGCATGGGCCGTGCAATTCAAAATCTGATGAACATAGCAGGCGATGAAAAGATACTAGCCTATCTGCCTATTGAAAATATAAAGGATGAAGAATATATCAATTCTCATTATGTCTTCTTCTGTACTAAAAATGGTGTGATAAAAAAGACACTTTTAGAAGAATTTTCTAGACCAAGACAGAATGGAGTTATTGCTATTACTATTCGCGAAGAGGATGAATTACTTGATGCGTTATTGACAAATGGCAATATGGAAATGATCATAGCTTCCAAAGATGGAAGAGCTATTCGATTTAATGAAAATAAAGTGCGATCGATGGGCAGAACGGCTGCTGGAGTCACTGGTATGGATCTAGGAGATAATCCGGGCAATGAAATAATAGGTATAGTCAGTGTAGACAAATCGAGTGAAATACCTCAAACAGTATTGGTAGTCAGTGAAAAAGGATATGGAAAACGAACCTATATAGACGACCCTGAAGATGGAGAAGCTATCTACAGAGTGACTAATAGAGGTGGAAAAGGTGTCAAAACCCTAAATATCACAGAAAAAACAGGAAACCTAATTTCTATACTAAATGTGGTAGATGGAAATCATCTAATGATTATCAATAAATCTGGTATTGCTATACGCCTAGGCGTAGATAAAATGCGCGTAGTAGGTAGAGCAACACAAGGTGTGACTTTGATAAAATTGGATAAGAAAGATAGCATAGCAGCCGTAGCCAAAGTAGTGGTAGATGAGGATGATGATTTTGAAGATGAGGATAATGCGCTTATCGATGACGGGATAGTTATGGATACAGAAGATGATGCTATAGAAAATAATACTCCTGAAAATGGAGATGCGGAATAGTTTTTGATATATAAAAATATAGAGATGAGAATAGTTTTTTTCTTTATACTGTTTTTGAGTTTAGGCTCCATAGTTTATAGTCAGACCAAGGAGGTCTCTAAGGCAGGCTCCTATTATGCAAGTTATATGAAAGAGTCAAAGCTATCAGACTTGGAGAAGTCCTATGAGTTAATCACTGAGGCTATGAAAGATTCTAAGAATCTAGAAAGTGGGGATGCTCAATACTATTTGGGTTTAATCACCAAGCAGTATTATGAATCTAAGAAGCCTATAGAAAAAACGGATTATATCTTATCTGCATCCAAAGGACTCATTAATGCTTATAGAATCAATAAAAATTTCAAGAATAAGGAACAACTATTCAGATTGATGCAAATATTAGGTTACGATTTATATTCTGAAGGTATACGAATGCACAAAGAGGATAAAAATAGTTTAGCCTATGATTTATATAAAAATTTATTTGAAATTCAGTCTGTATTAGCAGAGAATAAACTAGACTTTACGTTGGTTTCTACTGCAGGAGAGAAAACTACGCTTTCCTCCAAAGACATCACCAATAATATGGTCGTCTTTTGCATCAATAGTGATAAAAAAGACGAAGCAAAAGCCTTATTTGAAAAAGAAGTATCATCAGGAGGTTCTGCAGTTTCTTATGCTAGACTTATCCAACTTTGTTTTCAGCTGGATGATAAATCAGCAGCTTATAAATATATCGAGGAAGGTATAGCCAAGTATCCTGCGGATCCAGATTTACTTATTTTTTCTATTAATCGTAGTTTGGATGCTAAAGAATATAACGCAGCCTTGAAGCAATTAGATGAAGCTATTCGTCAGGCACCAACTACTGCTCTCTATTTGGTGAAATCTCAGACCTTAGAAAGTCAAGATAAATATGAAGAGTCTATTGAAAATTATCGTAAAGGACTTAAGTTGTATCCTAATGATTTTGATTTAAATTATGGTCTGGGTTATGCTCTATTTAATTCTTCGCTTGGTATTCTAAATGAACAAAATGATGCTACGCGACCTAAAGCATTATCGAATATCAAGGAGGCCAAAGAGTATTTCGCAAAGGCCAAAATTATAGATGCGAAGAAAGTAGATTTTGAGAAAATATTTGAACAAATTAATCGAGTAAAATAAATACTGAAAATGAAAAGATTATTATTGCTATGTACCCTACCTATACTATCGATAGCTCAAAATAACCCCCCCACTAATTATACAGTTAAGAGCATTATCGTAGAAGACACTGATCATGTATTTTTAAATTTAAACTCAAATACCACTTCCGTAAAGACCCAAACAGGTTGGGATATTGCTTTGTACAATGAAGTTCATGAAATAGGTGGAAAGATCAATGAAACTAGAGGAGTGAAAGTGTGGCGCGTATATAAAGATACAACTCAGTTTTCAGCCATAACTTTCACCGATACCTTGAATTCAGTGGTTAATAGCTCTAGTATCTTTTACTATGGGGCCTTAGATACCTTTTATAGAGGTAGTTTTAATACTTCATTTAATATTGGTATTGGTACGTTTTACACAGACCCTAGCTTCGTCAATGTAGCCACTAAGATATACATTATAAAGCGTGAGGATAATGTCTATGGCAAATTTTATATCTTGTATAAGTCGTCTCCAGGTCGCGAGTTTACCATACGATATGCAGACCTCGACAATTCGAATCCGAGAACTATTGTAGTATCTAAAGTATCGCCTATAGCCAGGCATTATAGATATATTAATCTAAGCACTGGAGCAGTAACCAATGACTTTGAGCCACTCTATAATGATTGGGATCTGTTGTTTAGAAAATATAATGTGGGCTTAGAGACTTTTCCTATAGGAGTCTTAACTAATAACGCGCACAAT
>CANESS010000033.1 GCA_947441115.1 Saprospirales bacterium | reverse complement strand
CACTTTTCTCTAAGAATGATTTTATACCTACTTTCAATTTAGATAAAGTCCTCCGATATAAAACCTATGCATTAGCTGCACTTATAGCCGTGACCTTGTTTCCTATTCTTATCAATTTACAATATTGGGTAAGCGAACTCCCACTATCTGACGCTATAAAAGAAGGAGCAGAGGCTCAGCAGGCATTAAGTGAGAAAATCATGGGTATTTTCCTTAATCATCCGGGTATAGAAAATTTGCTGCTTATGATACTCATTATAGGGATAGGGGCTGGACTCACTGAAGAGTTATTTTTTAGAGGATTATTAATGCCCTGGATAGAGAAACTAACTGGAAATGTTTGGCTTAGCATTTTACTTAGTGGTAGTATTTTCAGCTTGTTTCACAGCAGCTTTTATCAATTTCTACCCATCACTGTCGTTGGAATTTTATTTGGGTATTTATATCATAAAACTAAGGATTTAAAACTGAATATATTTATACACGCACTCTATAATAGCTTGCAAGTTGTTTTAAATTATTTATATGAAAATAAAATCATACAATCAGACATAGAAGAGATAAAAAGCGTCCCCATTCTGCTTTGGATTGTTTGCTTGATACTTGTCTCATTTTTGACCTATAAACTTATAGAAGACCATGAACACATTTCTCACACGAGCTAGCACTGCTGTTATATTCGCCGCAGTGGTTATCTGTGGCTTACTCTATAATAAATGGACATTTTTGGGTCTTGTTTTAGCTATTTTGATAGGAAGTATACTGGAGTTTTATCGTATTAGTAGACCTATGTTTAAAAAAGATATATCTAAATTGAGTTTCTACAAATTTATGGTATTGGGCATGTCCTTGTTTACCGCGACTATTTCCTTTTTGGTTGCTTTTGGCTATATTCGGACCTCTTTTTTATTCTCAATCCCGCTTTTTATAGCTGCTGTTTTTTATACAGAATTAGTTCTAAAATCTCGGAAACCATTTCGCAGTATAGGTCTAAATTTACTCGCTTTATACTATATTACCCTACCTTTAGCTTTGACTTTTTTCATAGCTAATATCGAAAGTCAGTTTTCAGGAGCTATCTTGCTTGGCGTCTTATTTATTATATGGGGAAATGATAGTGGTGCTTATATCATAGGATCATTAATTGGCAAAAATAAATTGATACCGCATGTATCACCCAATAAAACAATAGAAGGATTTCTAGGAGGGGGTTTATTCTGCTTTCTAATTGCTTATTTAAATATCCATGTTTTTAGCAATATTACAGCATTAGATGCGTTATTGAACTTAAAGCCTCTGGCATGGTACCTCATAGCTGGCGTAGTATTTATATTTGCTACTATGGGAGATTTGGTAGAGAGTTTATTGAAGAGAAGTCTGGAAATCAAGGATTCTGGGAATATTCTACCTGGGCATGGTGGATTTTTAGATAGGTTCGATGCATTTCTGTTTGTAATGCCATTTGTGGTTGCTATTATCAAAATATTTAACTAACTTTACACTAAATTTCAAATTATGAGCGAACTAGATGATAAATTAAAAGAGGTGAAAATTCACCAAATTATGACTAAGGATATGATCGCAGCCTGTCCAACGAATAAGTTTTCCCAGGCTTTTCAGTTTTTTAGTGAACGAAATGTCAATCACTTGCCTGTTTGCGAAGATGGAGTGCTATTAGGTATCATCAGCATAAAAGACATGATGCACACTGTTTATAAGCATGTAATAGTTCAGAAAAAAACAGATATGGCTGAGCTAGATGCTAGTATTAAAATTACTGATATCATGACTCGAAACCCAGCTACCGTCACGGCAGATACCACTGTGCTTGAGGTAAAAGAAATTTTCGGTAAGGCTCCGTTTAACTGCCTTCCTATACTCCATGAAGGAAAACTAGTGGGCTTAGTAACCCCAAAAGACCTTATGCAAATGCGCATCATACATATCGACGGTTCACAATATGGTGGATACTAGATTGACCTAATATTACACAGGCAAAGAAGATTCAAACTCCTCGACAGTCAGCACTTCCACTCCATAGTCTAGTGCTTTTTTTTCTTTAGAGCTTCCGCTTCCTTTTTCTTTCACAACTAGGATCGATGTTTTTTTAGACAAGGAATTGCCTATTTCACCCCCGAGAAATTCAATTTTTTTCTCCAAATCTGCATTGCGAAATCCGGTGAAAACAATTTGTTTTCCATAGAGAATACCCGAAGTATTGATTTCAGCTCCTCTTAAGTTTACGCCCAAAGATTCTAACTTAAGTAGCATGGTTATGTTCTCTTCACTATGAAAGAAGTCATACAAAGACTGCGCTAGTTTAGGCCCGATATCATCTATAGATTGCCATTGCTCTATACTATAATGTTTAAAATCCAGAAGATAACTTAGTTTTTTTGCTAATGATTTTGCCATTGTATTGCCCACACCATCTATGCCCATAGCTATGAGCAATCTGTGCATTTCATTCCCTTTAGATTCTTCTATTCCTAGCTTCAAATTCTCTACCGACTTCTCTTTCCAGCCTTCCAGCTTTAATATTTCATCATAATCTAGCTGATAAATTGACGGGATATCCAAAATCAATCCTAGTTCGATAAATCGTTTGATAATATCCTTACCCAGTCCATTAATATTCATTGCATCCTTGGAGGCAAAATAGATAATTTTTTCTAAATTCTGTGCAGAGCATAGAGACGTATTGATGCACCGCCAAGCCGCCTCTCCTTCTCTTCTAATCAACGCAGACTGGCAGGATGGACAGTGTTTTATATAAAAAAAGTCCTGAACATTCATGCGATGTGAAAGATCTACTCGGGTGATCTGAGGAATAACGTCTCCTGCACGCTCAATGAATACTATATCTCCTATACGGATATCTTTTGACAAAATATTGTCCTCGTTGTGCAGGGATATACTGCGCACGGTGACACCTCCGACGCTCACTGCCTCCACTTTAGCCACAGGAGTCACTATTCCTGTTCGGCCTACCTGATAATCTATGCTCAGAAGCTTGGTTGCTTTTTCTACTGCCTTAAATTTAAAAGCGACAGCCCATTTTGGATGGTGAGATGTAGTACCCAATGACATTTGCTGAGAAATAGAGTTCAATTTTACAACCATACCATCAATATCATAGTCATAATGAGCGCGTTTCTCTTCCCACTCATGACAGAAAGTGATAACATCGTCTATAGTATTACATACCTTTCCTAAACCATGAGCAGATTGAAAACCTAGCTGACTAAGAACTTCTATATTCTTAGATTGAGATACCTCGAGGGTACCTTCTCCCAATTCTGGCTTTATAAATCCAACACTATAAATAAAGGCCTCTAGATTTCTATTTTTTACCTCTGCGTTATCTTTCATGCGCAATGAACCACTGGCAGTATTTCTCGTATTTTGAAATGTAGCTATACCTTGTTCTTCTCGCTGTTCATTCATTTTATCAAATACAGCCTTGTTGATAACTACTTCTCCTCTCAGCTCGACAGTTTCATATCCCAGTTTATTAAAATCTACTTGAGCTACTATATGCCGAACCTTACGCGCATTGGCAGTAATATCTTCGCCCTGGGCGCCATCGCCGCGGGTTGCTGCGCGCACCAGTTTATTGTTTTGATATAAGAGCGCTATGCTACTTCCGTCAAATTTTGGTTCTACATAATATTCATAATTTACCACTCCCAATTCCTTCCGAATAGAATCATCGAAATCACGTAAGTCCTCTGCATTGTATGAATTGGAAAGTGAAAGCATAGGTGCCGAGTGCGCTACGGTCTCAAAGCTCGCTTGCGCTCCTTTAGCTATCTGCTTTGTAGGTGACTGAGAGCTATCTATATCAGGATATTCTAGCTCAAATTTTTCAATCTTTTTAAATAAAATATCATAGTCATAGTCTGAAATTAACTGCTCTGAATCGATATAATACTTGTGATTTAGATATTCTAAAGCACTACAGAATTTGGAATAGTTTTCTTTTGTGACTGAAGTAAGAATTAATTCCTGAATCACTAACTTATCCATATTTAAATTTTCGCGTCTTCGTCTTTTATCTTTTTAAATAAATCATCCATCTTGTCGACATAATCTAATCTATCATCTAGGTGAAAAATAAGATCCGGTATGATTCTCAAACTGCTTCTCATTCGATTTCCTAAAACTTTCCTAATCTCAGCCTTATTGTCATTGAGATTATCAATTACCTCTTGCTTTTTTGAACTAGCTAGAATACTAATATTAAATCGTGCAATCCCTAGATCCGAAGATACATTAACAAAAGTCAACGTAGCAAAAGTCCCCATTAGATAAGACTTTATATCTGACATGAGCATACTACTAAATTCTTCCTGTAATAATTGTGCTATACGCTGCTGTCGTCTTGAGTCCATTTTTTGTTTATTTATACTTTCAAAATTAGCCATTTCACTACATTTGATGTTATATAATTAGTTAAATATGCAGAATATAAGCACTATTGAATTGGTAAAGCTAGATAAGTCCACGATTCTTAAAACCTTGGATAGCCAGCTTCACAAAATTAAAACTTCGGTAAACTTTGCAGATTTCAAAAGAGAATTTCGCAAATTTCAAGAACTTAAAAGCGAGTTCGGAATGCAATATCAGTTAAATCAGTTTCGGTTCTTTGCCGACACGACTCAAACAGAACTTAAATCAAATTATGAGTTTTATGCTCAGACCTATCCTGAATTAAAAATACGCGATAGCGAATTAAAAAAGATAGTCGCTAATTCTCCTTATATGTCAGAGATAAAAAATGAATTTGGCGACAATTTATTTTTTGATATAAAGAATTCTTCTTTTACCGTAAATGAAAGGGCTAAAGAGTTCATGCAAAAGGAAAGTAGTCTAGAGAGAGAGCTTGTTGAATTTAAATCTCAATCAAAAATTACGTGGGAAGGTGGTGAAATTTCTATTAGCAACCTATATAGTATGGTTAAGGACTCTAATAGAATGAAAAGAAAACAAGCATTTGATGCCCTTGCTCAATATCATACAGAAAATAAAACTTTTTTTTATTCGAAACTTATAGACCTCATTCAAACTAGAAATAAATTTGCAATAGAGCTAGGTTTTGAATCCTATGCGGAGTATTCCTTAGTGAAATGGAATAGAATAGGCTATAATTATGAAGATATAAGGCAGTATAGAGATGCTGTGATTAAAAACTTCAAAGACGTATATCAGCAAATTTACGAATTCAAGAAAAAAAATTTACAACTTAAACGCATTACTTATTATGATAACAACTTCTTTAGCGATGGCTTCCCACAATTGATAGATAAAAAGGAAGATGCAACCATAAATAAATTCAAAGAAATTTTAGCAGACCTATCTCCAGATTGGCTTCAAGTATATCAGTCCATGTTAGACGCCAACAGTATTGACTATCTTGATAGGGCTAATAAAGTGAGTATGGGTTATGCGACTTATGTCAGTTCTATTGATACTCCACTAATCTATTCACAGTTCAAAAACAATGAAACAGATGTCAGAGTCTTGACTCATGAATTTGGCCATACATTGCAATTTGTGCTTTCCTACTTCAATAACCCGAATAAGCTCTTCACAACGGGAACATTGGATACGGTAGAAATATTCTCTCATTCCATGGAATTGTTATGCCTTAAAGATGCGAAGCAATTTTTTGGCAACGATGCGGATAAGTATGCTATACTAAATTATTCTGGACACTTGATACAGTCTATGACCTGCGCCCTCGGTGACGAGTTTCAAGAGAAGATTTATAAACTGAAAGATTTAAATGTAAATTCGATTCAATCAGTTTATAAGGAGTTACAAGAAAAATATACTGGAAATTATTTTGATAGTTCAGAAAATGACTACTATATCAATGGCGATAGATTGATGGAAACTGACCATTATTTCAACAGTCCCTTCTATCTTATAGACTATTCTTTAGCGATCATAAATGCCTTGAATATTTACAAAATATACAAAGAAAATCCAGCAAGGGGTATAGAAATTTGGGAGACATTGGCGAAGAATCTAGGCAACCTAAATTATAAAAATATAACTAGCATCGTCCCCGAATTAAAGTCACCTTTTGATGTAAATTATATAGAAGATACTGCTAAGTTTGCGAAAAAGGAATTTGCAGAATTATTGAAAAATTTCAATGCAGATTAACCTGCTTCCTGATAACCACTATTCTGATTAAAATTCCGTTCAGCTATATCTTTGGTTACAATAATTTTTTCAGATTCACTATTCGGGCTATCATACATGACATCGGTCATGATAGCTTCGCAAATAGAGCGCAGTCCTCTTGCTCCCAATTCATATTCCATAGCTCTGTCTAGAATAAATTCTACACAATCAAGGCTGAATTCTAGCTTTTTCCCGTCTAGTTTTAGCAAGGCTTTATACTGTTTGATAATTGAGTTTTTAGGCTCCAGAAGTATTTTCTGAAGTGCCTTCCTGTCTAGTGGATTTAAGTGCACCACCACCGGTAGTCTGCCTAGCAATTCTGGTATAATGCCAAATTTTTTTATATCCAAAGCATTGACCTGCTTGAGTAAATTTTCTTTCTGAATTTCTCTTTCCTTCTCTTTGGTTTTCTTAAATCCAACGGAAGATTTATTCACACGCTGGGCAATAATTCGCTCCAAGCCTTCGAAAGCACCCCCACAAATAAATAAAATATTCTTTGTATCCACTTTGACCATCGGCTGCTCAGGATGTTTTCTGCCTCCTTGAGGTGGCACTAAAATTTCAGACCCTTCTAGTAATTTCAACAACCCCTGCTGAACACCTTCACCAGCTACATCTCTTGTGATAGAAGGGTTCTCCCCTTTTCGAGCTATCTTATCGATTTCATCTATGAATACAATCCCTTTCTGAGCGGATTCTATATTATAATTACAGTTTTGAAGCAACCGAGAAATAACACTCTCTATATCTTCGCCAACATAGCCACTCTGCGTAAATGCTGTAGCATCAGCGATCGCAAAAGGAACACTTAACAATTTGGCTACTGTCTTAGCGAGAAGTGTTTTCCCTGTGCCTGTATTGCCGACAAGTAATATATTGGATTTTTCTATTTCTACCTCCTCTGAGACATTTTGCTTACCTATACGCTTATAGTGATTATATATAGCCACTGCTATTACTTTCTTAGCAAAGTCCTGACCGATAATATAATCATTTAGGTAGGCTACTATATCGCTCGGTTTTTTATCAAATTTAAACTCCGACTCGGTTTTTGACATAGCAGACCCATCATCTCTTCGCGTGTCTTCGACTATTTTAGCCGCCATCATAGCGCAGTTATCGCAGATTTGAGCTTCTAATCCATTGATTAGAAAGGAAACCTTATTGCTTGGGTTTCCACAAAAACTACAATACTCTGCTGCCTTTTTTTTTGCCACTATAAATCTTTAAGTCTCTTTATTTTTTTCTTTCCAACACTTCGTCTATCATACCATAAGCCTTGGCTTCATGTGCAGTCATCCAATAGTCTCTATCACTATCTGCTGCTATCCTATCTTCTGATTGACCAGAATGATTTCCTATAATTGTATATAGCTCACTTTTAAGTTTATTCATCTCTATCACTGTATTTTCAATATCGCTAGCCATACCCCCAGCTCCGCCCAATGGCTGATGAATCATGACACGAGCATGGGGCAGTGCCGTTCTTTTACCTTTTTTGCCAGCACACATAAGGACGGCAGCCATGGAAGCAGCCAAGCCTGTACAAATAGTGGCCACATCAGGATTGATATATTGCATGGTATCATACATACCGAGTCCGGCATATACTGAGCCTCCCGGAGAGTTAATATAAATCTGAATATCACTTTTGGCGTCTGTGGATTCTAGAAATAGTAGCTGAGCTTGAATAATATTAGCTACATCCTCGTAGATAGGAACTCCTAGGAATATAATTCTATCCATCATCAATCTAGAGAATACGTCCATAGCTACAGCGTTCATTCTTCTCTCTTCTATAATATTTGGAGTCAAATATGATGACGGCTGTCCATGCATCCACACGAAATCATTGACTAGTTTATCATTAATACGATGATGCTTAGTGGCATATTTTACAAATTCATTACCTAAGTGGTCCATTTGGTTTAATTAATAATTAAGGATGAAGAATTAATAATTTCGAGGCACCGAGCTATTAATCCATGTATTTGATTATTTGTTTATTTTAAAATTCTGTCAAACAAATTTACAGGAAAAATGGCGTTTTGAGATTAAAATAATCTAAAACCTTACAAACAAACTAAATCCTAGTTTTGACGGACTAGTGATTATGTCCGCAATTTTCGTCGTGCACGTGACCATCTTCGCCGTGAGCAGGATTATTGGCGTTGCGCTTTTCATTTCGCTTCTTACTTTCAGCTACAAATTCATCTTCTGTATACGGCACTGCTTTTGTTTTTATATTCTCTATCATTCCGTCTAGAACCTTTGTATCCAAAAGTTGTTCATAGGTCTTGCGCACCGATTTCTGATCGCGCATAGCCTCATCTACAAATTTATCTAACTGATCCGCTGGAGGATTGTACCCAGATTGCATGAAATATTGGATATACTTGGTTTTATACTCATTTTTTATCTCTTCCATTTCTACTTTGACAGTATGTTCCAAAGCGAACTTAGCAGAAATTAAATCCCATTTAATAGACTTTTCAATATTTGCAAATTCCTTCTCTACAGCATCCTTATCCATTTTATTCTCGTCTTCTGAAGCTATCCATTTCTTTAAAAATTCCACAGGGAGATCCATCTTCGTATTCTCAAGTGCATGCTCATAGACATCATTTCTCAAGAAGTTTCTACCTAGCTCATCGTACTGCTTTTTAATATCAGCTTCTAGGCTTGCGTTTAAATCCTCCATCGTCGTTTTAGACTCATCTTTTGTGATTTGAGAAATCTGCTCTGGAGCTATGGTTTCTGGCGTCACCCGCTTTTTGACACTGGTGATTTCAATAGTCAAATTTTTAGCTATCTGAGCATCTATTTCTTCAGAAGAATCCTGCAAATGCAGAATATAACGTTTGACATCAAGTTTTTCATTATTAAAAAGCTCCATTGCCAGACCTTCTACTTTATCTCCCATAGACTTCCCTATTAAATATTTAGAGCCGGTTTCAGACAACTCATCTGTAGAACAAAATGACTCTCCTTTCAGATTATCGCCATTGTCATAATTGAAATAGATAGTATCTCCTTCTGCGATAGGGTCTGCGCTATCCTCTAGCTTAGTGAAATGTTTTTTCACTGCCTCTATCTCTTTTTCGACTATCTCCTTAGTCATTTTTATTTCATATTTAGAGAATTGACCATCCAAGGCTATAGTGTAGCTAGGTTCGTATCCAATCTCGAAATTTAAGGTGTAGGCCTTATTCTCACTAGGTTTGATATCTAGCATTTCTTGATTATCTGCTAACATAGGTCTTCCCAGTATTCTTATATTATTTTCCTTTATGAAATTTTGTAATGCTTGATCGGCTAAATGATTCAATTCCTCAGCCAGTATAGATTCCCCATACATTTTTTTTATCATTCCTACAGGCGCAGCACCCTTTCTAAAGCCTTTGATATTAGACTCTTTAGAATATTTCTTGAGTTTCTTTTCAAATCCGTCGAGGTAGTCTTCCTTAGTCAACTCTATTTTCAAAATATCATTCTGAGCTGCTTTTGATTCACGTGTTACGTTCATATCGTTTTATTTTTAATTTTTGATACTCCTATAAATTAATAGAGACGCAGCTGAGCTACGTCTCTATGCAGTATGGTGCGGGTGGAGGGACTCGAACCCCCATGCCTCGCGGCGCCAGATCCTAAGTCTGGTACGTCTACCAATTTCGCCACACCCGCAAAATCTATTCTTCCTTTTCAGGGAATGCAAAAGTAAGAAAAGGAAAATAAAATAGTTGAATTAAATTAGTAAAATATCCAATAATAGACTCGGAACAAACAGTTATTAAGATGTCAAATAGATTCCTAATTGCCTTCTACGCATTGAATGAAAAAGGTTTATTGAGGGTAAAAATGGATGTAAAACCTTAGATTTGAACCTATTTTGCCCCTAATGGTAACTCCACCCTAATGGCTGTTCCTACATTCATTCCGGAACTGAGAACATAGATTTTACCATTAAAATATTCTACGATAATTCTCTTGCATAGAGATAAACCAAGACCCCAGCCTCTCTTTTTAGTGGTAAATCCTGGTTCAAATATTTGCTCAATATCTTTTGGAAGTATTCCCTTTCCTGAATCCTTTACATCTATAGATATAATTCCATTTTCGGCAAGCGTCTCTATAGTGATATATCCTTCGTGATGAATAGCGTCAAATGCATTTTTAACTAGGTTCTCTATGACCCATTCGAATAGTTGAGGGTTAATATCAACAAGCAACTCTGATGGAGTAGGCTTTAATTCAAAATACACTTTTTTGGACCCTCGCTTCCTTAAATATTCAAAACATGAGGTTAAAATTTGATTCAAATTGATGCTTTCCAGCTTTGGCTTAGATCCTATTTTAGAAAATCTATCGGCAATTAAAGACAGTCTATTGATATCTTTTTTCATTTCTTGAATCACATTTTTCTGTGCTATAGGCAGCGCGGTGTTTTCGTCAAGCACTTCTATCCATGCACTCAAGGAAGAAATTGGAGTTCCTAGCTGGTGCGCTGTTTCCTTGGACATACCTACCCATATTTGATTTTTTTCATATTTCCGCACATTGCGAATAGCTGCGAAAGCTAAAAACAAAATGGCAGCCAAGATAGAATATAGCACTACAGGAAACCACTTTACATAAGATGCCAGATTGGAACTTTGGTAATAAAGATACTTGGTATTCTTAGGGTCAATATCGAGAATAATAGGCTCATTTGATTTTACCAACTGATCTATATAACTCTTTAGTTTTTTTTCATTAGAATTTATATCCTCAGGAATATTACCTGAATGGATAAGATTTTTCTTATTATCGAGCAAGATAATCGGTAATAGGGAAGCATTATTAGTAATCTCATTTATAAACTGATCGCTTGACTGCTCTATGACCGCTGAAATATTTTGATAAATAATGGACTCTTTATAAAAAATATAATTTCTCTTATCTAGAAATGATATCTCAATTGGCGCATATTTGAAAAACTCCGGGTTATCTGATTTTTTCAAAAGAACACCTTGCTTTATAGCTAGTTTTGCGACATTCTTAAAATCAGTTATGACAAAGTTTTCATCAGTCTGAATAAGAGGTATCTGATTATTTAACCTTATGATATCGAGAAACAAAGACGCAATTTTTTCATCTGGATTTTCGCCTGCCAGCAACTGTGTAGCCTTAGATGTGATCTCTACTTTTTTTCTCTCTTCTTCGGCTAGTTTGAGAAAAATTTCATTTGATAGTTTCAATATTTTTGCCTTTTCCCCTATAGCTTTAGCCCAAAGTATGACCTGTGCTTCCTCTTGTTTTTGTATACTATCTGCTAATCTATTAGCATAAATAATAGATATAATGGCCAAAAACACTATGGTCAACATCAGGCCAATTTCACCCGTGTTTTTAGATTTTATAAATCTTAAAAAATTATTCAAAAAGACGTGATTAATTTAGAATCTTATTATACCATTTATGTTTTAAAAATATACCAATTCATTTTGGATATAATGCCGTACTTGAAGCAATTTCCGTCATTTTTTATGACCGATTAGTAATTCGTATACAGTATTAACTAATTTCTAAGCAATTTGATTTACTTAGTATTTTCCCAATCTGAGGTTCTCTTTGAGAGTTCCTGGACAAATTTAAGTATCTCCTCTTTAGCGAAAGGATTTCCTGTAGCTTTGACATAATGATCTGCCTGTTGAAGAAGCGATTGAAAGAAGAAAGAGTGCATTTCGTCGGTTTGCATATCTTCAGTCCACAGTGTTAGATTTAAAGATTGAGATGCGATAGGATCCCAAATGTTTAACCCAAAAGCTTTAGCATCAGACAATTGACTCACCTCGCTATCACTAGCTTTCCACTTAATATCTGCTGGAATTTTATCATCATTCAGCCCTACTCTTATACTAATTTCCGAATAATTCATTACTTTGTTTCTGATTTTTTATTGGTAGTTTTCTTGTCATCTATAGCAGCGGAAGAGGTTTCTAGCTTCTTGCTGAGGACTGGAGTTTTTGGCTTTTCATCTGCATTCATATTTTCTGGATCCTCTTCATCTAGATTATCGTATTTATTCTCCATTAGATCCGTCGGCGTTTCTGTTTGTATTATTTGAGTCAAATCTGTTTTTCCGCTGCTCAAGCCAGCACCCCAGCCTTTATATTTACTACAATCCGTTATAATCGTTCTTTTGCTTGTATCCAGTTTGGCGAATTTAGCGTCTTGTAATTTATTATAAGCAGAATCTTTGTCTTTGGCTAGTTTGCCGAAAAACTTACCCCATATTGGCAGAGCCGTAGAAGCTCCCTGGCCTAATCCTGTGCTTCTAAATCTCACCAATCTATCATCACATCCCACCCATACACCAGCTATAAGTTTTGGAGTCAAGCCTATGAACCAACCGTCCGCATTGCTCTGGGTAGTGCCTGTTTTACCACAAATCTCACCTCGCAGACCATAAGTGCCTTTTAATCGTTTAGCAGTACCTTGATCCACTGCCCCTTTCATCATTTCCTGCATCACAAATGCTACCTCAGGCCGAAAAGCTTCTTTGTAGCTAGGATAGGTTTCATAAACCGTATTCCCATTCATATCATTTATATGGGTAATGAAAGTTGGTTTATTATATATGCCTTCATTGGCATAGGCCGTATAGGCTCCTACCATTTCAAATACAGATATCTCAGGCGTACCTAAGCAGATAGAAGGATAAGGTTTTAATTTCGTATTGGTATCTATACCTAAATTTCTGCATAATTTAATGACTTCATAGGGGCCGACTTCATACATCAATCTAGCGGACACTGTATTGAGCGATTGAGATAAGGCCTGAGTTAATGTAGGGGAACCGCCATAGCCTCCTCCAGAATTTGATGGACTCCAAGCTGCAGCTAATTTCCACTTTGGATTGCCTGGCCTGAAAACAATTCTCTCATTAGGCACTCGATGACAGGGAGAATATCCCTTCTGGTCTACAGCTGCTGCATATAAGAAAGGCTTAAAAATAGAGCCTACTTGACGCTTCGTATTCGGATTGACGTGATCATATTTGAAATGGTCGAAATTAGCACCCCCCACCCAGGCTTTTATATGTCCGTTTTGTGGGTCAATAGCTAAGAAACCAGCTTGGAGTATCATGTTATAGTATTTGATAGAATCCCAAGGAGACATGCTGACTTCCTTTTTAGGTTCATCATAGGTCCATATATTCATTTTCACAGGCTTCTTTAGCTCTGCATAAATGGAATCGTCTTTCTTGCCTTGGGCCTTTAAATCCTTATATCGCTGACTTTTCTTCACATGGCGCAAAAAGAATGATGGCCTGCTGTACCATGGACTGCTGCCCGACCAGTGGTTAAAAAGTAAATTTTGATAATATTTTAAATGCTCTTGCACGGCTTCTTCGGCATACGTTTGCATTTTCAGATCTATCGTAGTATATATTTTCAAACCATCACTATAAATATCGTAGACTGATCCATCTTTTTTAGGATGAGAATTAAAATAATTCTTCAGGTACTTCTTTAGATAACTTACGAAATAGGGAGATAAATCATCTGAATAAAAATCATTATTAAAATCGAGTTTTATCGGCTTAGCCAGATTTTTCTGATACTCCTCTTTAGTTATGAAATTGTATTCTAACATTTTCCCCAATACAATATCTCTTCGCCCTCTAGATAATTCAGGGTGAACACGAGGATTAAATGTATAGGTCGCTTTGAGCATTCCCACAAGAATGGCAGCCTCGTCTACTGTGATATCCTGAATTTTCTTATTGAAATAGGTTTTAGCAGCAGCCTTTACGCCAAAGGCATTATCACTAAACTCTACCGTATTGAAATAAGAAGAAATGATCTCATGCTTCGTGAAATTTCGCTCTAACTTGACAGCGATAATCCATTCTTTAAACTTTCTAAAAATAAGTTGAATTCCATTGACTTTGCCTCTTGGGAAAAGATTTTTAGCTAATTGCTGGGTGATCGTGCTGCCTCCACCGCGATTTCCAGTAGTAAACATACCTTTCAATACACCTACTATAGCTTTAGGGTCTATGCCAGAGTGAATATAAAACCTTGAATCTTCGGTAGCGATGAGGGCATTGACCAGATGCGGAGGCAATTCTTTAAAATTACAAGGTACTCTATTGAGGGTATAAATCTTCCCTATCGGGGTGCCATCTGATGCATAAACCTCGGAAGCCATGTGGCTCTTTGGATTTTCAAGCTCCTTAATGGATGGCATTTCTCCGAATACACCAAAATTGAGTAAGGTGAAAAAAAGCAAGATAGAGGCAAAAAATCCTGCTATCCATTTCCATTGAATTTTTGGTTGACTAAATATATTCATATTACTGAGCAAATATAGAGATAATGATTAATAATATCAATGATAATTAATTAATAGCCATCTCATTTATCTCCAAAAATAGATTAAATTAGCTGACCTTTAGCTGGCGATTAGTTTGCTTAGAAAAGATTAAACAAAATTACCCAATATTGTTTAATTAAACTTGGCTCGTAAGATACAAATCAAGTCGAAAACGCCGCGAAAACTTGAATCGATAAAAATAAAATTGTTTCATAATCAAACAATAAATTTTATTTTATGTGGAATTTGAATTATAAAAAATATTTAAATTCCTTACAATTTATTTTTTTATGTTGTTTGCTATTCAAAAATAGATTTATAGAATGACGCGTCCCCTTTACATACATTTACCCATACGAATCAACATAGAGCCGTAATTAACTATACTCCACTAAAAAATAAAAATTTAGTTTTGCGTCTTAAATTTTCAAATTTAGAATTATTCATATGTCCAATTTCGATGTTGTAGTCATAGGTTCAGGCCCCGGGGGGTATGTAGGTGCTATCCGATGCGCCCAGTTAGGATTCAAAACCGCTTTGATAGAAAAATATGACACCCTTGGTGGCACTTGCCTCAATGTGGGCTGTATCCCTTCCAAAGCATTGCTCGATAGCAGCGAGCATTACTTTAAGGCTCGAAAAGAATTTGAAGAGCATGGCATTCTGACAGGCAAACTTTCTGTAGATTTCAAAAAAATGGTAGAACGAAAATCCACCGTCGTTGATTTGACAGTCAAAGGAATTGACTTTCTCATGAAAAAAAATAACATCACCATTCTAAGAGGTGTAGGTAGTTTCGAGACCGCTAATAAAGTCAATATTACAGATAAAAATGGGAAAAAAAGTCAAGTAGAAACAAAGTATGTCATAATAGCCACAGGGTCTAAGCCAGCCAGTCTGCCATTTATCAAAATAGATAAGGAGCGTATCATTACATCTACAGAAGGACTAAAACTCCCAGAGGTACCTAAAACAATGCTAGTCATCGGCGGTGGAATTATCGGATTGGAATTGGGGTCGGTATACAATAGACTAGGGTCTAAAGTAACTGTAATAGAATATGCTGATAAAATAGGTGGAACTATGGATAGCGAGATTTGCAAAGAATTGCAACGTGTCTTGAAAAAACAAGGCATGGATATCCAAACCTCGATGAAAGTAAATTTTGTAGAGCGCAAAGGAAAAACCGTGACCGTAAAGGCACTGGATAGCCAAGATAAAGAAGTCGTATTTGAAGGAGACTATTGTTTGGTAGCTGTTGGCCGCAAGCCCTACACAGAAGGATTGGGATTAGATAAGATAGGTCTCGCTGCTGATGATAGAGGTAGAATACCGACAGATAAAAACTTAATGACTAATTGCCCAAATGTGTATGCTATTGGAGATGTAGTCGCTGGGCCTATGCTAGCTCACAAAGCGGAAGAAGAAGGAGTCTATGTAGCTGAGGTATTGGCGGGACAAAAGCCTCATTTAAATCATTACCTCATTCCAGGTATTGCCTATACATGGCCTGAGGCTGCGGGAGTGGGTAAAACAGAAGATGAACTAAAGAAAGAAGGAATACCCTATAAGTCTGGGAAATTTCCATTTAGAGCCAGCGGCAAGGCGAGAGCAGCGAATGATCTCGATGGATTTGTCAAAGTATTGGCGCATCAAGAGACGGACGAAATTCTCGGTGTACAAATGATAGGTGCTCGTGTAGCTGATATGATTATGCAAGGAGCAATAACGATGTCCTACAGAGGCTCAGCAGAAGATGTAGCTATCACTTGTTTTGGCCATCCAACTTTCTCAGAAGCGTTTAAAGAAGCAGCATTGGATGCTACGGCTAAGCGAGCGATACATATTTAAGCGTAGGCAGTTTATTCCCTGTCTGCCGACAGGCATGAGTTGACAGCGCAAAGGAATCTGTTTTGGATTTTCTAAAATTTAGTTGTAATTTTTGTCATAGAGCAAACATTTAATTTATGAGTGTAATATTAGAAAAAAGAAAATGCAAGATTATATCGACTCAATATCTGATATATACTATCTGCAATATATATCGGGAATTATGAGTAATGTCGGAAGCGAAATTAATCTAGATCCTAATAAAGAAGAGGTACTTTGAAAACGTCTTGAACAATACATGCAAGATCTTGAAAATAGAACTAATGTACGCTCAGAAGCAATGAAGGAAAAGAGTGAATCAATGAAAAAATAATCATTGAATACACTCAATATGTCCAGTGGGCTATCGACGATATTTTTTGGCTTAGATAGTCCTTTACTTCGTCTAGTTCTGTTTGTTTGATAAGAGCTAGTTTTCCTTTTCAGCCATTGAGCAAATGATTGAGCACACCATATGCGCGGACTACTTCCGGATGTATAGCGCCCGCAACTCTGACGAATATATATGACTTTAGTAGCGACTCTTCTATGTTCGTGAATTGATCACTATATTTTTTCATCTTATTAATTTAGCGAGTTCTAATCCGTGTTTATAATTTGCTCTAACAGTCTCTTCGGTCAAGGCTAATTTATCATTTAAACTATTAAATTATTATCTATAGCTCTGCGTCATGAGTCCAATGCATCAACACTTATTTAGCACAAATAGTTGAGAAATTTGATCAATAAAAGACCGTAGAGAATTTAAATCTATGATACGTAAAATTGGAACTATGTACGAACTACTTTCTAATTTTGAAAACCAATTTAGACATACTGCCTTCTCCTAGCATAGCCATATGAGCTACAGTGGGGTCTATAATGGCGAAATAGCCTTTGGCTAGAGTCAGTTGTGATATATCCTCCTCATCATAGAGCGCATAATCATTTTCCGAATCATATTCTTTAATTAAGTTTTTACATTCAGAGATTTCTTTGAAGGCGATTATCTCATCATCCGTGAGGGGAATATGTATATCAATCCACTCTCTGTGAACCTCTAAAATGCCTATGAAGTCAGATTTTTTTTCGCCTTGATTCTTCATGATGTATACATTATCAGAAACATCGTTTTTCCCACTCACTAAATTATCAAATCCTATATTTTGAATAAAATTTACTGCTTCCTTCAAATGAGGATAAACTGAAGTGTAAATAGAAATATTTTTTAGGGAATTGATTATCATGATAAAAGAATTAAAGTTGCTTTAGAACCGTGCGAAATACATGGAATTTCTCTCCAAATTTTTCCTTGCCTTTGCTCCGCATGAGAGGGGCATGGATATTGATATAATCGAAATAGCGAGACATATCGGTCGTCACATATTGAATATTATAAGATGAACCATCTCGTTCATCTTCGGCTAATACCTTAAAAAATCGGAAGTCATCAAAACAACCTGTAGTCACTACTTCCTGAATATGCTCTGCTTGGAGCCATTGTACATAATTTTGCTCTATATCTTGATCTGGTTTTACTGTGACGCTATAAACTATTGACATGTAACAGTTTTAAATTTTAAGTTATGAGTTATAAGTTTCAAAAACTAAGAAAATCAATTATACCAAATAATTTAGGGATAATTTCATATTTAGATGATATAAACTCTATAAATAAATTAGTTATTTAAACCCAAGTCATGGGACGAGTTCTATATTATCTACAATATATTGCCCTGTTTCTTTATTTTTTTCCAAATAGCTATCTCCTCTCCATGGCAGTGAAGAATTGTACTGAACATAATGCACCTTTATCTTCTTACCAATGGCCGCATTGAGTTTAGCTGTGACTTCGGTATCTGTGGTAGAGAAATAAAAGAAATTGTTTGAAAGTTGATTCATTGTCGGCACGACTCCTGGCATGAGAAGCTCCCCTTCATGCGTTTTAAAGATGGTACCCTTTGTCGAAAATTTATTTAAGACGCCCTCTCTATATCCGTCGCTATACACAAAGAAATAATTCCAGTAAACAAAACCAGCACCAATAATGAGCACTGATAAAAAACCTAAGCCTAAATACTTCATAATTGAATATTTTAGTAAATCTACAAAATTAACATGCAATCTCCATAAGTAAAAAACTTATAATTTTTTTCCATGGCTTCCTCATAGGCTTTCATGGTTAAATCAAAGCCTGCGTATGAACATGCCATGATTTGTAGGCTAGATTTAGGCACATGCAGATTGGTCAATAAACAATTCGCTACCTTAAAATCAAACGGTGGATAGATAAAAAGATTGGTCCAGCCATCGTATGGCTTTACGTCGCCAGTGCTCGTTACAGAACTTTCTAATCCACGCATGATAGAAGTACCTACAGCCAGGACTCGCTTTCCTTCTTTTTTCGTTTTATTGATATTATCTGCCAATTTTTCTGGTATATGTACATATTCTGCATCCACTCTATGCTTAGATAAATCTTCTACATCGATAGTTCTAAAAGAACCTAAACCT
>CANESS010000032.1 GCA_947441115.1 Saprospirales bacterium | reverse complement strand
GGGTATTCATATTCATCAAGTCTCAAGTCAGAATCGTATTTTCTCTCAATTGATAAACCAGTCTTTGATAGTTTATCTTTAATTGAACTGATAAGATAGTTGTCTTTTCCTTGCAAAACAACTTTTTGTCCCAGTAATATATTAATAAAAAATAAATTTAGAATTATAAATATAATTTTTTTCATGTTTAACTAATTTTATATTTTTTTTCTTACTCCTACTCTATTTGGGCTTTTCGGATTTCGCCATTTACTTCCTTTATACTCCTATAAAGACTTATTTTGAGAAAAAATTTTCCCAAATATAGTTGTTTAAATTATTTCATCAATTTTTATTAACTTTAAAAAAAACAACAAATTAAGAGAATCGGAAATTCCTAATCCAAAAGATTTTACTCTTGATGCGATAAAAGACCTATTAGCTCCAGTAGATAAGGGTAAGATTTCAAAAAAGGAAAAACAACGTCTTGAAGTGAATACCCTTAGTGTTCAGCGTGCTATCAAAGCAACTCAAAAATTATAACTAAAAAAAGGGCAAAAGACTTGAAAACTAAATATTTAGTCAAAAAAAACAGTGCTAAAACAGTGCTAAGTACCCCAAATCGGGTGGGTTATTTAGGATTTTTAAATTCAAAACATGATTGATTATCAATAAAAAAGCCCCTTTAAATTGGGGCTTTCTTGTAGCGGAGAGAAAGGGATTCGAACCCCTGGACCTATTACAGTCAACGGTTTTCAAGACCGCCGCATTCGACCGCTCTGCCATCTCTCCGAGTACAAAACTAAATTAATTAATTTTATCGAATTGTTTTTTTTGTGAAAAAGAATCAATCGGAACCCAAGCCACGGAATTTCAGCAAGATAGAAGCTGATAGGTCTTTTGGTGAACTAAAAAAATGGTGTCTACTGAATATTGAGCTGCAAATTCTTAGTAATCATCCCTACGGCTATAGCCAGTAGGATGACGCCGAACATTTTTCTCATGACAAGAATAGTGCTCTCTGAAATTTTATCTTTCAAAAAATTCAAATATCTCAGAACCAAAAATACAACTAATACATTGATAATTATAGCTATGGCTATTTCGACATAGTTATATTGAGATTTTAAGGTTAATATAGTAGTAATAGTGCCCGCACCAGAGATCAAGGGAAATGCAACGGGGACTAATGCCGTGGCTTTGTTTTGCTCCTTGGCTTGTTTTATGATATTTCTACCTAAGACCATTTCCATGGCTAATATAAATAGAATGATGCCGCCAGCTACAGCAAAAGAGGACTTTGTAACACCCAGAAATGATAGAAACATCTCACCGAGAAAAAGAGCCAACATCATGATAATAAGCGAAGCAATAGAGGCTCGCTCTGGATGAATCTCTCCAGAATTTTTACTGATATCTATCAATAAAGGTAGCACACCGATAATATCTATAACTGTAAATAGTGTGATAGTTACTGTCAGAATTTCTTTTATGCCTATGCCTTCCATGAATCGTATATAAAATACAAAATTAATCTATTTCTGACGAATAGCTTCTCAACAATCGTTATATATTTTATTAATTTTCAGTGAAATAGCACTAGCTGAGAATTGAGCACCTGCATAATCTGCTAAAATCTCACTTTTTAAAAATGGATGTGCGTGAAGCATATCGGTCATAGCTGAGATAAGCTGACTGGTCTTCCCTTTATCAATCAGAATACAGAATTCAGGGGTGAACTCCTCAACACCCCCTACGCGACTAGAGATATAAGGCAAACCACATGCCAAGGCCTCTGCCAGCACACAAGGCTGATTTTCGAGATCACTAAAGAGAATAAAGCAATGAGCCCTCTGCATGTAGGCTGCTACCTCATGATGAGAGAGTGGTGGCAGCACTGTTATGACATTCTCTAACTGATGTTGACTGCGAAATTTTTCAATAATTTCTCTAGACCCATTGCCGCCTATAGTAAAAGTGAATTGAAAGCCTCCTTGATTCAATTCCTTAATAGCGTCTAGTATACCTGGAATATTTTTAGCCTTACTGAGATTGGAAATATGAAGAAAATTGAATACTCTTGGCTTCAATTCTCTAGGCTGAAATCTAACGGTGTCTACTACATTCGGTACTATGTGTAAAGGTAAATTACCAAAAAAATACTCTAATCGCTGACCTAAGTCTAGGCTAACAGACATAACAGCTTCGGCCGATCTAAAAATTGGTCTGAATACGAGCTTCTTTAGCCATGCATTAGCAAGCTCATCCAACCTATGATACTGGGTGGCATGCTCAGCTATGACATATGGGATGCGCTGAAAAATCAGCCATATAAAATGATAGTGCACTACATTAGCATGTATCAAATCGGGCGGAGAAATCAGTTTCATTCCTATATAAAATCCCCATATTTTTTTCAGAAAATTGAGACAACTAAAAGATGATTTAGGAAAATAATATATGTATTCCTTTAAATTTGGATTTCGTTCATTAATAACTAACTTCCAAGAACTAAGCTGCGGATCCCCTTCCATATGAAGAACGGAGACTCTATGCAGAAGCGAAACCGCCTCTGCATGTCTCTGTACGAAATCACCATTATAGACGTCTACATTGGATGGATACCAGCTCGAAATGAAGAGTATATGTTTTTTGATTTATTGTCGTTTTAAAGTCTGAGTACAAAATTAAGTATTATCTCAAACTCAACAACAGAAGTTTCGGGAAAATCATCTATTGTCGGTATGACCCCCTATTTTCTTACCAATAAACGCCTTCAGCATAAATTTATTCATTCTAAAGTATTTTTTTTACATTTGATGTATTAGTAGGTATATAACTATAGAAATGACACCAAGACGCACCAGGCTTAAAATAGGTAGAGTAATATTATTAGCGATACTCTTTTTTTTCCTTTTATTTATTTTTAATTATTTCTCTACTTTGAGACCCGCATTTCTCTTTCCGCGCTGGAAAGACTATGCTGTACATGGTATCGATATTTCCAAATATCAAGGTAATGTAGATTGGTATCAGTTAAAATCACATGAAGTCAAATTTGTCTTTATGAAAGCTACAGAAGGGAAAGAGCTAGTAGACAATTTATTTAAAACCAACTGGCAAGGCGCTAAAGAAGCAGGAATATCAAGAGGAGCCTACCACTTTTACAGACCGAATGTAGACTGGAAAATACAAGCTCGAAACTTCATAGAACAGGTAGAGCTAGGAAAGGGAGATATGCCACCAGTATTAGATATTGAGCTTATTCACCATCGAAATCAATTGAATTTATTATCCGATATACGAAAATGGCTAGAAGTGATAGAAAAGCATTACGGTATTCGGCCTATAGTCTACACCTATGAAAATTATTATAATCGATTTCTTTTAAACGAATTCAGACATTACAACCTATGGATAGCCAAGTATAACCATAGCTCACCAGGATTAGAAGATAATGCTCGATGGGAGTTTTGGCAATTTTCTGAAACCGGAGAATTAAAAGGAATAGATCATAAAGTAGATTTAAATTGCTTTTATGGCACAGAGGCACAATTCAGAAAAATATTAAAGAAATGAAATCCTATGTTTCTAATTTGTATTTATATCTAAAAGGACTTGGTAACGAAACTATCGCTCATAATCAAGCGAAGTATATGCGTTATAGATTCCCATTTTTTGGTTTAATGAATGCTACAAGAGAAAAGTACTGGAAAGAATTTCAAGAAATCGAAGGGAAATTAGAAAAGAATAAGGTGGTGGAATTTGCGCGAGAGTGCATTCAATATCCCGAAAGAGAAATGTGGTATGTGGCAACACAAGTATTGAAAGAAAATAAGAAAAAATTGAAATCCGAAGACATAGAATTTATCAAAGAAATGATAGTTAAATCAGACTGGTGGGATATCGTGGATTTATTAGCCTCGAATTGTATTGGAGCTATTTGTATAAATTTCCCTGAGCAGAGCAATGAAGTGAATAACTGGATTCAAAGTGAGAATTTTTGGCTTCGTCGCACCGCCATCATTTATCAATTGGGCTATGGAGTGAAAATGGATGAATTAGTTTTATATAGATATATACTTCTTACATGTCACGAAAAAGAGTTTTTCATTCGTAAAGCTATAGGCTGGGCACTGCGCTCGTATTCAAAGATAAATCCTGAATCGGTAAGAAGCTTTATTGAAACTAATCAAGATAAACTTTCCAATCTGAGCATTAAAGAAGGGGAGAAATATTTATAAATTCAATACTAAATTCTTTGGAGACTTTAGTATTCTGATATTTATACTTGGCTATATTTTCAGTTTAGCCCAGTTCCAAGAATCTCTTATCTATAAATTTATTAAAAACTTATAGCCTTAAACCATACGCGCTTGGCATCGAGGTCTACTTTATCTACCGCTATAGTTATAGGCTGACCCATATGGAATTCGATATGAGACTGTCTGCCTTTCAAGGTCAGGGAAGTCATATCGAAGGTGAATACTTCTTTAAAATTGGTACTGAGTTCTACATAGCCCTCGCATTTATTATCTTTCAGTTCTACCCAGAATCCATTGCCATTCATACCGCTGATGATGCCTTGGTATTCTTTTTTCAGGTGATAACTCAGGTATTCTACCTGCTTGTATTTGATTCCTTCTCGCTCGCAGTCAGTGGCTTTGCGCTCCTGATCAGAGCAGTGCACACACATCTCCTCCATTTGAGCGGCAGTATAGTTCAGTTTTTCCTTTTTAAGCACATCCGTCAGAAGTCTATGGGCTATAAGATCTGGATAGCGGCGTATAGGAGAAGTGAAGTGGGAATAATGAGTATAACCTAGTCCATAGTGGCCGATATTGATAGTCGAATAATAAGCCTTGGACATAGACCGTATGGCCATTTGATTCAGGATATCCGATTCAGGCGTATTCACTATAGAGCCTAGAAATTCATTTAGTATTTTGGATGCCTGCTCCGGTTTATCAATTTTCTTTAGTTTATGACCTCCTAGCTTTAGTGCGGAATCTCTAAACTGCTCTAGCTTGGCCATATCAGGCACATCGTGATCTCTGTAAATGCCCGCTGGAATAGACTTCTTCTTCGTATAGACATCTAAGGCTCTGGCTACGCTAGTATTCGCGCGGAGCATAAATTCTTCTATGAGCCAATTGGCCTCTCTCTGCACTTTAGGTATGATATCAAGAGGCTTACCATCCGGATCTAGCACGAACTGCACCTCTGATGCTTCAAAGTTAATAGCTCCTTTCTGGAATCGTTCTTCACGCCAAATGGAGGCTATACCTTGAAGCAGTGTAATGGCTTCTGCATGGTCTCCTTTACCTAATTCTATGACCTCTTGTGCCTCTTCATAGGTAAATCTTCTATCGGAATGTATGACGGTCTTCGCTAGATATTCATCATGAACTTTACCCTGAGTATCTATATGATAAATCATAGAAAATGCCAATCTATCCACTTTAGGATTGAGTGAGCATAGTTCATTGGACAATTTTTCTGGCAACATAGGCGCCACTCTATCGGGCAGATACACGGAGGTAGCTCGTCGAAGAGCTTCTTTGTCTAGTTCCGTGCCTTCTTTTACATAATGGGCTACATCAGCTATATGTACACCTATTTCGTATTGGTCGTTGTCCAATTTTTTTACAGAAAGGGCATCGTCAAAGTCTCGAGCGGTTTTAGGATCTATGGTTAATGTAAGTGTATTTCGCATATCTAATCTGTCTGCTAGATCTGCAGTACTGAGTTTAGACTGAATGGGCTTCAATTCCTCTAAGACATTTTCTGGAAATTCTTGGTGAAATTCTCTTTCCAAAAGTATGGAGCGCATAGTTAGCTCATTTGGATTAAAGTTTTTCAAAACTTCGATGACTTTACCTCTTGGATTCTTCTCTTTCTCGCCCCATTCGATAAATTCTATTTCGACATAGTCTCCATCTTTTGCGTCAAGAGTATATTTAGACGAAATATAAAAATCGAAAAGTGCTTTGGAAGAAACTGGCGTCACAAAGAATACATCAAAGTCTTTAGATTTATGTACAGAAAATTTACCAATAAAACTTTTTAGTTTACGCTCTATGACCTTGATAAATTTAGCTTCAGGACGTTTTCCGTCTTTAACCTTATCTAGTTTAACTAAGATTTTATCTCCTTTAAATGCAGGCACATTTTTATTGCGCATAATAGCATCTCGTTCTAGCCCTTCTATAGCCACAAACATCGCTCCGGTAGCCGTAATATCTAATATACCTTCTACTTCATTGGCATCCTCGTGGTTCATAATATTAGGTTTCTTAGTTGATTTTTCCAAGGCGTCTTTCGCAGGGATTAGATTTTTTACTTTTTCGGTAATAGGTTTTTTCTTTACATCATCGTCCCATTGTTTGAGCATATAGACATCCATTTCTAGCTCTACTATTTTCTTCTGTCTTTTTAAGACCATGAGAGCATGGATAAGCTTCTCTTTTCTAGTAGTATTTGGGAGAAGTTCTTTGAGTTTATCAAAGGTGAATTTCTTCTCATAATTTTTACCAAAGAGCTTGAGTATTTTTGTTTCTGTGAGTTCTTTTTTATCTTTCACTTCTATTCGATTATATTTTATTGGATTATTTCATTTATTAGGGATTAGCACATCAAATCACTAGCTATAGCATCCGCTAGGATTTTCCCAGAGTTGGTGAGTTTAAAGGTCTTGTCTTCCCGTATAATAAGATTTTGATTTTCTAATTTTCTAACTTGATTTAGAAATTGAGTTTCAAAACTTTCGCCAAAGGTAGTTCTTATTTCGTCAATATGTACACCAAATATTGTTCTTAGTCTGGTCATTATGTATTCATTGTATCTATTTTCTAGACTCAAATGTTCTTGTTTCCAATATTCATTCTGCTGCGCCAGACCTTCAATATATAGCTTTAGATTCGACACATTCCAGCGTCTTTCTTCACCTATATAGCTATGCGCCGATGGTCCGAATCCTAAATAAGGCGTTTGCATCCAATAGCCGAGATTATGCTGTGACCAGTAGCTTTCTTTTCCGAAATTAGAAATTTCGTAATGGATAAATCCCGCATTTCCCAACTCTTCTATCGTATACAAGTACATTTCATTAAGGGTATCGTCGCTTTCTATAGGGAGTTCATTTCGACCCACTTTTCTGGCTAGGGCTGTCTTTTCTTCTACAGTGAGGTTATAGGTAGAAATGTGCTTTACATCCAGTTCGATGGCTTGTTTTAAATTATTTGTCCACTGCTGCATACCAGAATAGGGCAGACCGAAAATAAGATCAATAGATAAATTGTCAAATAACTTGTGGGCGTTTTCTATCGCTATTAGTGCCTGCTGTGTAGTATGATTTCTATTCATTACCTCTAAATCAGCATCGGCAAATGACTGCACGCCTATACTCAATCTATTGAAGCTGAGGCCTCTCAACGACTGAATATAGTCGAGAGTTAGGTTCTCTGGATTAGATTCAATAGATATCTCAGCCTGGGATGATATCGAATAGTTATCATGTATACTTCGCATGATTTTTTCCAAATCAGTCGAGGTCAGTAAAGTAGGTGTCCCGCCACCAAGGTAGATTGATGTTATATTTTGATGCATTAGTTCAGCAGCTCTCTCCCCTATTTCGCGAATGATAGCGGAGACATAGGCTTCCTTTTTCACAGGACTCAGTGTGAAATAAAAGGAGCAATAATGACATGCTTTTTTACAAAATGGGATATGGAGATAAAGTGAAGCCATTTATTATGAATTGTCTACTAAGGCCACATCTGAAGCCATAGCAAGGATTAATTCTTCCATTGAGTCAAATTTCTTCTCTTCCCGCAAGAAGAGTTTAAAATCAATACACACTGATTCCCCATAGATATTGCCATCAAAGTCTAAAATATAACTCTCAATACTCTCATCTTTTCTCACCTCTACCGTAGGATTTAATCCTATACTAGTAGCGGCTTTATAGCGTTTACCATCTACTAATATACTAGTACTATAAACTCCCTTTTTAGGAATTAATTTATTCGGATCATCTGGTAATATATTGGCAGTAGGGTAGCCGAGTGTTCTACCGAGTTGCTTGCCCTCTATGACCTTTCCTGTGATAGAATATTCATAGCCAAGTAAATTTTTCACCTGGTCTATACTTCCATTCTGGATATGATTTCGTATAATACTAGAACTTACATGAGCCCGTTTTATGAGATATTCATCTAATTGAATAATCTCTATTTCTAAACGGAGTTTTTCCTTCAGCGCTATAAACGTATCTTTCGATCCTTGTCTATCCTTTCCGAATTTATGATCATAACCTAATACGACTATTTTAGGCTGCAGCGGAATGAGGATGTCATTTAAGATAAAGTCTTCGGCACTTTTCTGTGAAAGGGCCTCTGTAAATGGAAGTGCTATCAAATTTTGAACTCCTAGCTGCTCTAGATGAGCGATTTTTTCTTGCAAAGTTTGAAGTAGCTTGAAGTCGTCATTCTGCTTCAAGACTAGTCTAGGATGAGGCTCAAAGCTAATAAGATAAAATGGAATGTCTCTAGCTGTAGCTATTTCTTGGGCTTCAGTGATTAAATATTGATGCCCTAGATGTAGTCCATCAAAAGAACCAATCGTAATGACACTTTCAGTAAGCTGGGGAAGTTCTTTATAGATTTTCATCATATATCAATACGTGGCTAAAGATGAATGAATCGTATCCATATCTATAGATTGGCCTATAGAGTAGTCCCCTATTTTACTTCGTATCAGATGATCTAAATAGGCCCCTGTGTTTAGTTTTTTACCAATGTCATAAGCCAGCGTTCTGATATAAGTACCTTTTGACGCGGTCACTTCTATTTTTAAAAGTGGTATGGCATATTCTAGCACCTTTATTTCATAAATTTCTATTTCTTTAGCTTTAATTTCTACCTCTACTCCCTTTCTTGCTTTCAGATAGGCAGGCTTACCTCCTAGTTTTACAGCAGAGTAAATCGGAGGTATTTGCTCCTGATTACCTAGAAAACTAGCTAAAGTTTCTATGACAAAAGGTTCACTAAGATGGTCAATAGAATAGGTAGCGAACACTTCGGTTTCTTTGTCGTAAGAAGGTCTCTCTGCTCCAAGAAATATGGTAGCTATATAGGTTTTCGGTAGCGCATGAATCGCATCTACCTGCTTGGTCATTTTTTGAGTACATATGATTAGAAGACCTTCGGCTAGCGGATCTAGCGTTCCCGCATGGCCTATTTTTAGTTTGGGAATCGACTTTCTAGTCAACCCCTTTATTTTTTTCACCACATCAAATGAGGTCCAATGGAGGGGCTTATAGACAGGTAGTATAACTCCAGATTCCAGATCACTTAGTAGATTCATAATGTATGCTTGCAGTTTGTCTTAGTTACATCATTTGCAATGTAAATCCGAAATATTTATAAAGTACGATAACGAGAATACCTATAAGTATTCGATAATAAGCAAACATAGTGAACCCATATTTCACTATATAGGATACGAAAAATTTGATAGCCAATATAGCTACTAAAAAGGCAACAACATTGCCAAAAACTAAAACTGTA
The DNA here is from genome assembly GCA_947441115.1 of Saprospirales bacterium. GTDB lineage: Bacteria > Bacteroidota > Bacteroidia > Chitinophagales > JADJOU01 > CHPMRC01. Next base: position 9,592 of record CANESS010000032.1, on the reverse strand, counting down.
ATCTCTTGATTGGATATAGATTGCTTTCCCAATTTGAGAAAATCAAACAAGTCCTTAGCAGATGCTAGAAACATGATGGGCACCGCTAATACGAATGAGAATTCTGCGGCATCTTTTCTAGTCATACCTTGAAACATACCTCCATATATAGTAGCGGCTGATCTAGACACTCCTGGGAATATAGAAATAGCTTGAAATAAACCAATAAAGCCATAATTCAAAGGTTTTAGATTGTTGTCATTATTAGTTTTTTTTTTGAAGTATGATTCTAAGTAGAGCATAATAAATCCCCCGATTAGCAAATTAATTCCAACAATGAGAACACTTCCTAGAGCTTGATCTACATATTCTTTTAGGAGAAAGGCGATGATTACAGTAGGAATTAGCGCATAGATTATTTTTAAATAAAATTCTAACGTAACAAAAAACCGTTTCCAATAAAGAAATAGAACAGAAAGGATGGCTCCAAACTGTATAGAGATGATAAATAAATTGAGAAATGGACTAGATTTAAGCCCAAGCGCAGCAGAGGCTAGAATCATATGCCCCGTGGAAGAGATCGGAAGAAATTCAGTAAGACCTTCTACAAGCGCTATGATAAACGCTTCGAAATAGGTCATTCACTCGTCTTTTTAATAGATAGGATAGCATATAGTTCTATAATGAAGCCTAATATAATCACTATAGGCGCTATGACGATTCGTCTAGTGCTATAAACGTCTTCTTTTGGAAATGTAGCGGTGAGACTTTCTACATCATTATTGGTACCCATCATAAGACCGTAACCAAGAAAAATAACTACAAGCCCTAAAATCATAAGCTGGTAGTTTTTCTTACCAAACAATAGGGGGGTAGAATAAGTTCGGGCTGTCTCTGCATGCTTTGTTTCTACTTTATCTATGTCTAGATTAGTTTTTATTTGCGCTTTTTTTGACATGTCAATATAATTTATTTTTTAATATAATGAATCTAATTTCATTCGGAGATACTTATTCACAGCAAAAAATGTACTGATAAATGAAAGTATAACACCTAACAAAATTAATCCAAAAAAGATGATGGACAAATATTTTAATTCTTTTTGCAATTCTATGAGCTGAGTATATTTATCAAAAAGATATAAAATCAAGACCAAAAGACCCGACGCTACTAGCGCACTCACTATGCCATTCAGAATGGCACGCCATATGTATGGGCGAATGATAAACCATCGAGTAGCACCGACTAGCTGCATACTTTTGATAAGAAATCTATCTGAGAACATGGCTAATCGTATAGTACTATCAATTAGAATGACAGCGATAATTAATAAAAACAAGGTGATTGCGCCTAAAATTAGGGAGATTTTTCGGAGGTTTTTATCGAGTGTCTTGGAAATCACCTTAGGGTAGGTAGCATCTCGTACCAAGGCATTTTTTAAAATAAGTTGTTTCGTAGATTCTAAGATTTCTGGCTTGAACATCTCTGATTTTATATTTACCTCAAAGGAATTGAAAAGAGGATTGTAGCCTATGATATTAATAAAGTCTTCGTTGATATCTTTTTTCAATTTAGCTGCTGCTATATCTTTAGAAACGAATTTTACCTTTTTTACCTCAGGGATATTTTCTAATTCGACTCTAAATTTATCATACACACTCTGGACCGTATCTACCAGCTCTACCTGAATATAAACGCTCTCCTTGAGTACATCACTTGTATTTTTAGCTATCCATATAAATATTCCTAGAAATCCGGTTAAGAATAAAACAGTCGTAATACTGAAAATGGAGTTCCAGTAGGATATTTTGTTACGTGTATTTTTCGAATGTGCTCCCATATAGATATCTTTAATTTATTTAGTCAAAGGATTTTCCTCTAGCATTGGTAATTTTTATAATTTCTTCGAATTGACTTTTATTCAAATCGTTGTAGAAAAACAAAGCTGGATCTACTTTTTGGTCATTGTATTCCACTTCATAGTGCAGGTGAGGTCCTACAGAGGCGCCGGTATTACCTACAGAGCCTATTTTCTGACCTCGCTTGATCCTATCTCCTCCTCTCACGACATAGGCCGATAGGTGAGCATATCTCGTTTTGTAGCCATAGCCATGATTGACGATGACACAGTTTCCATAACCCCCTTCATAGCTACAAGATACAACTACGCCATCGCCAGACACATAAATAGGGGTGCCTGTAGGTGCTGTGAAATCTATTCCTTCATGCCTCTTTGGTATTCTATAGATTGGATGCATTCTCCATCCAAAACCGGAGGCAATTCGTGTCAGATCTTTATTAGATACAGGTTGTATAGACGGAATAGAAGTTAACATTTCATCTTTTCTACGCACGAGGTCTGCCAATTCATTGTAGGACTTCTCCTGCAGCTTCATGGTATTGCGCACTATGGTGATTTTTTTAAGAATTTCACCTATCACGGCATAGCCAGATTCTTTGGTTAGGATATCATATTTTTCAGTTCCCTTTTCCGTGGTTTTCCATATATTATCGTCTATAGGGTCACGCTGATAGATCACGCGATACATATTTTCATCCCGTTTACGCAGGGTAGCTAGGTCTTCACTCACTACCTCCAAATGTCTATCAAAAGTTTGATACTCTTTTTGTAGTAGTTTTATTCTTCTATTTAGATTCTGCTCATTGGGTGAAGGAAATATTTTATGAGAGACCATCACAGAAATAAAACCGAAAACTAGGATACCACTCAGAATCATTAAACCATAGCTCAGCCTAGACTGCCAGCTTACCTTCTTATGCTCGAAGGTCAGATTTGCAGGATTAAAAACTAAGGTTGGTTTCTTTTTTGCCATTATTTCTATATCTTTGCCTATCCAATTTAGAATAGAAAAAGTGGAGTTTAGCCTACAAATAAAGCTATTTTTCCCCAATTTACGCTGAATTTAATCACTTTAACCGATACAGAATATAAAAGAATGAATGCCAACGAGATTAGGAATAAGTTTTTAGAGTTTTTTGCTTCCAAAGGTCATAAGATAGTTCCATCAGCTCCTATGGTGGTAAAAAATGACCCTACGCTTATGTTTATCAATGCGGGAATGAATCCTTTTAAAGATATATTTCTCGGCAATAGAACCGCTGAGGTAGGGCGTATAGCAGATACTCAAAAATGTCTTCGTGTATCGGGTAAGCACAATGATCTAGAAGAAGTAGGCGTAGATACCTATCATCATACCATGTTTGAAATGTTAGGAAATTGGTCCTTCGGCGATTATTTCAAAGAAGAAGCTATTCAGTGGGCTTGGGAATTATTGACCGAAGTCTATCAATTGCCCAAAGACAGACTCTATGTAACTATCTTTGAAGGTGATGCGAGTGAGAATCTAGCTAAAGATGAGGACGCTGCCAGAATATGGGAAAAATATATAGCTAAAGATAGAATCCTACTAGGAAATAAGAAAGATAATTTCTGGGAAATGGGCGATGTAGGACCTTGCGGGCCATGCACTGAAATCCATTTTGACAGTAGACCTGATGCTGAGCGAGCTAAAGTAGATGGAGCTAGTCTAGTCAATACAGATAATCCATATGTCATAGAAATATGGAACAATGTATTTATGGAGTTTAACCGCAAATCAGATGGTTCTTTAGAATTTCTGCCCGCTAAGCATGTGGACACCGGCATGGGCTTCGAGCGTTTGGTTCGCGTCATTCAAAGTAAGGATTCTAACTATGATACTGATATTTTCACGCCATTACTTGACAAAGTAGAAATCTTATCAAATAAGAAATACGGTCGCACCGATAGCAGAGAAGATATAGCCATGCGTGTGATTGTAGATCATATTCGAGCCATCTCGCTATCTATCGCTGATGGACAGATACCCTCTAATACAGGTGCAGGCTATGTGATTCGCAGAATTCTCAGACGAGCTATTCGATTTGGATATACGTATTTAGAATTTGAGACTCCGTTTATGTTTAAACTAGTTGAAGTACTCTCTAATCAATTTAAGGATGTATTTCCAGAGATACTGGCGCAGCAGTCTTATATAGAAAATGTCATTCGAGAAGAGGAGTCTTCTTTTTTCAAAACACTTAGCATTGGCGTCAAGTTATTTCAGGAGAAAGTACAGCATAGTGCCAATAAAATGATATCGGGAAAGGATGCTTTTGAGTTATATGACACTTTTGGTTTTCCTATAGATTTGACTCGCCTCATGGCCCGTGAAATGGACATGGATATAGATGAGAGTGAATTTGAAGCTGAGCTAGAAATACAAAAAAATAGATCCCGAGAAGCTACCAAACTAGAAACAGAGGACTGGGTAGAGATCTATCCATCGTCAACGCATTCGCAGTTTTTAGGCTATACAGATTATGCTGCCACAGTAAAAATACTCCGCTACCGTCAAGTAAAAACCAAAAAGGAAACCCTCTATCAGATAGTCCTAGACCAAACACCATTCTATGCGGAGAGCGGCGGACAAGTAGGAGATACTGGCCTGCTGACTAATCAAAAAGGAGAGCAGATTATCATTTCCAATACACTAAAGGAAAACGATACGATAGTTCATTTTACAAATAAATTACTTGAAGATTTAACAGGAGAATTTCAAGCAGAGATTCATCTGGAAAATAGAAAAAAAACGGCCAAAAATCATACGGCGACCCATCTATTGCAGTCAGCCTTGAGACAGGTACTAGGGGATCACGTACAGCAGAAAGGCTCTTTAGTTACGCCTAACTATTTGCGTTTTGACTTCTCCCATTTTGCTAAAATGACAGACGAAGAAATCAAACAGGTAGAAGATATAGTTAATCAAAAAATAGATGCAGAAATACAAGGAGTCATCGATTCTGATATTCCTATTAAAGATGCTATGGATAGAGGTGTCACAGCGCTATTCGGTGAGAAATATGGCGAGAAGGTGCGCGTAGTGACCTTTGATAAGAATTACTCGATGGAACTCTGTGGAGGAACACACGTGAAGAATACCAGCGAGATAGGATACTTCAAACTGCTTTCAGAATCTTCTATAGCAGCAGGGATTAGACGTATTGAAGCTACTACTTCGACTAATGTACTGGACTACTACAAGCAGAAAGAACAAATGTTAGATGAAATCAGTGCTATGCTCAAGCATCCTCAGAAACTGACGCAGACGATTCAGAATATGAGTATTGAAAATGGAGCGATAAAGAAAAGTCTGAGCAGCTATGAACAGGTCATAGCTAATTTAGAATTTGAGAAATTCACTCAATATAAAAAAGAGCTCAGCTATGTCCTTTCCTACGATCACTTATCTTCCGATGTAGTGAAACTGTTAGCTGCCAAACTGAGAACAGAATATCAAGATAGAGCATTTATTCTCACTACTAAAGAAGACAGCAAGCTCAAGCTGACTGTCATCTGTGGAGATACCTATCTAAAGAACGGCAAGCCAGACGCTAAAACCATTGTAAAGGAAATTGCCCCTATCATCAAAGGTGGTGGTGGCGGTCAAGCTACCATAGCCAATGCCGTAGGTGATATTAGTACGGATTTAGGTTTGCTAGCTAAATAGACTAAAATTCATCACTCTAGAAATGCCTCATAAATGACAAAAAGTAGGCATTTTCGTTAGAATTGCTTTAGATTTGCAGTCCTAAAAATCAGTATTTAAATAATCATATGAATAGTTTTTCTCATTTATCCGCAGACGAATTTTCCAAATTAGTAAAAGCCCCTTTATACATAGGTCTTCTCATAGCGGAAGCTGATGGCCAAGTAGATCACAAGGAATTAGAATGGATAGAAAAGGTGACATTTTTTAGAATAAAAACTGCTCATCATACCATGAGAACCTACTATCGTCAAGCGAATGAATTTATCAAAGAAAATTTGAATATAGAGCGCAGCAATTTACCGACTAATCAGGAAGAAAAAATGAACTATCTATCCGATAAATTAGCGGAACTTAAACCCATATTAGCCAAGCTAGACGAGGGTTTTAGTCATAGATTGCTAGACAGTTTTCACTCGATGGCACTCAGCATGGCAGAGATTAGTGGAGGCTTACTCAATTTTTTCTCGACCAATCCGGCAGAAGAGAAGTGGTTAGCATTGGAAATGCTCGTTGACTAGTAGAAGCTCTAAAAAACCCAATCTCTGCGTTACTTGGAAAATTTAAAATACTCATTACGCAGAGGTAACTCCGCTTTTAAATTTCCCAAAAGCCTTGATCTTGGAATTTTTAGAACTTCCTTGATTTTTAACTAACAAACTGAGTGTCATGAAAAGCCGTATTTTTTTTCTGACCTCTGTCCTCTTAGGAGTTTACCTTATACTTTATTTACTTTTGCAGGTAGTTTCTGTCAATTCAGTCTTATCTATGATAGGGCAGAATGCAGATCAAGAAACGAAAGCAGCTATCGAACGCCAATATCATTTAGACCAGCCTGCATGGAAGCGTCTAGCACTCCATTTCCATGACCTAGTGCCTCTTAGTATCTGTGCCGATGATGAAAACAGTCTATGGCATAACACAGACGCCATTCAGTATGGTCATAGACTAGTGAGTATAGGCGGAAAAAGCCTCTGGCTAAAGCTACCTTATCTAGGACGTAGTTTTCAGAGTCAGGAGCTAGTGAGTCTCCTGATTTGGGAAAAATTTAAAACGACCTTTCTACTCACCATGCTAGCCATGTTCTTCGCTTCCTTTCTAGGAATAGCCTTGGGCGTCTTAGCAGCGATCTATCATCAGCGGTGGCCCGATCAGGTTATTCTAAGCATATCATCTCTTGGCATCTCCGCTCCATCCTTTTTTGTAGGACTATTGCTCGCTTTGATTTTTGGATACTATCTAAGCAGCTACACCGGACTATCCTTCAGAGGTTCACTGATAGAATATGACGACCAAGGGCTAGCCTCACTCTCACTTAAAAATCTCATTCTCCCAGTCTTGGCGCTTATCCTGAGACCGCTGGCTATCATCACCCAGATGACACGCAATGCCATGCTAGATACATTAAAAGAAGACTATATACGCACAGCCATGGCTAAGGGCTTATCCTATCCTATAGTGGTATACAAGCATGCCTTGATAAATGCACTAAACCCTGTGGTGAGCTCTATTGCAGGGTGGTTTGGTTCACTATTAGCCGGAGCCTATTTTATAGAAATCATCTTTGATATGAAAGGTCTCGGCGCCCTCACGGTCAATGCCCTCATGAAATTTGATACGCCTCTCGTTCTTGGCGCTTCCCTGCTGATAGCTTGTAATTTTGTCTTCATCTCTTTCTCTTTAGATTTTATTTATAGATGGCTAGATCCGAGGGTGAAATAGGGAGTAGGTGGATAATGCACCAGCTTCAATAAACCTTCCTTGTGAAGTCATAATTCCGCTCTACTTTGCAGATACGAACATTATAGTGTTCATACCATTTGTCGATTCCTTTTTGGATAGCTACCTTATGATCAGCATTTTGCCTCCACCTGTGAATATCCTCTACCGTTTGCCAATAGGAAACACTAATACCCAGACCACTGCGTGTACTATCCATACCTAGGAAGCCCCCACTTTTCTCTGCCAGGTCTATCAAGAAATCATCTAACCCCTCGTATTCTTCATCAAGGGCATGATGGGTAGAGGTGAAAATAACGGCATAGTATGGTGTTGGAAATAGCGGAGTCATTTATGGTAATGTTTTAGGATTAGACATTCAGATTGTTGCAAATATTTGGATCGATAAATACAAGCCTCTATCAGCAGCTCAAAAATATCATTAAATTGAATTTCAGGTCGGTATTAATTGTAAACTTAGTAATTTTGCACTCTAATTCTCAAAAAAAATAAAAAAATGAGCCAATTAAGCTATCTAGGAATCAACTCCCCTGCTAATTTATTCTGGAACTTGACACCAGAAGAATTAACACAGCATACCATAGACAAGAATCAAGGAACTACCAATGATACGGGCGCCCTCGTGGTGATGACTGGAGAATTTACAGGAAGATCTCCGAAAGATAAGTTTATGGTTAAAGATAGTATCACTGAGAATCATGTAGACTGGGCGAATACGAATTTCAATCTTCCCTTTTCTTCTGAAAATTTCGACAAATTATATGATAAAGTGGTGGCTTATCTAGATGGAAAAGATATATATTCTAGAGATTGTGAGGCTTGCGCAGACCCTGCTTATAAGCTTAATGTGCGTGTGGTCACTGAATACCCATGGTCTAATATGTTTGCCTACAATATGTTTATCAGACCAAAAGATACTTCTAATTTCGCTGCGGACTGGCATGTAATATGTGCTCCTGGCTTCAAAGCTGATCCTGCGGTCGATGGTACGCGTCAAAGCAATTTTGCTGTTCTCAATTTTACGAGAAAAATAGCGCTCATTGGCGGTACAGGCTACACTGGAGAAATTAAGAAAGGAATATTTACTGTATTGAACTTTGTATTGCCCGTGGATAAAGGCGTCTTCCCTATGCACTGCTCGGCTAATATAGGTAAAGATGGTGATACTGCGCTATTCTTCGGACTATCTGGTACCGGTAAGACGACGCTTTCTGCTGACCCTAATCGTGGTTTGATCGGTGACGATGAGCATGGGTGGACAGATAACGGTGTATTTAACTTTGAAGGCGGCTGCTATGCAAAATGTATTGACCTTACAGAAGAAAAAGAACCAGATATATATAAGGCTATTAAACCAGGAGCCATTTTAGAAAATATTGACTTCTATCCAGGCACCAATAAAGTAGATTTTACTAGCTGCACGATTACTGAAAACACAAGGGTATCTTATCCATTATACCATATAGAAAACGCAGTAGAACCTTCTGTAGGTAATATCCCGAATAATGTATTCTTCCTTACCTATGATGCCTATGGTGTTTTACCTCCGATTTCTCGGTTGAATTCTGCACAGGCTATGTACTATTTTATGTCAGGTTTTACTGCCAAAGTAGCGGGTACTGAGGCCGGTGTCACAGAGCCACAGTTGACCTTTTCTGCCTGCTTTGGAGCCCCATTTTTACCGCTTCACCCTAGTAGATATGCAGAGCTATTAGGTAATAAAATGCAAGCCAGTGGAGCTAATGTATGGATGATTAATACTGGTATGATAGGTGGAGTCTATGGTGTGGGTTCGAGAATGAAACTTCCATATACCAGAGCTATGATTACAGCGGCTTTGACAGGAAAATTAAACGAAGTAGAATTTTTCAAACACCCTGTGTTTGGTCTAGAAATTCCCAAATCATGTGATGGTGTGCCTTCAGAATTATTAAATCCTAGAGAAGCGTGGACCGATAAATCTGCCTATGATGCACAAGCAATAAAGTTAGCAGAGGCCTTCAATAAGAATTTTGAAAAATTTGCAGGAAATACTGCTGCAGAAATATTAGCCGCTGCACCTAAATTGAGTGCGCAAGCTTAGATTTTCATACATAATAAATGATTATAAAAAAAGCCCTTTCCTCATGAGGAAAGGGCTTTTTTTATGGATCTAACCCTTTGATAATTAAAGGGTGTTAGGAGGTATAAAAAATATTTTACAAAATACTTGCATAGATAAAAAAAATAAGTTTATCTTTGCACTCCATTTCAGAAAAAGCATAGCACGAAAGTGATATGAAAAG
>CANESS010000031.1 GCA_947441115.1 Saprospirales bacterium | reverse complement strand
TATTATTCTTCATTCGGGATCGGGGTTTAATGCTGCCAATTTTCAACTCACCTATAATCCTACTAATTCGATAGGCGCTGCCAACCTTGGGATTAACATTACAGGGTCTTCCTGCAGCTTGCAAACCCCTACTGCCGCTTTAATGGACTCTATTCGAAGCAATACTGGTTGTGATACGAATAATACAAAACGCGTTTTACCTTCAGCAACCATTCCTCCCAATAGCTATGTCATATTTTTCTGTAGTAGCAATGTCACAAAGAAATACGACTTTAGCAATATCTGTGCAAGCGGTCTTGTCTTATATGTCATGCAGAGTTCTTGTCAGCGAACGAGCGGAGCATTTACCAATGGCGCGAGTACAACCACACCACCACAAACAACCATACTTGGATTGAGCAATTGTTCAAGCTGTATAGACACCTTTAATTACAGCAGAGTTGGGTTGAGCAATGTAGATGGAGAATATGCAGTGAGGCATCCTTCTGGAATTTCGACCAAAGCGAATGGTGGAGTCGCTATCAATTCATTAAATCCCTGCAATGGCCCGCTGGCAGCTGTTCATGCAGTCGATACAGTAAAATTTGTAGTGAATCAAACGACGATGTGTGGACGCGATACATTACATCTCAAGGGTGTATTCCGCAATCATCCCAATACGGGCGGCTGTCTGAATAATGCAAGCATAGCGACGAGCAATACGGTCAAACTGGTGGTGATGTGCCCAAATGCTCAGATCACAGCACCTAGTTATTTCTGTTATGGAGATACCATAATAGCCAAAGCGAGGAATACGAATCCAAGACCGAATGCAAATAATACGTATATATGGTCGAATAGTGCGACTATAGACTCCACTAAAATCTATCAATCAGGCACATATACAGTCACTCTTAACGAAAATGGCTGTCTGGATACCCAAAGTTTTACTACGAAAAAGTCCGACTCTAGTATTTCAGCTTCGAAATCTTCTATAGATTCATGCCAGTCTGTTCGCTTTAAAGGGGTAACCTATACATCCAATGCCTTGGCTTTTGATACTTTAAAAACGAAGAATGGTCTTTGTGATTCGATTATTTATCAGCAACCCATTCTCATCTTAAAAAACGATACAGTAACGACGAAAGCCTGCTATATGAAAGGGTTCCCTTATACTTTCCGAGGCACAAACTATTCCGTACAGGGAAATTATTATATAGATAGTTCTACGACCCGGAAATGCTTTCGAGTTTTTCATCTAGACCTAAACGTATCAACCGTTCTAAGAGATACCCAACGTATCTATACTTGCCAACCAAATTATACTATTGGCAGCAGCACCTATACGGCCAATGCTATACACCGGGATACTGCTAAAAACGTGCTTGGTTGCGATAGTTTCATTCATGAATATCCTATCACGTTCATTCAAAAAATAACTCGACCTACAGTCATTATTCCTGCCTGTATTTCCTATACGTTCAAGGCAAGAATCTATACAAGTTCGATTACTGTTTTTGACACCATTCGAAGTATACTAGCCCCGACATGTGATAGTATTATTACCCCTACATTCTTACAAATATTTCCTGCTCCATCGCGCATCAATAGGCCCTTAGTAGATTCCTGCAAAGCGGTGCGGATAGGAGGCAAAACCTATACCAGCTCTAGCTCTACTACTCACTTCGATACCTTGAGAAAACTAAATGGACTATGTGATTCGATCATCTATCAAACGCCTATTATCATTCTAGTCAATGACACCACTAGAATAACGGCATGTTTCAATACTGGACAAACCTATAGTTTTTATGGAACTATTTTGAATTCTGAAGGCGTATACTTTCATAAAATAACTAAAAATAAAGGCTGTGATAGTATCATCCGATTAGATTTGACGAGGGGTATACCTATCAGCGTCCTGAGAGACACGGCGTCTTGTGACAGTTTCACGTTCAAGGCCAGAGTATATAAGTCCAATACCATCATACCGGATACCCTGCGCAATGCGAAAGGCTGCGATAGTTTAGTGCGATTGATTCGATTGACATTGCACCGAACTACTACCGGTCCAGCGGACACCCTTCGAGGTTGTGAAGAACTGATGTTTAGAGGTCGGCGATATACCACTAATGTAGTAGAAGACTCTGTTATTAAAAAACGAGTGTTTCCTTTCTGTGACAGCGTGCTAAAGAAAATCATTATTGTCATCTATCCTCTACCGAATGGAACCATTACGGTCACACCTGATACGATAGTACAGCAGGGAACTTCGATACAACTAACAGCCACTGGAGGTGTTTCCTATACTTGGCTTATTAATAACTCGGCCAATAATCCTATGACATTCACGATTCAAGACAGAACTAGTTTTGAAGTGAAAATAAAAGATAGAAATGGCTGTGAAAACACCATAAATAAAACGGTAACTGTCATAGCTGATATAGAAATAGATGAAGCCTTTTCTCCAAACGGAGATGGAATCAATGATGTGATAGGACCTGTTTACAAAGGCAATGTCATTATACTCTCCTATAAAATATACAACCGATGGGGACAGACGATTTATGAAGGGTCAGGTGCTGATGCTAAATGGGATGGCAAATTTAATGGTGTTTTGCAGCCACAGGGATCTTATGTTTATACGATTCAATACAATTTTGATGGTAAAATCACTTCCAAAACAGGCGGTTTGACGCTTATAAAATAATTCACATCCTAATATGAGAAGGGTTAAAACCATTTTGAATTTAGCTATTGTTTCAGTTAGTTTTTTCAATAGTCAAGCGCAGGATTTTCATTTTTCACAATTTTATGCTTCACCACTGACTTTAAATCCTGCACTGACAGGAAAGTTTAACGGTCACATGCGACTCAGCAGTGTCTATAGAGCCCAGTGGAGCAATGTCAATACGACGAGTTATCTATACCAGACACCGAGCTTTTCAGCAGACTTCAATTTATTTAAAAATAAAATTGGACTAGGAGTAGTCCTTCTCAATGATCAGACCAATAATAAAACATTCAATACACTCGAGGGAGGGCTATCTGCATCTTATAAAATAATAACAGAGAAATTTGGAATTTCATTCGGACTGCAAGGATGGTATAGTCAGAATTATTTTGATTACAACAAGGTCAATCAAAATTTTCGTCAAACTGAGCCAACTGCTGCAGATGTCTTGCGCAGATTTGACTTTCACGCCGGTATTTTTTCTGATTATCGATTGGAAAATAACAGTGTTTTGTACGGGGGTTTTTCTGCTTATCATTTGATTAGTCCTAAAGACAAATTCAGTACGGCAGGGAATCCCGCTGCCAGTGTACCGATGAAATTTACCGCACAGCTCGGAGGAGATCTCGTATTGAATGATAAAGTCAATCTCATTCCAGGGCTGATGTACGCCTATCAAGCGAAGGCCTCACAAATCAATACGGGTACTACGCTAGCCTATAATCTCCGAAAAGAAGATGACAATCACATCATCCTATACGCAGGCCTCTGGTCAAGATGGAATGGAATCCAAACGCAGGCCTTGATTCCAAAAATTGGGTTTGAAATAAAAAAAATACGCGTCACTGCAGCTTACGATATGGTCACCAATAGTCTAGGCAGTGAAGTTAATGCCTCACGCAGTGTCCGCCCTAATACCTTTGAAATATCACTCAACTATATTTTCAAAAACCCTGAACGAAGCATGGATTATGATTGCTTTTTGTTCAATCCACGATATTGATGGAGTCTATTGACTTTCTGAAAGTCACAGAACTTTACTTTTTATTAATATCCTACAAAAGGCAATCCATTTAGTTTTGAATATTAATATAAAAATTTAAGTGTCCATGTATGAAATAGTCTTAGCTATCCTCGCTGGGTTAGTGCTTTTCTTATTTGCGGTCCACAGTCTATCAGAGTTGATACAAGCCGCCATGGGCGAAAATGCGAAAGCATGGGTACTAAAATTCACATCCAATACCTTTTATAGTGTGCTCACAGGTACGATTGTCACGATGCTTTTAGACTCTTCATCTGCCGTGATTATTATTACTATTGTTTTTGTCAATGCTAAATTATTGACCTTTCGACAGGCCATGGGCATCGTACTCGGAGCTAATATAGGCACTACCTTTAGCAGTCAAATCATCGCTATGGATGTAGGAAAGTATTCCCCCGTTTTATTGCTTATCGGCTTTATACTTTTATTAGTGGCTAAATCTGAGAAAATAAATAATACTGGAAAAGTGATTTTATATTTTGGTGTTTTGTTCTTCGGCTTATTCACTATGGAAAAAGCCGTAGAGCCTTTGCGTGATTCTCCTCAGTTTATGCTTTGGCTTCAGAAAACAGAGAATCCTTTCATAGGAGCTTTGATAGGAGCTCTAGTCACACTCGTGATTCAGTCATCTTCTGCTACCGTGGGCATGACAATCATCTTGGCAAAAAAAGGTATGCTGAGTCTGGCTGGCAGTATAGCCGTCATGATAGGTGCAGAACTAGGGACGTGCAGTGATACCCTTCTGGCTACGATCAAAAGTAATCGTGAAGCAGTCAAGACTGGAATGTTTCATTTAGCATTCAATCTAGTTTCTATTATCACAGGATTGCTTCTTTTCGGTCCATTTCTAAACTTGGTTAAGCAACTAAGCCTGGGAGTCAGCATAGAACGAGCCGTAGCGAATTCTCACATGCTTTTCAATATAGGAGGGGTATTGATTTTCGTTTGGTTTTTACCTTATTTTGAAAAGTTATTGAATCGCATATTTGATGTTAAACATAAATATTAATAAAGAATATAGACCTAATCTGGCACTTTCAAAAAATCTCGAAGAGATTGAATATTTATAGAACCCAGTGAATGGTGTTTCATTCGGCCCCTTTGATATCATCAATTCATTACTAGTTATATCAAAAAGCTAGTGAATCAATGAATTAACTTCAATATAGTTTTCAATATCTGTTCCACGCCTATGGCTATCAAGAAGAATCCTATGATTCTGGACAAAGCATTTAATCCACTTGAGCCAAGCACCTTAAATATAAGCTGCGAAGATTTCAAAATTACAAATATCAAAACTACTACCAAAATCAATGCTATACAAATAGAAAATACATCAGAAGTATTGGCATATAAATTTCTATAACCTATCAAAGTAGAAATGGTACCAGGGCCAGCTAGCATAGGAATAGACAGAGGTGTAAACGCAATTTCAGATTTAGTGCTCAGTTCTTCTTCTATAAATTTTTTCTTCATTCCTTTATGCTTAATGAATGTGCCAGTCAAGAGGGAAAAGCCAGAGCTAGCTATCACTATACCGCCACCTATTCTCAAGGAGTCTATGGATATTCCGAAAAAATATAAAAGATGATTGCCTAGAAAAAACGAAACAAGTAAAATGATGAATACATAAAGACTAGTATAAAGAGAAACTTTAGTGATATCTCTTCTCGACATATCTGTAGTCAAGGAAAGAAAAATAGGAATCGTACCAAAAGGATTGATGATAGAGAAGATAGCTAGAAATACTTTGAAGATTAATTCCATTGTGGATTTATAAGAAATAAGCCGCCCCCTTGCGGAAGCGGCCGTGAAAAAAATTGAACTAATGAAACTAACTGGGCTCAGCTAGAGTCATTGCTTTTGAAATTTACTTTATAAAACTAGCCCAGCTAGGTTTAGTAGCTGTAGTAGATCCTGCTCCTGTAGCAGTCCCCTCTACGATAACTGAAGTAGTCACAGCCGATGCACCTGCAGTTGTTTTTCCAGATGTCTTAGTCGTAACATCATCAAACTGAATAGTAGATACTTTCAAATCTCCTGCTGTCATAGCAGCTAAAGTCAGATCATGCTCTACACCAACTCCTATCTTATATCCTTTTACGAATACATTGGTAATTTTACCTTTCACACCTCTTCTCAAGTAGATACCTTGTAACTGTGTACCTGCAAAAGTAGTACCTCTTCCTATTAATGTAACTTCGTTGACTGTAGGATTAGTAAATGGTGTAGCTGCATTATTGTCAGGATTTCCGTCAGCTTCGATTCCTCTAGAGTCAGAAGAAGCATTGGTGTTTGTATTGATACTATAAAGCGCATTCAAATTTCCTACATAGCCTAGATCCCAATCGAAATTGTCATCGTCATTGTTCTCAGCATAAAGGAAACTACAATTGTTTGTACCACCATACCATTCGAATGCATCATCATTTCCGTTAATAACAGCTATATAGCTGATTTGAGTTCCGCTACCTACACTAAACATAGAAAGTCCGTTGAACTCCTTAGTACCGTTTTTAGCACCAGAGTATTTTATAACCACATACTTCATTGTACCTGAGTTATCCGTAGAGACTGTTCCTCCATATTGTACTCCATTGATTTCAGAAGCTGCATCGTTTCCTACATTGTTAGGTGCATACCCATGAATACAAATACCACCCCAACCACCTGGAAGATTATCACTAGATGTAAAAATGATTGGATTAGTAGCAGTACCTTGAGCATCAATTTTGCCCCCTCTCAGTATATTGATGTAAAGATTAGAAGAACCGAAAGCTGTTTGACCTATGATTTGTGCTCCTTCTTCGATTTTCAACGTAGCACCAGATGCTACACTTAAAGGTCCAATCAATTTATAGACCTGATTTGCTTTTAATACTACGACACCATCAGAAATAGTACCTTGTAAGCTATCTTGAACTAATCTAAATGTAGAATTAGTGTCTTGACTTGCAGTTTCTTTTTTACAGCTCATAGCTGCACCTATAACTACGAATAGGATGGTGATTTTTAAAATGTTTTTTTTGTTCATGATGTTTAATTTTTAAAAGTTTAGTTAATATTAATAATTTAGAATGTGTAATTGACGCCAGCAGAAAAGTCTACACCTCTCTTAAATTGGTTGATAACAAGGTCATAATTTTGAAACTCCTGATATCTTTCTATACTTGGGTTGAGAATATTTCGGATATTGAATGACATATTTACCTTTTTCGACAACGTGTGACGAGTAATTAGATCTAGGGTTACAAAACCTTTTTCATAAGCATTTCCAGCTGTTTGTGCTCCGATAGCATAGAGTCTGTCGTGGAAATAATTCGCAGTTAGCGTAAACTGAGGCTCATATTTTTTAAACTTCAGTCTGTAGGTCAAATCAAGATTGCATACCAATGGAGAAGCCCCTTGCAATGTAGCCGTAGGAAATGAAAATACTGGGGTGGTATATGAAGTTCCATTTCGCTTTGTTTCTGCCACTACTTTATTTGTATTCAAATCTTGGTGCGAATACAGAGCAGAGACATTAAAACCCCCAATGAGTTGATACTGCAATCGAGTAGTATCTCCTTTAAGCTGATCAATTAAATTCTTTTTTACCTCTATCTCAATCCCAGTAACGAAAGCCATATCTCCTGAGTTAGCATAGGTCATTTGTGTCTGCCCTGTCGCTGCTTCAAAAATTTTGTTTATTGGATTCTGTATGATCTTTCCGAATCCTGCAACCGAAATCAATTCAGATTTAGTAGGGAACATTTCCCACTTCAAATCAATATTATAGTTATCTGAGGTATATAGGAATGGATTACCTCTGGTATTAAATGTACTAATGTCATAATAGAGAAATGGTGCGAGTTCCTTAAATTGTGGAAGAGTATAGGTCTTACTAAATGCGAATTTCAAATTTTGTTCTTCTGTCAATTTATATCTCAAATTGACGAATGGTAATATTTTAAAGTCATTAAAACTAACATTTCCTTTTACAGGGGTCGTACTGACTATATTCCAGTTGACTAATTGATTGATAATATCGAGTCGAGCTCCAAAGCTGACATCCAATTTTTCAGTAAATTTATGATCTATATTAAGATTCGGAGAATTCACTGTTAACTCTCCATCGTATACGTTTGGATTGATTCTACCCCCCAAATTATTTTCACCATAAATTCTATAGGCTCCTGAAGATAAATTAATCGCATTGAAATATTCATCTATTTGATTCGGCAAAACATACCCAGAAGGATTCGGGACTACTGATTTAAAAATGTATTCGTACTGAGTAAATTCTCGTTGTTTCAATCTCACAGTATATCCTAGAGATAAAGTAGTTTTCTCTAACTCTGTTTTTTTGTCTTTTTGCAATACAATTTTACTCAAAGCATTGATGGAATAATCATTATCGTGTAGATTTTGATAATATGAACTCATATTCCCATCTTGATTCGTATTGATTAGCCAGTTACCGCCAAAGTAGTTATAGGTCTGTGTCAAACGATCCGGCTGATCATTCTGAATATCACTATACGAAGCATTCAATGAGAATGAAATCCTGTCATTGTGCTTATATTCATTGATCCATTGTAAAATATGCAAGGTACTAATATCCTTTACATTTCTTCTTCTATAAGTAGGTAGCGTACTGCTGCCATCGTAGCCATAATAGTCATTCCATTGATTGGCTGCAGTTCTAAATCCAAGGTAGTTTATTTTCGTTTTAAATTTTTCACTCGTCCTCAAAACAAGATTCAGCATGGCATTTTGATTGACAGAGTATGTATAACTCTCTTTGCTAGCAGAATCTCTCAGATTTGCTTGCGCATCTACTATTTTAGTCATACCTGTAAAGTATTGATACTTATTCGACATGGTAGCTGTACCGAATAGGCTAAGCTTTACCTTGGTATTAATTGAATGACTCCAGCCTCCATTCACACTCACTTCACTATTGATCAATGGAAGTGTTCTTTCCTCTGGTTTCCATGCTCTTTCAATAAATTGAGCATTGACAGTGGTAGGAATTTCCGCATTTTCTACATTTCCCAATAAACCCAATCCTGATCCTAGATTCTTATTTGAAATAGACTGAGTATTGATGCCTGCTTTTATAGAACCGCTTAAAAATGGTTTGCCAGAAAAATCCTTCGTAGCAATATTAATGGTAGCACCTCCAAAATCCCCTAATAAAGTGCTATTATATGTCTTACTGACTCCTATATTTTGAATCACTTCTATTGGAAAATACTCTAGGGAAATATTTTTGTATTCTGGATTATCCGAAGGGAGAAACATACCATTGAGCATGGTAGAGTTATATCTATCACCTAGACCTCTTACAAATATTTGGCTTGAACCTTCTTCCTTGGAGATACCAGCCATTTTCATAACAGCTCCCTGCGCATCGGAAGCACCTTTGCGGCTCATTTCCTGACTACCTATGACTTCGATAGCCGCCACACTATTTTTCTGCTCTGCCAGTGTAGCTGTCTCAGAAGACTTAGTCTTCTCACCCTTTACTTTAACCTCTTTGATTTTTTTATTGCCAGATTTCAACGTAATGTTCTTCTCCGTGGTTTGATTTTCTTGAAGTGTCACTTGAATCGTTTCTTTTTCAAAACCTATATAAGATACTACTATAGTATAGCTTCCTGCACTTGGAAATGTAATTTTGTACTGCCCATTCGCATCTGTCTTAGCTCCAAGGCTGGCACCTTCTACTTTGAGCATGGCTGCTACTACTGGTTGCTCTTTGTCATCTACTACTTTACCAGTCAACACAGTCTGTGCTGACAAATATGAATAACTAAGAAATAAGAGGATAATTAATTTTTTCATTTTACGTTCAATTTTTTACGCTACAAAATTAGGGCAGCGGTTAGACCTAAATTGTTAAGCTATGGTTAGGAATTTGTTAGAATGTTAAGAGAATGTTACCGAATAATTAATTTAATGTTATATCCACAGGCTATTCACATTTCAAAAGCTGAACTCAGCAGATATTCCATAATGATCCGCCAGATCGATCTCTTCTTTGCCATACTTTTTTCTTGGTTTCTCTATTTTTATATGAAATATCTTAGAAGTGAAATTGGCTAAGAAATAATCCAACCTAGAAGACTGCGCATAGGACTTATTCCAGAAATTATCCATATCAAAACTAGTCGATGGCTTCTTAAAGAAATCGAAGACCCAATCTTTCCATTTAAATTCAGAAGCCAAGGCCCTATATTCTGTACTCTCTATATTCTCTTCTATATTGAGATCTCCAGCTACCAATAACTTTGCATTACTATCTATATGCGGCTCAATTAGTTCTGTCTTTATATGCTGTAATTGTGTACGGCGAAGATCTTGATATCGATTAGACTCATAGTCTGCCTGCAGATGGGTATTGATAATATATAGGGATTGGGTATCTATATGCACCTTGGCCAGCACTGCTCCCTTAGCGGCAAATATATCTGCCTGAGATAATTTTTTGAAGACGATATTCTCCATTTTCTCTAATCGATATTTAGATAAAATCATCAATCCATTGGATAATTTATACCAATGTGGACGATCGGGAAGTATAGAGTGAGGATATTTATTGACTAATCTATCCTGAGCGGCATCTATAAATCTATTATCAAAGCATTCTTGAAGTAGGATAATATCATAATCTGAATTTTCTATATGCTCAATAATCCATTCTGTGCGCTCGCTCTGCATTTTTCTAAAACTAGAAGAGAACATGGAACCCATGCGCGGTAGCATTTGCACATTCCAGGTCAGAATTTGCAACTTGCCATGATAATTAGGGGTGATAGATAGTCTAGGATTACTAGACTGGAAGCCGAAGCAGATGGAAAGAAAAAGTAGAACTAAAAAACACTTTCGCACAGAAATAAATTTTATGCAAAATTAAAGCCCTAAGAACCCTCTAAGAATTAAGGTATCCTTATATAAAGGTTACGAAAAGGTTATTCCGTTTATGTATAGATAAGTTTTACTTAATTTTACTAGTAAAACTTATATACTCATACTTCAGCATGACAAGTATATTCATAGGATAGTGTAATCTATAATCAGCAGCACCTCTCATCGGACAGAGAATCATAAGGTATGGTCTGCATTGAGATAAAAGCACCAAATTTTTACCTTTACACCTTCGCTAAAAACACAGGGCATTCAGCATGTCTCAAGACATCTTCAGCTATGCTACCTAGGAGCAGTCGCTTCAATCCGGTGCGACCATGGGTTCCCATGACGATAATATCCACATGCTTCTCTTTAGCGAGCTCATTGATCTCATCTACCATGTTTTTCAAAAATGAATGATAGGTTTCCAACGTGCGTGTAGGATACTTTGATTTCAAGCTAGCAGCCATCTCATCGAGCTGACTTTTGGCTAGGTCTCGCAGCTCCTGATCGGCTTCGAAGCCTATAGCAGCCTCTGGGCCCTGAACGGGCGATATAAGCACACTGTGGTGAAATAAAATGATATTTCCATCTACTTCAGATAGCTTGATGGCAAGCTCTACTATTTTACTGCTACTATCCGAGAAATCTACAGGACAAAGAATATTTTTAAATGTCATATCAATAAAATTTAGCATGACAAATCTAACTCTAATTTTACACTTTGATATGTTAAGAAAAAGATTATTGTGATTTCTGTCACACTAATCATTGAAAAAAAGAATTATACTTTAATTAGTATGACTTAAATTTACCTATTATATAAAACCAAGATTATGCAAAAAATAGCTGCTCCTTTTAATCTTCAGCAATGGATAGAAGAAAATAGAAACCTACTCAAACCCCCTATAGGCAATAAAAATCTGTATCTAGAAAGTGGCGACTATATCGTCATGATCGTAGGTGGACCTAATGCCCGGAAAGATTTTCATTTTAATGAAACGGAGGAGCTTTTCTACCAGATAGAAGGCGATGTGCAGGTCAATGTGCAAATGCAAGGTAAAGTCGTGGAATATAAGATTAAAGAGGGCGAGATGTTTTTACTACCCGCTAATATCCCTCATAGCCCTATACGACCTGCCAATACTGTAGGACTAGTGATAGAAAGAAAGCGCTCGACTGCTATGAGCGATGGCTTGTTTTGGTACTGCGATAAATGTAATAACCCATTGAAATCCTATCGCTTCTATTTAGAAAGTATTGAAAAAGACTTCATACCGAGATTTAAAGAATTCTATACAAGTGAAGAAATGCGAACCTGCAGCAAATGTGGCCATATAATGGAAGTAGACGAGCGATTTGTAGAGAAATAAGGATTGGGATGTGTTCATCACAATATCAGTGATAATTCCGTATATGTATAAGTAGTCGTCCACAAAATAGCCTGAATATAAACTAGTATTATATAATTTCACTTCCAACTAAAAAAGAGAGGGATACTGTTTTTTATTATTAAATCTTGGATTATGAGTATATTGAATCGTCATGAAATTAGTTGACTATTTTTACTTCCAGCAGAGTAGCACGTAGAGCCTGACTTTGCAGACAGGGACTCTAATAGTCTATATTTACCACTGTATTACTCTGAGTCCCTTGGCAGGAGACCCAGAGAGAAAAAAAAATAGAATATGAAACAGGTATTTTTGATTATTGTTTTTATTTTAATTAATCTACTTCTTTCGTGTTGTAACAATCATGGTGCTTATTATCCATATTTAGCAGAAACTAAAATTTTAAACGAGCAAAAAGATTCAATAAATTACTCAAGAATCTACTTTTACGAAAACGATTCAAATTTTTCCAATCCGAAAGACAGTAGCAGTATTACATTTCAACAAGTAGGAAACGATATTGAATCAATATTTAGCTCAAAAAATGAACTGTACAAAAAGCAATTTAAATATGTCTTGTTTTATAAGACCAAAATAGTAGAATACAAGATTAAAATTATCGAAGATGGATGCAAAAATTGTGGCGATTGTGACGAATACATTTTTCCTAAAATTATTGAAGTAAACGGCCTAAGAAAAAGTAACAATAAAAATTCAATTACTCTCAACTAAAGCCACGACAGTGTATAACTGACAATCTGCTAAAAGTGAGGCTGAATGAGTTTGAAAAATTTGCAGTACAGTATTGATATTTTGTATATTTGTCGAAGCGCAGTTCGGTTAAACCACACCTTCAGCAGGCTACCAGAAGATGTCCTATCATTTTCAAAAAATCAGAAGGAGTAAAACAGGTAAAAAAACAAGCAATTATGGAACACTTTGTTACCTTCACTTATTTTCTTATTTTCGTTCTTATTATTATTCACCCATTTATAGTATATAGGTTCTTAATGAAAAAAAACAAAGTAACATTTGTGAAATTCATATTAATTTATTTAGCAACTTCAACCTTCATATGTGTTATTTCTGCTTGGTGGATGTGTGAAGGTGGCAACAACTTACTTCTTAAAAATTATGGGATTACTGAATACGCTATAGGAGAGGAAGAAAGGTATCAAAATGTAAAGCCGGAGAACATAAAACGAGCTAAAGAAATATACGAAAGTATGTTTGGAATTGGTTGGCCATTAAGAGCCATTATGACTTATATATTTTATTTGCCGTATTTGATTTTTGGATGTTTAATTTACTATTTCATTCAAAAGAAAACTCAAAAACATGACTCAACTAAAGAAAAAAAGATTTGAAATTGCCTCACCTCGTTCTGCGAAGTTTGTAACTTCGTCGGTGTGATAGTCAATCTTAGATTTACAAGATAAAAAATAATCCAATGTCGACCTCCATATAGCTATGGCAATATGAAGAGGTAAAACTATATCATTCTAGGCTGACCTCTCAGCCGTTATCTATTATTTTGTTATCTTGTACTGATAGGTTTTATCGTCAACATTTAATATCAAGAGATAATTGCCATTCGAAACATTAGACATATCTAGGCTAGGAGTGGTAGCTTTTGTCAATAATTTTTCGAGTACTATTCTCCCTGTGACATCATATATTTTTGCGTATGCTTCTTGAAAATCAAACTTAATATCGAAATTAACGAGAGAACTAACAGGATTCGGATATATCAAAACGTCCTTCAAATCACCATTTTGAATGCTAGAATTAGATTTTAGGATGACGATCATAGTCGCCGTATCATGGCCACATTGATTAGTAGCTACCAGCTTCATAGTATACATACCATATTGTTTGTAGGTATAGACAGGGCTAAAACTTATACTGGAATCTCCATCTCCAAAATACCATTTGTACGATGTCGCATTCAATGATAGATTATTAAATGTCACTACTTTTTCATTTAAACTACCGTCTAGAATTGATTTTGGCAAAGGGTAAACACCTACATACACGCTATCTAAAGATGTACCGCATTGATTGGAGGCGGCAGCTATATATTGCCTACTTGTATATGGATTTAGTATGAGACTATTTCCATAAGAAAAGCCGAGCCAAGTAGCCGAGACATTCGAATTCGCTTGGAGAGATACAGGTTTTCCAGGGCAAACTGTAGTATCTCTTCCGCCATATATACTTGGCTTCTGCAGAATGTCTACTTTGACAGAGTCTCTATATATACCACATTTATTCTGTGCGGTAGCATAATAGGTCTTTGGAGAATTGACGATAGTATAATGAATCGAATTGGTCGTAATACCAGGCGGTGTCCAGTTCGTCACAATTCCTTTGACGTAATTAAGTTTTGCAATACTGCCTAAACACACTAAGGTGTCGTTACTCACTTGTAAATTTAACAAACTATCTACTTGTACTTTTATAGAATCGCGACTGATACCGCAGGCATTATTTGCTTGTATAGAATAGGTGACACTGCTATTGGGTGCCGCGCTGATGGTATTGGAAAACGAAGCGAGTTCTGACCAATAAATAACGCCGTTAGCTAATGCACTTAATGATACGGATTGACCTCGACAGATAGCGGTATCAGGACTGGCAGTAATAACAGGAGACGCCGTCTCTACAGCGAGTATGATAGAGTCGCTTACTTTTCCGCATGCATTTTGGGACTCCGCAAAGTATTTAGTGGTGACTGTCGCTACTACTGAATTAGAATTGCCAAGGGCACCGTTAGGCTTCCATACTATACTATGACTCGAACTGGCTAAGATTAAAACACTATTTCCTGCACAAGTATATAAACTGTCTCCGGGTATGGAGATTGTCGGTTTGGAGATCGTCTGAACTAAAATAGTATCTCTTACGATACCACAAACATTACTAGCCTGCACAGGATAGTTTGTATTGACTGTAGGTGATACATTGATGGATGTATCGGCAATGCTCTGATTTATCCAGAAAGGAGTAACACTTGAATTCGCTTTTAATTTTATGCTCGAACCAGTGCATATACTTGTATCATTAGAGACTGCAAGAGTTGGAATAGTAATTAAGTTTATTTTGACCGTGTCTCGCTTCATTCCGCAGCTGGCATTGACTTCAGCATAGTAAATAGAGTTAACTATAGGACTCACCGAAACACTAGCCCCCATGGTATTCATAGGATACCATGTTACAGGGAAATTAGCAGTGGCCGTTAATAATACAGAACTTCCTAGGCAAATACTCGTATCCGTTCTGGCTGACAAGCTAGGTGTATCTACTACTATTACCTTGATAGTATCTCTTGCAATTCCGCAGCTATTTATAAGCTCGATAGGATAGAGAGTGGTAGCCGATGGCGATACGAGAATGCTAGTATCTGTGATAACTTGATTTTTCCAGAATGGAGTCAAGTTCCCTTTAGCTGTTAATTTCACAGATTGGCCATTACATATAGTTGTATCATTTCCTACAAAATTAAATGAAGGATTGGAAAGGGCTGTAATAGTAGCGGTATCCTTAAACTCACCGCATACATTAAATGCAGAATAGATATAATTCGTGGTCACACTAGGAGCTAGTGATCTAGCAGATGCTGAAAGACTTCCTGTAGTCCAAAAAATAGAATCTATATCATTTCCTGCAGGAGTCAAGACTATAGTACTGCCATTACAATTGAATGTATCTAAATTTTTCAGAACAATAGGCTGCTGGACTCTAGCGCTGACTTTTACTCTAGCACTTTTACAATCATCCTCCTTGACCTTCCAATCGTAGAAATAATAATATGCCCCTGGTGCGGTAGCAAAAAAACTATGGCTTTTTATTTTGACTAGTCCATTGGCATCGGTATATGGATAGCTAGCACCCGCATTATTTCTATAAAGTCCAGCGGAGGAATCTTTATGTATTCCTAATCGCAAATCAGTACCCTTAGGTATACTGAAGTTTAGTGTGACAATTTGAGTTCCGCTATTCACAGATATAATTGTATCTCTTAAAACTACTCCATACTTATCCATCAATTGAAATCTTCTCGCCTTTGTGGAATTGGCTCTGACTTTAACAGTTAATAATCTACAAGGACGCGCCGCATCAAATATCATATATGCGGGAGGAATGGCCGTATGCTGCCCGCCTGTGCCTATATTGGTATCAAGTGGTCCATAACTAAGTATCGGATTTACGACCGTTGATTGAACATAAAAATCTCGATTTACACTTATGGATGGTGTTGTAAAATTGAGACCAGTATATAAAATAGTATTGGAACTACTAGAATCAAACCATTCGAGACTTCCTGCACCACTCGCAGCATATGTAACAGTGCCAGTACCACATCTTTTCTTTAGAGTATCCACCACCAAAGGTTTAACTGGCATATTGACATTGATATAAGCCGTTTTTATAAATGTATCGGACCCAAAGGCATTCGTAGCAATTAGCCTTACATTATAAATTCCATTATTTTGGTATATATAATTTGGATTTTGCAATGTGGAAACTCCACCATCGCCGAAACTCCAATTCCAAGAGCTCGGATTATTGTAAGATTCATCTTTAAAACTAATCAACCCCGTGCATGTACTCAATGTATTTGCAGAGAATCGGACACTTGGTTTGGCATTCGGCAAAGTGCATTGCCACTTCAATTCAAATCCCCTACCTGTAGCTGCAGGATCAGAAAGCATATTGACGGTAGCCGAAGAGCCCGATGTATAAGGGGTAGTTAAGGGTCTATTCGTATTACAAAACTTGCCCAGACTGGCAGCAGCAGTCGAAGTTCCATTATGCAATTGGACATAATCATAATTGCAGACTCCGGCACTAGTGCCTGGTTCGACATCAAAATCTAGAAATCGTAATGCAATTGATGTGGCACTCGTAGGACTAATTGTAAATGCTTGTGTTTTGTTGGTTTGATAAGAATTATTAGGTCCTCCGTCATCATACAACGTGCCGAAACATTGGTTAGTTATTGTATCTCCGATATAGGCTATACAATCGTTATGTGAATCTAATTCTATATAATTCGTTCGAATTAGCGTATCAATGCCACAAGCGCCACCATCTGCTATTAAAGTCACAGTGTATTTGCCATCGCTCATATACTTGTATGATGGGTTAATGTTAGAACTAGAATCTCCAGTTCCAAACTTCCATTTGAACGTATATCCATTATTGGACACATTTGTAAATCGAATAGTCTGCGGCGCTGAGCAAGCAACTGTAGTATTGGCAAAAAAACTAGCAATAACAGCGGAGTCAAATCGAACACCTACCCCTACGGCATGCCATGCATTTGTAGTAGAAATTACCGCTTTCGAACAAGGACCATAAAGATCAATTGCAGACTGAATTCCATAAAACCTAGCATCAGCGTATTGTGAAGTTGGTGTTAAATAATACGTGTTATTTCGAAAAGCAATTTTTCCTGCTGTATCTATGCCCAGTCGATTTACCCAGAAAGAATCGTTTTTATCATTTTTCCCTTTTCCTCCGTTTATCAATAAATAAAACCAATAATTCTGCACACCACTATTTACATGCACGCCACCATTATCAGAAGCAGCTGTATGCCATAAGGCTCCTAAATAAGTATCAGGATCTCCATACTGATTTGGGTTGGCCATATTTCGGAATGGCGTACCTCCGATTCCGTCGCCCATTAAATAATTGGCCAGAGTAGGCCGCGAATAGAAATCTATAGCTACCCCGAAAATATCACTGAACGATTCATTCAGCGCTCCAGACTCATAGCTATAAATCAAGCTAGATGTATTTGAAGTCAACCCATGTGCAATTTCATGCCCTGCTATATCCATTGCTACGAGGGGCGTATATGGCGCTGCTCCATCTCCATAGGTCATACGTGACCCATCCCAATAGGCATTCGTATAATTCGTACTATAATGTATATAACTCTTAAGTAAAAACCCAGCATTATCTATACTATTCCTATTGTGTTTTGTCCAGAAATAATCATAAGTCATCTCTGACCCCCAATGCGCATCCGTTGCATATTCATCTTTATTTGCATTGATATTATTCCAGAAATTATTGCTATCTATGAAATCTGTCGCAGTGCCATAATTCGTTCCTTTATTTAAATTAAAGGTTTGAATACCATTCCCTCTTCCAGTTTCTCTCAGTCTAAAAAAAACAGGAGAGATACTATCCGTTTTTATATTTTGAGTGTCTGAATAGGCCGTCTTGGCACGACCATTCGCATCGGCATACATTATCAACGGATTCTTGAAGTTTATTTTTCCATTCTGAACATCTACAAAAATCTCTGATCTATCCATTGGCTCGTCGGCATAGATATCAAATACATATGACAGTCTAAACGAATGATTTGAAGTTTGAAAATCCCCTTTATCAGGAATAATTTTCAATACTCCTTTTGGATAATAGGTAGGTGATTTTCTGATTTTCTCCACTTCATATTCATATCTAGCCTGAGCTTCCTCTTCAGGTAGTTGCCACTTATAGACATCCGCATTAATATACTTGAGTGCTAGGTCTAAACATTGCTTTTCATCAAAAACCGCTTCTTGAATAGAAACTCTGTCGTATAACAGACCATTTAATGAAACTAGAAAGCCATTTTTAAAATGAAGAATATAGGTCGTACCAAAAATTTCATAGCCTTTATACATCTGGGTATATCTATAGTGAGTGTACCCAAGGTCATCTGTCTCCTTTCGGATTAACAACAAGCCGTCGTTTTCTTCAAATTTTGCAAATTTTCTTAACCATTGTTCCGCCTGATCTTCTGAAATGTTTGAGTTGCCGCGAAATTTTAAGAAAGCAGGTATTTGAGTATAAGGATATAGTCGTACGATCTCAGCCCCAGATATATAATTATTAGCTTCAATGCCTTTTAAAATAATCTCATTTTTTTCTACTCCTTGTGCACTTATAAATGAGCTAAAAAAATAAGCAAATAGAAATGCTAAATTTTTCATGGTAAATATGATTTATTATATTACAAATATAACTGATTTACATTGAGTAGCGTAATTTTTTTGGTTAACAAGGTAGATTCTCTATTTATATTCTTCCCTGTAAATTCGAATCAAAATAAGTAATAATGATATCAATAAAGGCCCAAAAATAATTCCTAAAAATCCAAATATATTTAAACCTGCCATGACCCCTAGAAAAGTGATTAATGGGTGGGTA
>CANESS010000030.1 GCA_947441115.1 Saprospirales bacterium | reverse complement strand
CGGGCTAGCAAGGATTATGCAAGAAATTTTTGAATGGATAAACTTGAAATCAAAAATAATTGGTGAATTCGTGGCAAACACACAGACCTTTTCTTTGTCCTTTATTGATGCTATTCACAAATAATTGAAACAATTCAATTTTAATTATTCCTCAAATTAAAACTTGGTAGTGTATCTCTAAATCCTGTCTCACCTTCTAATTGATTTTTGCTCAATTTCTTTTGTTCAACCAAGGCCCAGAGTACGAATTCTTTCATAAATGAACTATCTTTTTCACAGGTATTGGGGATGTATTTTTGTATTAGACTTAATAAAGGCTTGATTTTAGCTAAAGTGGTATCATAAGTTTCGTCATCCAATAAATCGGGTAATGTAAAATCATCATTCTCTATAAACCAATCCACTACTTTGGTATAAGGTCCATCAACTCCGGGTTTTTCTAGCTTTTCGATTTTTGGAAACATTCGTATAAATAAGGTAGATATCGCTCTACCAATCAATTGTTCCGAAACCCAGCGAGAACCTTCTTGTTCTCCTTCATATACGAGTTCCATTTTGCCCGTCATAGCAGGAATCAATGCCCTAAAATCACTTAATCTCACTTTGGTTTCAGAATATCCACCTTTAAGACAACGTAGCTCTGCTGAACTCACCAATGCTTCTAAAGCAGAAATACTCAATCGAGCACTGACGCCACTTTTGGCATCGATAAATTCACTAGATCTTGCTTCAAATGTGATTTGTTCGATAATATCTCTGGCCAAATCAGGCACATATATTTTAGCTAATTGTTCCTCGTCCAATTTAGCTTCTTGCTCCGTTATTTTTCTAGCGAGTTCGATTGTTTTTGGATAATGGGTCAAAATCTGAGCACCGATTCTATCTTTTAGCGGGGTGATAATACTGCCTCTATTGGTGTAGTCCTCTGGATTGGCGGTAAATACAAATTGAATATCGAGTGGAAAGCGGAATTTGAATCCTCGAATCTGAACATCTCCTTCTTGGAGAATATTAAATAACGAAACTTGAATTCGAGCTTGTAAATCGGGTAATTCATTGATAACGAAAATACAACGATTGGCTCGTGGTATCATACCGAAGTGAATGACGCGTTCATCAGCATAGGTCAATTTGTGATTGACTGCTTTGATAGGATCTACATCGCCGATAAGATCAGAAACAGTGACATCAGGAGTTGCCAATTTTTCTGAAAATCGCTCAGATCTATGTATCCAAGAAATTGGTGTTTTATCACCTAAAGTTTCGATTTGTTGCTTTCCATAATATGACATAGGCTCGAATGGATTATCCATAACCTCAGATCCTTCAATTATAGGTACATATTCATCGAGCAAATCGATCATCAATCGAGCGATTTTAGTTTTTGCCTGACCTCTGAGTCCCAATAAATTGATATTGTGCTTAGATAAAATAGCTCGCTCCAATTCTGGAATTACCGTATGCTGATAGCCATGAATATTAGGAAAAGGATTCTTTCCAGCGCTCAAGATAGCGACTAGATTATCCTTTAATTCTTGCTTGATAGATTTGACATGATACTTGGCTTTTTTTAATTCGCCAAAAGTTTTGATAGCCGTGAGTTGCATTGAAATATAAAATTGTAAAGTTTAAGAAGTATTTAATTTAATCGTTTTCGTCTATTTTTTTCATAATCAGTGAAGATTATATCGCCCAATCCATTGATTCCTGTATAGATAGCCTTACCACCGTTGGCTGCGGTAAATTCATCTACAAACTGCTGCAGATAGGAGTCTTGAGCTATCATAAATGTAGTAATTGGTATATGCAGCCTTCGTGCTCGTTGGGCCATACTATAGCATTGATCTACTATATATTCATCAAGACCATTGCTGTTTTTATAGTATTCTCCATTAGGCTCTATGACACAGCTTGGCTTCCCATCGGTAATCATAAATATCTGTTTATTGGTGTTTTTCTTACGACGAAGAATATCCATAGCCAGCTGAAGACCGGCCACTGTATTGGTATGAAAAGGACCTACTTGCAAATAAGGTAGATCTTTTACTTCGATAGACCAGGCATCATTTCCAAAAACGATAATATCCAGCGTATCTTTGGGGTATCTCGTTGCAATGAGCTCTGAGAGTGCCATGGCCACTTTTTTTGCTGGAGTGATACGATCTTCTCCATACAAAATCATACTATGACTTATATCAATCATAAGTACCGTGCTCATTTGTGCTTTGAAATAACTTTCTTCAATCACTAAATCATTTTCATCCAGCTGCCAATCATCTCCGTTATGATTTTTTTGCGCATTTTTAAGTGATTCAGTCATAGTGATTTTATCAATAGCATCCCCAAATTGAAACGCTCGATGATCTCCAGATGATTCTTCCCCAGCGCCAGAATGATTGGTACTATGATTTCCTGCACCAGAGCGTTTGAGTGAGCCAAATATTTGCTCCAAGGCATGCTGGCGGAGTGTGCGTTCCATTTTTCCGGTCAATCCCATTCCTTCGCCATCGCCTGAAGTGCTTGATTTGGGTTTGACATACTGACGTTTTAATAAATCTTCTACGAAATCATCGATAGAATATTCAGGAGTAGTAAATTCATATTCCTTGTCTAGGATTCTCATCCAACCTATAGTTTCATCAAAATCACCAGACGTATGTATCAATAATTCTTTGAATATATCAAATAATCGATCGAAATTACTAAGTTCGGGTGCTACATATTGTCCAAATTTCCAACCTATGGAAAATAAATTATTTTTATAATCTTGAGGATTTACTTCGCTCATTATATCACAACTAATTTTTTATAATTTGGATATAATCTCATCCGATACTGGAGATACGCTACTGGGAAAATAAGCTAGCCAAAATCCATTTTTGTCTATCAAGAATTTATTAAAATTCCAATCGATTTTAGCATTGGAAACTCCATTCTCAGTTTTAGTACATAAAAAATTAAAAATAGATGCTGTTTCAGGGCCTTTTGCAGATAGTTTAGAAGTCATGATAAAGCTTACGCCATAGTTTTTCTTACAAAAATTCTTTATTTCTTCATTAGAACCAGGCTCTTGGCCCCCAAAATCATTTGTAGGTATACCGATAATTACTAATTTCTCTTTTTGTACTTTGTATAGTTCTTCTAACTGAGCATACTGAGGAGTATATCCACATTCAGAAGCAGTATTGACGATAAGTATTTTTTTACCTTTAAAATCTGCTAGATTAATTGTATTGCCATCGAGCCCTATAATACTAAGTGAATGGATAGATTTAGGATTTGTTTTTTCTTCTGCATTAGTAGTTTCCGACATATTTGTTTGTTTTGAATTTGATTGACAGTTAAAAAGAAGGAGGGAGAATAAAATAGCAGTTAGTTTCATTAGTTGATTTATATATTGAGTTATTAAGTGAGTAAATTATTCTAGTTTTTAAATTCCGTTAAGTAACAAGTTAGGTAACAATTTGAATAGAAGAATAAGTTCCTTTCATTAGCTTATTTAACCCAAATTAATTATTAGAAGACACGAAGAGGTGAATTATATGATTTATTTGGTTTTATCCCGCTATAGATATTATTAAATTTTATTTCTCTCCCCTTCGGATTCTACTGCAAGAGACTCGGAGGAATCTAAGGCTAAAAATCAAGCGAAATAAAATACAAAATATAAGGCTGAGTTCTCTTCGAGAGACGAAGCTATGAGTTAAGTTCGTTCGATAAGCTTGTTTAACTAAGGCGTTATCTTTAACCTTTACTAAGCTAAGTCTGAGAATTTATGTCTTCCCTATGAACGAAATCATTTCTAGAGATTTTCAAAAGATATATCGTGCCTTTTAACTACCTTTGTCTTAAAACTAACCCATGCGCATACATCTCATAGCGATAGGCGGTGCTATTATGCATCAGATTGCCATTACATCAGCTCGGAAAGGTCATCAGGTGACGGGTTCAGATGATGTCATTCAGGAACCATCGAGGACCAGATTATTAGAGGCAGGGATACTGCCAAATAAGGAAGGATTTTTCGCTGAATCTGTCACCCCTGATATAGATATGGTAATTCTAGGTATGCATGCGAGGTTTGATAACCCAGAGCTTGCTATGGCTATGGAATTGGGATTAAAGGTGCTCTCATTTCCTGAATTTATTTATGAAAATAGTTTGAATAAAAAACGCGCCGTCATAGCAGGCAGTCATGGTAAGACGAGTATTACGTCTATGGTCATGCATTGTCTGAAGGATCAGAATATTGATTTTGATTATCTAGTTGGAAGTTCTGTAGCAGGCTTTGACTATAGTGTAAGACTCAGTGATGCCCCTATAATAGTGATAGAAGGAGATGAGTATCTGGCGAGCCCTATCAATAAAGAGCCAAAATTTATCTATTATAAAGCTCATATCGCTACTATTAGTGGTATAGAGTGGGATCATATTAATGTATTCAAGACGGAGGAGATATACAATGCACAGTTTGCCAAACTAGTTCACAGTATGGAGGCAGGCGGAATATTATTTTACTATGAAGACGAAAAGGTAGCTTCCATTGTGAAGAATCTCCGAACAGATATCGAGATGAAAAGCTATAATGCTATAGACTATGTGGTAAAAGATGAAATTTTCAATGCGAAAGTAGTTGATGAGATTATGCCGCTCTGCGTTATAGGTCGGCATAATATGGAGAATGTACAAGCAGCAAAGCATGTCTGCGAAGAGCTGGGTATGTCTGAATCGAATTTTTGGAAAGCTATACAGAGTTTTAATGGCGCGGGTCGTCGATTGGAGAAAATCATAGAAGAGAAGGATCGCGTCATTTTTAAAGATTTTGCGCATTCACCGAGTAAATTGAGAGCCACCATAGATGCGGCGAAGGAAAATTACCCTACGAGACATCTTTTGGCTTGTTTTGAGATGCATACCTATAGTACGCTTACAGAAGAATTTCTACCACAATACCAAAATACTATGAATGCTGCGGATACTGCTCTAGTATTTATAGATAAAAAGGTTATTGAAAAAAAGGGGAGTGTATTATTCACAGAAGGGGTCATTCGAAAGCATTTTCATAGGGATGATTTGATTTTATTTACAGATATCTCTGACTTAGAAAATTTTTTAAATCAGAAAGCTGTTTTAAATCCTGTTTATCTCATGATGACGAGTGGTACCTTTGGAGGTTTAGATTTAAAAACTATTGGTCAGCCTGTTACAGAAATAGTAATGCCAATCGAAGTGAAGTCTGTAGATAATATTTTGCCGACATACTCTACTAATCTGCGATTAAGTCTAGATGCAGAGGAGAAAAGAAATGCGATTTTACTTTTCTCACTTTCTTATTTATTTTTTATCATACCTAGTCTATGGTGGTTTTTTAAAAACCGCCCTGCAAGCTCACCCGCCTTTTATAATTTGATGGTTGAGTTTTTAAATTTTCAATTGTTTTCGAGTCTGGTCTTTGTCATTTCGATGTATCTTAACCAGCTCATATTCTTACCGCTCTATTGGTTTCCTTGGATTTTCCATATTCTCTATACCAGTCAAGCTATTCGCAGATTGAGTATGCAGTTGATGCTAGATTTGCCGCAGGGTCCATCTATCTTTATGCCTAAAGTGGATAAGTCTTAACCTTTTTCAAACCACATCGGCGTCTGTGAATTAGGATCGTTGTTATAGTTGATCGTGACTTCTTCACCAGCCTGAATAGCTTTATAAGCTATGATGTGAATTTCTTCCTCCTCATAGTAGCTCTCATAATCTGCATTAGCAGCACGACTGTGATTGTACAATGAGCCGTAACCTAGCGCAATGGCACTCTGCTTATGGGTGTCGCCCCATAGAAAATAGTAGTTAAATATTTTGGTTTGATCTATAAATTTTCTGTCTTTAGCAGGCATTATTATCATAGGACAGACCTCTATTAGTTCTCCTTTTTTTATAAGTTCATCGGTAAATACTCCTCTTCCTTTGCCTTTGACGTCTTTAATGAATAGCATATATATTAGTTGAAAGTTTAGTTATTTAAAGCTTATAAGTTAACTTGTATAAATCCAACGCTCACTATCCATGCGAATGAAAGCAAAAATCATAACAGAGAAAGATAAAAGTGAGGAACCTCCATAACTAAGCGCTGGCAAAGGAATGCCTATGACGGGCACTAGTCCTACGGTCATCCCTATATTAATGATAAAATGCATCATTAGCACACATACGATAGCATAGCCATAGACTTTAGAGAATTTTGAACTGTGCTTTTCAGACAAATAGAGGATTCTCATCATGAGAAAAACATATAGACCGATAACTAGTCCACATCCTAAAAATCCCCATTCTTCCCCTATGGTGCAGAAGATAAAATCAGTTTCTTTAGCGGGTAAAAAATTCATTTTTGATTGAGTTCCTTTTAAAAATCCTTTACCGCTAAATTGTCCTGCCCCTAGTGCTATTTTACTTTGTCTTACATTCCAGTCATTACCGCCTTTCCCAACTAATACATTGATTCGATCTTTTTGGTGCTTATCAAGTTTATCCATTACAAGATCTATGGATATACTGTAGATGGCGACAAAACTAGTGATAGCAACACCTACAATAATGTATTTATCCAAATCTTTGCTTTTTCTGTTGAAAAAGGCAATGATGATGACTAGAACAACCATGCTGAGAATTAGATAGACAGGGGATAGTAGTAAAGATAGAATGGAAATAATGATAACAAAAAATCCAGCGAAAATAATATAGTCTGACATTCCAAAGCGATTGAGTAAAAAGGCAAAGGACAAAAATACTAAGGCTGAGCCCATATCGTGCTGCGCTAAAATGAGGATAAAAGGTATGATGATAATGCCTAAGGCCATCATCAGTTTTTTAGCATAGGCTAAATTGGTTTCAAGCTCACTGATATAATAGGCTAAGCCTAGACATGTAGTAAATTTTGCAAATTCGGATGGTTGAAGTCTGAAAAAACCAAGGTCGATCCATGCTTTAGCACCATTGACTTCCTTTGCTATAAATAAGACAACAATAAGAAGTAACAGAATGATACCATAATATGCATAAGCAAAAACGCTAAATACCTTGGAATTCATATTGATAATAATAAAACCCAGTACCAAACAGATGCCAATCCATATTAATTGTTTTCCATACGTTTGAGAGATATCATATATTTTAGGGTGGTCTGGATTATATCCTGCAGCATAGATGGTGATGAGACCTATTACCATAAGAATGAGAAAGGTCATTAACAATGGCCAGTCTAATTTATTGAAAATGGAAGGACTTTTAGCCATACTTATTCGTCTATCTGAAAATTGATGAGGTGTCTATTTTTAATACTACTATACTTATTCAAGCTAGCAGGAGGTAAACTGTCTTTAAGGTAACGCTCTGCCATGAGAGATACGATAGGAGCCGCTAAGCCACCGCCACCACCTCCGTTTTCGACGATACATGCTATGACTATTTTAGGATTTACTTTAGGTGCAAATCCTACAAAAATAGAGTGGTCTTCACCATGGGGATTTTGTGCCGTTCCTGTCTTACCGCAAAGTGCTATCCCCTCAATTTTAGATGCACGCGCAGTACCTGCTTGAACTACCATTTCTAGTCCATCTGTTACTCTATCAAAATATAATTTATCTATCGGTACATTGACTTTGATTTTTTTAGCGGTATTCGGTTCAAATTTCCCATTGGCATATATGCCCTTGATAACGTGCGGAGTTATATAATATCCTTTGTTGGCTATTACACAATAGGAGTTAGCCATTTGCAATGGTGTAGCAAGTATTTCTCCCTGACCTATTCCTAATGATATCACAGTGGTAGCTCGCCACTGGTTTTTGTAAATCTTGTTATAATAAGCAGTATCGGGCACATTGCCTCGTTTTTCATTTTTAAGATCTATTCCTAACTTTCTTCTATATCCAAATCGACAAATATTTTTATACCAACGATCATAATCTTTTTGAAACCTTTTAGAATTGCTCACTTCAATTGATTCTCTAAACACCTGACAAAAATAAGGGTTGCATGACTGAGTCAATCCTTCTTCAATATTTCTGCAAGGTGCATGCCTATGAGAGCATTTGAGGCTCTTTTTACCTATAGGGTAGTATCCAGGGCAATAATAAGCGAAATTTGGATTTATGGCACCCATTTGCAATGCTACTAATGCTGAAGGAGCTTTAAATGTAGACCCTGGAGGATATAGACCTTGAATAGCTCTATTGTATAGTGGTTTGTATTTATTGAGTAGTAGTTTTGGGTAATATTTATTCCTATTGCCGCCTCTGAGTAGATTTGGATCATAGGTTGGCCCATTGCAAAGCGCCAAAACCTCTCCAGTAGAAGGTTCTATAGCTATGATGCTCCCTCGCTTATTCGTAAGTAGTTCTTCCCCTAAAGTTTGAATATTTATATCTATAGAGGCTTGCAGATTCTTGCCAGCGATAGGGTCATTGTCATTTTCTCCATTGGCATAGCTTCCTTTAACTCTATTTAGTGCATCTACTACTACTGTTCGTATACCACGTTGACCTCTTAGAAGGTCTTCATAATACACTTCTATCCCGTTTTTACCTATATAGTCTCCACTAAGGTAAGTATAAGTATCTGCATATTTTTTGATTTGGGAGGAATCAATCTCTCCTACGTCTCCGAAAAGAAGCGCTCCATTGGCATAAGGGTAGTCTCTTACAAATCGAGTCTGTCCAAAGAATCCTTTGTATTTGAATATATGTTCTTGAAAACGCTGATAATTGGAATCGTCCACATATTTAAGAAAAACATATGGTCTATATCGAGAGGCCTTTCTTGCTTTTTTCATGGATTCAAGGAAATAATCTTGGGTAATTGCAAGGTCTTTGCATAGTTGACTAGTATCAAGGTTGGCGTCGACCTCTGCATTGGTGACCATGATTTCAAATTGATTCGTATTATGAACGATTAATTTATTATTTCTATCATATATTAACCCTCGCGATGGATACTCTATAAGTTCTTTTATAGCATTATCTTTTGCTTTGATTTTGTACTTATTATCTATCAGTTGTATATAGAAAAGATTTATAAGAAAGAGAAATGAAAAGAAAATTATCACTCCTTGAATCATTTTAATTCGTTGAGGGAAAATATCTTGCATAAATTCTTAGGGTACTATATTTTAAGTGAAAACTAGAATAGACTACAAAAGTAAAAAAACAAAACTGAATTATTGAAAAGTTTTATATTTGCAGTCCTATTTTTAAATGGAAGTGTTCTTTTAGGTAATGGTCGGGTGGCCGAGCGGCTAGGCAGAGGTCTGCAAAACCTCGTACAGCGGTTCGAATCCGCTCTCGACCTCATTCGATTTTATGTAATGCAAATTGGAAAAAACTTTTATATTTGCATTCCATTTTTTATCATTCTATGATAAAATGCGAAAGTAGCTCAGTTGGTAGAGCACAACCTTGCCAAGGTTGGGGTCGCGAGTTCGAGTCTCGTCTTTCGCTCTCTTTCCAATTGTTAGGAAATACCTTGGTGGTGGAATTGGTAGACACGCAGGACTTAAAATCCTGTGGGCAGTAATGTCCGTGCGGGTTCAAGTCCCGCCCGAGGTACTTGTAAAAGGCACGAAATAATAGGTTTCGTGTCTTTTTTTATTCTTCGATTCGTTTGATATCTATGACCCCGTCTAATGTTTTCATATTATTAATGAGCGTTTCCAGTTGTTCTATATCATTGACGTAGAGCTTGACTATACCTTCAAAGATGCCCTCTTCACTTTCTATTGATATGGAGCGGATATTGACATTATAATCTTCTGAAATGATTTTCGTCATTTTATTGATCAACCCTAGTCCATCTATTCCACTAATTTTAAATCCTGTTAGGAAGGCGATTTCTTTAGATTGACTCCATTTGGTTTTGACTATACGATAATTGTATTTACTCATTAGCTGCACTGCATTAGGGCAGTTGATTCTATGTATTTTTACACCATCATTAATAGTGATGAATCCAAAAACATCGTCACCTGGGATGGGATTGCAGCAGGATGCATAACTATATTTTATTTTCGAGCTATCCTCTCCCATGATTAGGAGGTCAGCATTGTGCTTAAGCGTTTCTTTTACTTTTTGAATGACATCTTGGTCAGAGATGTTCCTTTCTGACTCCTTGGTTTTTTTTGGTTTATCTAGTTTGATTTGACCTGCTACTATCTTAAATTTTTTGAGATCTTGCAGATTTATATTTTCATTTTTAACATCACATAGAAAACTAAGATGATTCGTATTTTTATAATGATTGATTAAGATTTGCAGATTTTCTTGGTTATAATCTGCATTGATTGCAGAGAGTTTCCTTAATAAAATTTCCTTTCCTAAGGCTGCTTCCGCTCGAATTTCAGATTTTAGGGAGTTTTTAATAGCTGTTTTAGCCTTCGAGGTATTAGCTATATTGAGCCAGTCTTCATTTGGTCTCTGTTTGGCACTAGTCAGAATTTCTATCTGCGTTCCATTTTCTAATTTGTGCGATATAGGAACTAGTTTATGATTTACTTTAGCTCCAATACATTTTCCACCTAGCCCAGAGTGAATCTCAAAGGCAAAATCAAGAATGGTACTACCATTGGGCATCATTTTTAATTCTCCTTTAGGAGTAAAAACATAAATTTCTTCGTTATAAAGGTCTAGTTTGAAATCATCAACTAGATCTAGCGCGCTATCGGAAGACTGCTTTAATTTTTGAGCTATTCTTTTTAACCATTCATCTACTGGATTTTTCTCAATTCCCATTTTACCTTCTTTGTAAAAAAGATGCGCTGCTATACCGCGTTCGGCTACCTCATCCATTCTAGCAGTACGAATTTGCACTTCGATAAATTTACCGCCAGGCCCCATTACGGTAGTATGCAGAGCTTCATAACCATTTGATTTGGGTTTAGATATCCAATCTCTGAGTCGCTCCGAGGATGGAATGTAATTTTCTGTGATAATAGAATAAACATTCCAACATTCTTGCTTTTCTTTCTCTACCGGAACATCCAGAATAATACGAATAGCTAATAAATCAAATACTTCTTCAAAGGGAACTCCTTTTTTATGAATCTTATTCCAAATAGAATAGATAGATTTAGGTCGACCGTATATTTTAAATTTATACCCAAGTTGACTTAATTGTTCTTCTATAGGTTGAATAAATTCATGGATCTGCTTACTGCGTTGTCGCTTAGTTTCTTTTAATTTAAGGGCTATATCGCGATACTCTTTGGGCTCAAGATATTTTAATGATAAATCTTCTAGTTCTGATTTGATAGCATGGAGACCTATACGATTGGCTAAGGGTGCATAAAGAAATAGAGTCTCGGAAGCTATTTTCTTTTGCTTATCCGGTGACATTGCATCCATAGTGCGCATGTTGTGCAGTCTATCAGCTATTTTTATGAGTATGACTCTTACATCTTCAGCTAGGGTAACTATCAGCTTTTTATAGTTCTCTATTTGCATAGAAGAACTCGTGTCTATAATATTGGAAATCTTAGTAAGTCCTTCAACGATTTTAGCGACCTCAGTTCCTAGAGAAATTTGAATTTCTTCTATAGTTAAATCTGTATCTTCTAAGGTATCATGCAGCAGTGCACAGATCGCAGAGGTCACACCTAATCCAATTTCTTCCGTCACTATATTAGCTACAGCTATAGGATGAAATATATATAATTCACCTGACTTTCGTCTTGTTTTACTATGAGCATCTACCGCCAGATCAAATGCATGACGTAGACTTTTTTTAGAACTGGGATTGAGTCGATTTTTTAATATTTTGAGCAATCGTCTATATTCCTTGGAAATGAGTTTCTTCTCATTTTCTATATCATAAAGCTCAAAATTTATGCGTTCCATGGGAGTGAAGACTATAGATTCTTACTAATGGATGACACCGCTTCCTATCAACTCATCGCCATCGTACCATGCTGCGAATTGACCACTGGCTATGCTATGCATCCATTCTTCAAATATAATGTAAAGTCCAGAAACCCTTCTAGATAATTTTGCTTTGCTTAGTTCTTGTCGGTATCTAATCCTGAGTAGATAGTCTTTATCTTCACCCATAGCTAGTTCTAGATCATCTCTTATCCAATGTATTTCTTCATTTGCTATCCATAGCCCCTTTCTTTTTAAACCTGGGTGCTCGTCCCCTTTACCTACGTAGATTATATTCTGTGTTGAATCTTTATCTATGATAAACAAAGGTAATTTGGCACCCCCAATACCCAGTCCTTTTCTCTGGCCGATGGTGTAAAACTGAGCCCCTTGGTGTTGTCCTATTACCTTTCCAAAACTTGATTCTAAGTGATAGCTATTGCAGAGGGTATCTAGTTCCTCATTTGCATAATGAAAACAATGATGCTGGGAATCAATTTCTATGATTTTACCAGAGTTAGGCTTGAGCTGCTCTTGAAGAAAGACAGGGAGTTTCACCTTCCCAATAAAACACAATCCTTGTGAATCTTTTTTTTCAGCTGTGATTAAATCATATTTTTTTGCTATCTCTCGTACTTCATATTTCTGCAAGTGGCCTATAGGAAAAAGAGCTTTTGACAACTGGTATTGATTCACTTGACATAGAAAATAGCTTTGATCTTTATTTCTATCAGCTCCAGCGAGTAGTCTCTGAATAGTTTTTTGTCCTTTCTCCACCGATTCTTTTCTGCAATAGTGACCAGTAGCTACATATTGTGCGCCTAGTTTTATTGCAGCATCTAGAAAAACATCGAATTTTATTTCTCGATTACATAATATGTCTGGATTTGGAGTTCGCCCGCGAGCATACTCTGCATGCATATAGTCTACAATTCTAGTTTTATAGATATCAGATAAATCAAGTACCTGAAATGGAATCCCTAGTTTATTCGCTACTAATAGAGCATCATTGCTATCGTCAATCCACGGACATTCATTATTTATAACCACTGAGCTATCATTCCAATTTCGCATAAATACCGCGATGACTTCGTAGCCCTGCTCTATAAGTAAAGCCGCAGCTACACTGCTATCTACACCTCCTGAAAGTCCTACTACTACTCGTCCTTTTGACATTAGTTTTCTGCTTTGAAAGTATGATTATATTTATCTAGTATAAAAAGCAAGGCTAACAGATATGTGCTCAGACTTGGAATTTTATATCGCACTGGCGCTCCAAAATTATAACTAGTAAATCTTACTACCATACCTGCTGTTGCGCCTATTATCTTGAGTAAAAATCCAAGAATGAATATATATTTATCTTCTAAATTTTCAATATAGTAGGTTCTGTAGTACAAAACAAAAATCAAAGGAATTCCCATATATAGAAGACCTAAGATAAAATGGATAACTATCAAAATGAATGCGTTTAATCTAAACCCTAAGAATTGGGAAAGTCATACAATGGGGCCCTCCTCGGGCTCTTGATAGTTCTGTAGAAGGAATAGTTATAATTGTTTTTTCATATTTGTCAGGATTGAAATCTCCAAAATTCCATTGCTTGGCTATATCTCTACCGCTGACTATTTCATAACCTAATTCATACAGAGCCTCTGCTGTTTTCACATTTCTATCATAGGCTATAGCTACTCCGTCTCTTATAGCTACTAGGTTGCAACCATCTGTCCATTGTTCTCTCTCATCATAAGGATAATTTCCATTTCCGCATAGGATAAACTTCATATTGGGATTAGCGGATAGAAAGAAAGTTTCTAAAGTAGAAAACTCTTTACTACTTCCATCTTTATTAAACTGAGTGACTTTGATAAGGTTTGATTTTAAGGTATTTTCATAGATAACAAATTCATCTTTACTTATCTGAGTAAATAAGGTATCGATATGCATGCATGCTCTATCTTTTGGTATGACTATTCGCACCACATTATCTATGACCCCTTGATTGAATAATTTTTTCTTTAGATACTCAATAGCTTCTGGTGTAGTGCGTTCGCTGCAACCCACTAATAGATAATCATCTTGAAATACCATAACATCGCCTCCTTCTATAGTGCAGTCTTCGCCAGCTTCTGTCATATCAATGATTTTTTCATCATTGTCTTCTTGACATGATTTAAATAATGGATGAAAGTAACATATCACGCGGGTCAATACTCCTTCTCGATTCCGTGCTTTTTTAGACGGATTACAGATTAGTAAATAATCTTTGACTATGACAGCTATGTCTCTCGTAAATACATAGTTTGGCAATGGTGTCAATAAGGATTCATCGGTTTCTTCCAGCAATCCAGTAAACAAGGTATAAACTAAATCCTTATTTGATAAGGACTTTATTTTTTCTTTTACTTCTTCTGTTAAGCGTTCTTGAGCAAATAAATAATTGAAAAATTTATCACGATTCGTTTTATCTATAGTCTCAAATACCTCCAATAGGAGGTCTTCAGTATCTATGACATTTTCTTCACCTATAAAGGCTGAAAGAATATCAATAAATTTCTGATGCTCTTCGCGCATGGTTTGCAAATGCACAATATCATCGTATAGATATTCTAACGCATTACTAGGAGTTACTACCTCTATACCATCATCTGGATAGTGAATAATGACTTTCTTTAGCGCATCTACTTCGCTTTTACAAAATACC
Source organism: Saprospirales bacterium (assembly GCA_947441115.1). Classification (GTDB taxonomy): domain Bacteria; phylum Bacteroidota; class Bacteroidia; order Chitinophagales; family JADJOU01; genus CHPMRC01. Next base: position 4,919 of record CANESS010000030.1, on the reverse strand, counting down.
GTATTCATATAGTTTGTTTTTTATCTAGAAATATCTCTGCCATCATACATCGAGCACTTCCCCCACCTATTTTCTCTATGAGGTCTATGGACACTGGCAAAATAGCGGCATATTTTTCTATTTGAATTTTTTGTATTTCCGTCAGTGATCGAAATGCTCGTTGACTCATGACTAAAAATAATTCTCCATCCATGTTTTCTACCTGCAGCATATTGCCTGCAAAATGCTTTAAAAGTTGCTCATTGGTGAGATAAATAATCTCTAGTTGCGAAGCCTTAAATTTAGCTTCGAGCTTTTCTCTTTCTATGCGGTCTGTGATGCTATCCATACCTATCACTACAAATCCACTACCTATACACATGACTACATTGGTGTGGTAGATCAGAGTTCCTTGGGTATCATAGGAGTGAAAGAAGACAGCCTCATACCCTATTTGGATACAATAATCTGTAAATAAATCGAGTTCTGTGCGTGGAGAAAGACAAACATATGCTATTTTATGAATATGGTCATAGACTATACTTCCAGTGCCTTCTAGTGCCTTATCCCTAACCTCGTAATGACTCAGGTCTATTTCTTTTTGAACTTGATATTTATCCCGAATAAGCTCTATAATATCCTTACGCTTTTCTAACTGCCTATTTTTAGTTTTCATCGGAAAAATAGTTATAGTCCCATCTTGTCCCATACTGATCCAATTATTGGGAAATATAGCATCTGGTTTTTCAGGACTGACTGTGTCATGAATGACTAACACATTTATTTTCTGGCTAGTAAGCTCTGTTACCATGGTATCAAACTCTGTTTGAGCTATACGCAGTATGTCTTCGCGGCTCAGGTCTTCGATATTATTCTGAAATTCATTCGACTGTGCTGTCTCATGATTAAACTGAAATGATGCTGGGCGCACCATCATGACATTGGTTGCTGATTGTCTCATAAATTTTACTACATTCCTGTGATCGAAACCCCAATGGAATATTGTCTTAAATCTAAATTATTATAATTTCTATTCTCCTTGATCATTTGGTTTAGTCCATAATAACCAAATAGATTAATAGCGCCATAGCCTATTCTGAACGTAGCACCATATCTAAAAGACGCGAGTTCGTCAAAAGGACCTAATTTTTGAGTTTGTTCTCTCTGTATGTTTCTATCATAGTAGTTAATCTTAGAGTTTGTAGTCAGGTTAATGCCCGCTCGCATGCCAGCAGCTAGTTTGATTCGGCTTCTTCCATTGATGGGTTTGGATATGTATCTAATCTCAAAAGGTACTTCTAACCATGAAGAATAGAAGCTAGAGCTTTCATAGTTGAAATTGGAGGTTGGTCCGAACATAGGGTCCTTAGTGCTGTTTACAAAAGAAGTGCCTTGGGCATTTTGAACTAAATTAGCTCCATCTAGACTGACCTTGCTAAATGTAAATCCAGCTCCGGGGGCAACACTTAGTCCTGTTTTACCTATTGGTAAATCGTATAAAAAGTAAAATCCTAGATTAGGGTTAAAAACATTAGACTTAAAAAAGGAATCAGAACTACCATTGATGACATTGTCTATGGTGAAGTTAAACATAAAATGGTCATGACCGTCTTCAGAAAATTTCACCTTTTTAGATTCTGGCGATTTAGCGATAGGAGCTGCGGCTGTGGATGGAGATGCAGTAGGGGTATTTTGTGCAAAGGTGTTTAACCCTAGAGATAATAATCCTAATGCAAGACTAGTTTTAAGCATAAATGATATTTATTTTGTAAAAAGCAAATATAAGCTAGAAATATTAAACGATTCATTACGAATAGTTAAATGAGCATACAAAAAAATAACCTGTTTAGCATCCAATATTGACTTTTAACCTTGTTTTTAAAACTATTTCCTACATTTGTTTGGCTTTGATAATTTCTGTGCAATTTTTCTAACTCATTTAATTTATGCGAAAAGAGGTTAAAATTTTTAGTATTCTTGGAGCTATTTTTATAGCTAATGTTCTTTTGGCTGAGTTTATCGGGGTCAAGATTTTTTCTCTGTCTGCTACCCTCGGTGCAGCCGAGTGGAGCTATACGATGCTGGGTCAGCCCATGACACTCCAATACACCGCTGGGGTTTTAATATGGCCCGTAGTTTTTATTTTGACGGATATTATCAATGACTACTATGGTAAAAAAGGTGTTCAATTTCTCACCTATTTAGCCGTAGCTATTTCTATTTATGCCTTCATAGTAATGAATGCTGCTATAAATTTATCTCCTGCGGATTGGTGGAAAAATGTGCAAGTGGAAAATGGAATTCCAGATTTCAATAAAGCCTACGCCTTGATTTTTGGTCAAGGTAATAATATTATCATAGGTTCTTTGACGGCATTTGTCATAGGTCAGCTCATAGATGTAGCTATATTTCAGCGAATGAAAAGAACTCGTGTGGGTAGTAAACTATGGGCAAGAGCTACAATGTCTACTCTTGTATCACAGCTGATAGATAGTTTTGTGGTCATTTATATCGCCTTTTACCTAGGTCAGAATTGGCCATTATCGCAGGTTTTTTCGGTAGCATTGAATAATTATATTTACAAAGGACTCGTCGCAATTCTTATGATTCCAGCTTTACATTTGATTCATTTGGCTATTGAGAACTACTTGGGTAAAGAAAAGGCAGCAGAGTTGAGAGACCAAGCATTGAAAAATAGGTTGGATTTTTAATTTTTTATTTATCTTTGGTCGTTTGATTGAACACAAAATTCAATATGAATGATTCAAGAATACGATAAATATCTAGATGAAGACCACGAAGTATGGTCCATATTATATAAAAGAATGATGGAAATATTGCCAAAGTATTCCACTAAGGCATATTTGGAAGGTATACAGGCGATAGGTTTAGAAGGACATCGTATTCCTAATTTCAATGATTGCAACGCTAAATTATCTGTAATCACAGGCTGGAATATCTATGTAGTCCCTGGATTGATTGATAATAAACCATTTTTTCAGCACTTAAGTGCCCGTGAATTTCCATCTAGTACTTGGCTAAGAAAAAAGTCTCAGCTGGAATATCTAGAAGAACCAGATATGTTTCACGATATATTCGGTCACGTGCCTTTACTAGCTAATATATATTTTGCCAATTTCCTATCTGAATTAGCGTCTATTGCTTTAGATCACATAGAAAACGAGTGGGCTGTCGAGATTATTTCAAGGCTATATTGGTACACTGTAGAGTTCGGTCTGATTAGAGAGGATGGTGTACTTAAAGTATACGGTGCCGGCATATTATCATCGAGTGGGGAGACTCAGTATTCCATTGATTCAGATAGACCTACTCGAATGCCATATGATGTAAAAAATATATTTGCTACACCATATATAAAAGACAAATTTCAGGAGAAATATTTTGTCATAGACTCATACGAACAGCTTTATAAGAGTATTCCTGAGATTAAATTCGTTTTAGAACAAGAATTAAAATCCGTTGCTATTTGATCGAATTCTACTCCACCAATTTGATTATTTAATTTGTTAGCATACTTAAAAGGTAAGATTATATCTTGCTCACCTACTTCAGCAATTATGGAGATAGGATCTGGCTTGGGTTTTGAAGTTCAAATTACCCTTACCACGTACAATTTTCTCAAAGAGAAATCAGATGCACTGGTTTACACCTATCTGCATATAAAGAAGGATGGACAGACCTTTTCAGGTTATGATATTTTCGGGTTTAGTGAATATGAGGATAAAATACTATTCGTCCAATTACTTGATGTATCAGGAATCGGCGCGAATACTGCTCGTCTCATGCTAAATGCTCTTTCTTACAGCGAGATTCGACGAGCTATCATCTCTGAAGACGAGAGAACCTTATCTGGGATCAAAGGAATAGGACCCAAAACAGCAAAGCGGCTAATTCTAGAACTTAAAGATAAGATGCTTAAAGGCTCAGATGCAGATGTACCAATACTTAAGGCAGAAAATAAAATCAAAGAAGATGCGTTAATAGCTTTAATAACACTAGGTTATCAAAGAAACAACGTAATGAAGATACTGAATACTATTGAATCGAAGGCTGATGTTAAATCTGTAGAAGATTTTATAAAGTTAGCGCTCAGGTCTTTATAAAATTATCTAAGCTAAACGGTGAAGGGACTCAAATACTTCAGTTATTTCCTAATTCTATTCCTTTTATGGAATGGGGAGGCTTCGTCTCATCTTATGAGTATGTGGCAGAATGCCTACCGGCTAATCCCTGCTCCACAGGGTGATTCCACTAAGCCCAAGAAAAAGGAAGGCAATGAATCTTTTGTGCAGAAAGAAGTAGGTGAAAAGCGAACACAAATTCTACCGCCTCCCACAAACGTAAAGCGTGAAGTAACATATGATTATAAGACGAATCTCTATCTCGTAACCGAAAAAGTGGATGGTATCAATATCAAGTCACCAATGTACCTCACCTATGAGGAATACCTTGCATTGACTGAAAAGCAAGAATTCGCAGAGTTTATAGAAGCTAGAAATGCGAATCAGAAGGCAGATGATGTCACTAAAAAGAAAAGTCCTTTAGGAGTGCAGTTTGATTTGCCAGCGAATGGCATATTCGGAGATGGCCCTGTAGAGATAAAGCCACAAGGAAATCTTGATATTCTTATGGGCTATCAGCATAATACGATTCGAAATCCTGCATTAACTCCTATTCAGCAGTCGCAAGGATTGATAGATTTCGATATGGGGCTTAATGTGAGTGTCATGGGCAAAATTGGAGATAAGTTTCAAAATACACTGCGCTATAATAATCAATCAGCTTTCGGATTCGAAGGACAGAGAATAAGACTAGCTTATAACGGTAAGGAGGATGAAATTATACGAAATCTAGAGGCAGGCGATGTTTCATTTGAAGTTCCTACCCAGCTTATCAAAAGTGCTAATTCTCTTTGGGGT
>CANESS010000029.1 GCA_947441115.1 Saprospirales bacterium | reverse complement strand
TGCAGAGATAGAAGAAGTGGTGCTGCCAGAAGAGGTTAGTGAATTACCCAATAAGGTAAGGCAGGTGATTCCCCTGCTAGGGGATAAGAAAAAACTACTTTATATTTCCTATACCAATGCGCGAAGCTTTGCTATGGCACTCTTTACGGATCCTAAATTTGATAAAAAGCGCAAGGAATTTAATGTATTAAAGGAGCTACAAGATAAGTTGAGACTGAATCAGCTTCCTATCCATATAGAATGTTTTGACAACTCAAATATTCAAGGAACGAATCCCGTGAGTGCTTGTGTGGTTTTTAAGAATGGTAAGCCCGCCAAGCGAGATTATAGACATTTTCATGTCAAGACAGTAATCGGTCCAGACGATTTCGCTTCTATGAAAGAAATAGTCACCCGCCGCTATAAGCGTATGATAGAAGAGAATGAATCTCTCCCTCAGCTCATAGTCATAGATGGTGGTAAGGGTCAGCTCAGTCATGCGCTAGAGGCCCTTAAAGAGTTGGAATTAGAAACTAAGGTAACCATAGTAGGTATAGCTAAGAAACTAGAAGAAATCTATTTTAAAGATGACCCAATACCTATGTATATTGATAAGAAAAGTCCGGCACTTAAACTCATTCAGCAAATGCGCGATGAGGCACACCGATTTGGTCTGAGTTTTCATAGGCAGATACGCTCTAAATCTATGATCCAGTCATCCTTAACAGATATCGACGGTATAGGGAAAACGACTATTACGAAGTTACTCCAGCATTATAAGTCTATAGCCAATATGCGGTTGGCCACTTCCGATGAACTCACAGAACTAATAGGGAGAAAGCGTTCCGATATTTTACTCAGCTATTTCGCATGTCTGGATGGTAAGAAATAGGGGCTAAGTGTATTTTTTGAATTTTTAAGGAAACTTAGAAAACTATATTAGTTTCCTTAGATTTTTTCTTTATAATTTTGCTGCATCAATGAATAAGGAAATTATTTTAGAATCCGCTAGATACCTCTTTTTTGAGAGAGGGACCAAGTCTGTGAATATGGATGATATAGCTGCTGCATTGGGCATTTCAAAAAAAACTATCTATTCATATTTCTCTAGCAAAGATGAAATCGTAGCCTGTGAAATAGATACTCATATTTTCGATCATGCCTGTGGTGTAGAGCGAGTCAAATCTGTATCGAAAAACGCTATAGATGAACTGCGATTAATTTATCAGATGGATATGGAGTCTCATCAAAAGATGAAGCCCATTTTTGTTTCAGATATACAGAAGTATTATCCAGACTGCTGGAAAAAACTGCAAGACTTTTTTAAAACCTGCGTTCTTAATACCATTGTCGAAAATATGAAGCGCGGTCAGCTCGAAGGCTTATATAGATTGACTATCGATGTTGAATTTATTGCTAGTCAATATTTTCATAGTGTATTCAATATGATTGAATTTTTTGCACAGCAGCGCACACGCTCTTTTGGAGATTTGGAAAAAGAACTCATGTACTATCACCTCAATGGAATCGGAACTTCTAAGGGTATTAAATATCTAGATAAAATAAAATTTGAGAAATAATATGATAAAAGTATTTAAAATTTCTGTCAAGGTCTTAGCGCTCATCTTCGCTTCCAATCTATTTGCTCAGAAGAGGATTTTTACAATAGAAGCTGCCATAGAATATGCGCTACAGCACAACTATAATCATCAAAATAGCCAGCTTGAAAAATCGATTACCTACGAGAAAACACAAGAAGTATTGACTCAAGGATTTCCAAAAATCAATGGTTCTCTTGCCTATCAAAATCAATTCATTGTGCCTACTAGCGTCATACCTGGCGATGCATTCGGAGCCCCAGGCCAATTGATTCCAGTCCAATTCGGATTGAGCAATACGATAAATGCGAATATAGGGCTCCAGCAGTTGATTTTTGACGGACGCTATCTAGTGGGAGTGCAGGCAAGAACATCTATTAAAGAATTAGCCAATTTGCAGGTCAAAATGAGCGAACGTGATGTGAAAGTGCTTATATCTAAATCATATTTTCAAGCGGTCATGGCCCGAAAAAGTTTACAATCTATCAAAGAAAGTAAAGCAGTCATAGATAAGCTATTTGATCAAACGAATAAAACCTATAAACAAGGACTGATAGAAGAATTAGACGTGGAGAGGCTGCAATATAATGTGAAGACCATAGAGAATGCCATTCTGCTGCTAGAGACACAGAATCAATTAGCTCTGTCCGCCCTTAAGCTCAATATGGGTTATCCAATGGAAGATAGTCTAAGATTAACAGACGATATAAGTCAGCATTTATCCGAAGTATTTCAGCAGACTGGCTATGTAGATAATATAGAAAACAGATTGGAATCTAAATTAGCAGAACAAGCTATTCAATTAAAAAAGTATGATCTTATACAAATGCGTTATTCTGCTTTACCTAGTTTATACGGTGCTGCCAATTATGGTTACAATTCATTTAGCGATCGCTTCAATTTCTTTAATAACAAGTGGTATAATTTTGGAAATTTTGGTATTCAAGCGAATATTCCCATCTTCGATGGATTTACAAGAAAAAGCCAAATTACCCAAGCCAAATTGGCAGTAGAAAAGGCAGAAATAGATAAATTGAATCTATTCAATGCTCTCAAAGTGGAGAATATGAATACATTATTGACTATCCGAAATAATATCAATGAGTATAAAAATCAGAAAGACATTCTTAAACTTTCTGAAAAAATAGAGCATAAAACGCAAGTAAAATACAAAGAAGGCATCGGGAGTAGTTTTGAATTTGCCAATGCTCAAAATGAGAGAATACAGCAGTATTTAAAACTGTTACAGTCCGAATTGAATCTATTAAATAGCCATATTGAATTGAAGAAAATTCAAGGAAAATTATAAATTAAAATACACCATTACCAAAAATAAAATTATGAATAAATTAGTATTAGCCGTTTTTGCTTTAGTCTTACTTTCTGCATGCGATCAAGGCGACAAGGAATTGAAGGAATTGAAATCCAAAAGAGCAGAGCTCAATAAAAAAATAGGAGAAATGAATCTGGAACTGGATTCTATAAATTCTAAATTAGCTAGAATTCAAAAAATAGATGTGCAAGAAAGTATTATTCCATACACTATTGTGGCACAGCCATTTCAGCATACTATATTTTTGCAGTCTAATATCTCGACCGAACAAGATGTCATATTATATCCAGAATATGCTGGGTCTATCACGTGGAATGTGAAAGAAGGTCAGCGTGTGTCCAAGGGTCAAATATTAGGAAGCATAAACGATGGCGGTATGTCTTCTCAACTGCAGCAAGTAAGAATACAAGCCGATCTTGCCAAAGCTTCGTTTGAAAAGCAATCACGACTTTGGAAAGACAATATAGGTTCTGAGATTCAGTATCTACAGGCCAAAACTACTTATGATGCCTCTTTAAAATCTATTTCGGCTATTCAATCTCAGCTTTCAAGAACCAAAGTTAAAGCACCATTTTCTGGAACTATTGACAACCTCATAATGCAATCAGGACAGGCCGTAGCACCTGGTGTACCTATAGCTAAACTTGTAAGCCTTGGAAATCTTAAAGTCACGGCAGATGTATCTGAACAGTATATGAGTAGAATCAAAGTAGGCACACTGGCTAATATTGAACTAGCAGCGCTCAATAAAAACATACAAGGTCGTGTGGCGCGATTATCTAATTCTATCAATCCGAACAATAGAACTTTTTCTTTGGAAATTCCTATAAGTAATGCAGACAACCAGATTAAACCGAATATGAGTGCCAAAGTCAATTTGATAGATTATCAAAATCCTAATGCAATTACTATTCCGAATAATTCTATTCAAACGAATGCTGCGGGTGATAAATATGTATATACTTTAACCAATATTAATAAAAAGACTGGGAAAGCTACCAAAACCATTCTCAAACTTGGTGAATCTAATTCAGAATTTTCTGAGGTGCTTTCGGGTCTTAAAATTGGAGATATCATTATCAAAGAAGGAAGTAAATCTGTGGTAGATAAGTCTCTAGTAAAATTCTAATGTACTGATTAGTCAATAGTAATTAGCACTTAGCGAAAATAGTCTAGAAGAAAATCGGTTAGTTTTAAATTTAAAAAAAGAAATAATGAGCTTCATCCCAAAAGAATTCGGAATATCATCCTGGGCCGTTGACAATCGTGTTACGGTTTATATTATCACCTTTGCCATAGTATTACTAGGAACCATAGCCTATATTACTATGCCGAGAGAGGACTTTCCAGAGATCATTGAGAATAAAATTTTTATTTCATCTATCTATCCAGGCAATGCAGCAGAAGATGTAGAAAAATTAGTAACAGATCCTCTCGAAAAGAAAATTAAAAATCTTTCTGGGGTGACAAAGGTAACTTCGAGTTCATTTCAGGACTTTTCGCTTATCGTAGCAGAATTTGATGATAAACATACGTTGGAACAAGCAAAGCAGAAAACAAAAGATGAAGTAGATATAGTAAAGTCTGGCAATGACTGGCCAAAAATGGATAATGGAGGGAAGGTAGAACCGACTATTTTCAATATCAATATCGCCGAAGAGGTAGCAATTTTAAATATCAATCTAAAAGGAGATTATCCCGCCCAGACACTAAAAGATTATGCAAAAATCATTAAAGATGATGTAGAAAATATATCAGAAATAAAAAAAGTAGCAATATTAGGTGTAGGGGAAAAGGAGGTGGAAATAGCCTTGGATTTATTTAAAATGGCTGGCGCGGCTGTCAGTTTTGACGATGTACAGCGCGCTGTGCAGGGAGAGAATATGACCATATCGGGCGGTAATATAGAGAATGGTGGAAAGAAGTCTAACATAAGAGTTGTAGGGGAATTTGATTCTCCAAATGACTTGAATAACATAATTGTAAAATCCTTTGGGGGCTCTGTAATGCTGCGAGATATAGCTGAAGTTCAATTTAAAGAAAAGGAACGGTCCACTTTTGCGCGTGAATCAGGAAAAGAGGTTGTGATGATCAATGTAATGAAGCGATCTGGGACGAATATGATTCATGCTATAGAAAAAGTAAAGGAAAAAGTAACTAAATTAAAAAAGGAAGATATTCCGGGAGATATATCTATAGAATACACTGGAGATCAATCTTCGCGTGTGGAGCATGCCGTAGATGAATTGTCAAATCATATTATATTTGGAATTATTCTCGTCATGCTGGTGCTCATGTTTACCATGGGTCTTAGAAATTCACTTTTTGTGGGATCTGCTATCCCTTTATCTATGTTAATGGCCTTTGCATTTCTCGATGCCTTTGGTGTGACATTGAATACTATGGTCCTATTTGCTCTTGTGATGGGCTTGGGTATGCTGGTCGATGACGGTATAGTGGTAGTAGATAATGTATTTGCGAATATGCAAAAAGGTATGGATAGGATCACCGCATCCAAAATTGGAATTGGTGAAATAGCTTGGCCGGTGATTTCCTCCACGGCTACAACCTTGGCGGCCTTTTTTCCTTTGGGTCTTTGGCCTGGTACTATGGGTAAATTTATGATTTATTTTCCCGCCACACTCTCTGTGGTTCTAGGTGCATCGCTTATTGTCGCTATGATTATCAATGCCTCCATGACAGGAGGATTTATGAAATTGAAAGATGAAAATATTTCTTTTAAAAGCCTTAAAAAATACTCCAAGTTTTTACTATTAATTGGTTTGTTGTTAGCCATTCCAGGTTGGATAAAAGATAGTGGAATTCTCAGATCAATAGGACATTTAAGCTTTTTACTTATTGGATTTTTATGGTTATACCATAAATATATTTACAATGCTACACAATCATTTCAGCATGATAAATTTCCTAAATTTGAAAATTGGTATGCAAGAAAATTAACTTGGATATTTGAAGATAAGCGATATAAGTCCACCATATTGACTGTAATTTTTGGTTTATTGATATTACCTATTGCATGGATGATAAAGAGAAAAGATGCCAGCTTTTCAAAACCTCAAATAGCCTTATATTCTATTGTATGGATGCTCTTACTTTCTTTAGTGGTGTTTGGTGTTTTCCCACGTGATATATGGTTTTTCCCAGATAATATACCTAATCAAAACATAGTTTATATTGAGTATCCGCAAGGTACACCTATAGAAAAGACGAATGAGGCCACTAAACAGGTGGAAAAGCAAGTCCTATCTATTCTAAACAAATATAAAAAAGGACATGAATCAGAATCTGAATTTTTAGTACAATCGGTGGTTACGCAAGTTGGGGAAGGTGCTGGAAATCCAAAGGTAGACATGGGCAATAGTTCTGAGACTCTATTTAAGGGTAAGGTTACCGTTTTATTTCAAGAATTTAAAGATCGAAAAGGTGTCAATACCCAGGAGATATTGAATGATTTGCGTGCTAATATTAAGCCCATACCTGGAGCTAAGGTAACGATAGAAAAAGACAATAATGGACCTCCTGTAGGCTATCCGATAAGTATCGAATTGCAAGGTGAAGACTACGATCAGATGTTAGCAGAAAGTAAAAAGGTAATAGATTTTATTAATTCGAAAAGAATCCCAGGGATAGAGCAGTTATCTGTAGATATCAATAAAGATAAACCTGAATTGAAGATGTCAATTGATAGAACCTTGGCCGGAAACTTAATGGCTTCTACTGGTATGGTAGGTTTTAATTTGCGTCGTGCTCTTTATGGTCAGGAAATTTCTACTTATAAAGAAGGAGATGATAATTATAAAATCATGATGCGATTGAATGATAATCAAAGAAAAGATGAAAGTTTGATTTTAAATCAGCCTATCACGTTTCGAAATCAAATGAACGGGCAAATGATTCAAATACCTATGGCTACACTAGCGCGTTCTGAGCAGACCTATACATTTAATCAAATAAACCATAAAGGTGGAAATCGAATAATGACGGTATATTCCAATCTTTTAGATGGATATAATGCTAATGAAATTATGTCAGAAATTAAGAATGAGTTGAAGGTATATAAATTACCTGCTAAGATGAATTTTGGTTTCTCCGGTGAACAAGAGGAGCAAGATAAGAATCAAAATTTCCTCAATAGAGCCTTATTATTAGCCTTATTTGGTGTTACCTTGATTATAGTTTTACAGTTCAATTCCACCTCCAAGACGTTTATCATTATGGCTACTGTTTTATTGAGTTTCTCTGGTGTTTTCTTCGGACTGACTATAGCTCAAATGGATTTTGTGATTTTAATGACAATGATGGGTATCATATCTCTAGTTGGCGTAGTCGTAAAAAACGGAATAGTCCTCATGGACTTTTTCATCTTATTGCTCGATAAGAAAAAATCGGAGTTAAATCTAGCTACCCATGAAGATATTCCTATGGATCAATTCGTTACATGTATTGTAGAGGCAGGTCGTTCACGTTTGAGACCAGTTTTATTGACAGCTACTACGGCGGTTCTGGGGTTGATTCCTTTGGCTATAGGATTGAATTTCAATTTCTTTACATTCTTAACTGATTTGAATCCGCATATCTATCTAGGGGGTGACAATGTTATCTTCTGGGGGCCTTTGGCTTGGACCATTATTTTTGGTTTAACTTATGCTACGGTTCTTACTTTAGTTATGGTACCAGTGATGTTTTACTTGGTGAGTAAATGGAAACATAATATTAGGCAAAGAAAGTTGGCTAAGTTGGCTGCTATGGGTTAACTAACTGACAGTAACAATTGCAAAAGTCATTCCTGATGGAGCGCAGCCCTGTTTGTCAACAGACAGGGGAAGTTAGGAATCTTTTTATTCATAGCTGAGTCTAGAAGTGGACTCAGCTTTTTATATAAACACTATTCTACTTTGATTTCCTTGGCTGGATACTCAATGGGCAAAAACTCGACAAACGTCATTCCTGATGAAGCGCAGCGGAAGTCAGGAATCTAATTTATAGTATTTTTGAACTTTTTATTTTAGGCCTACTTAATAGATTGTTACCAATATTTTATTGCATTTTTTTACAAAAAAAACTTGCAAAATTGTATTTTTCGTATATATTTGCATACATGAAATAAACAAAATGAGACAAACAACAAATCTACTTCATAAAATTACCCCCCCCATTACTATAGTATAGTAGTGCTGTGGCTGCGTATATATAGAATTAGCAATGAGTTCTTTGATTATTTCAGTTTAAAAAAATCCCAATCTAACAAACTAAAATTAAAAACAACCATAGGTAAGCTCCACTCTGACAAAGTAAACTTATCCCATGGCCTTTCCTTCACCAGACAGATGCCTATGAGGTATCCCACAGGCTTTGTGTAATGAATTTAGGCGGCGAAATTAGAAAAAATTATGGTATTCGGTGCTAAATTGTTTAAATTTACATTGCTTTTGAGTCTAATGCCCGCCCACATATAGAATAGAAGTATTACCCTTCGCACATTTTTTTTAAACACTTTTTTTACTTCTAAATTTTTTAACAATGAAAAAATTAATATTAATAATTTCTCTAATCAGTAGCACACTAATTTACAGTCAGACATTGACAATAAATAATAACACAACTGTAAATTTTGAAATTTTAGACTTTTTTGATGAAGATTGTGCAGGCAGCGACAATAACTGCTTAGGTGTTGGAACTTGCTTTCCAACTTTAACTCCAGGTACAGCGACATTTTCTCAAACAAGCGCATTTGCACCAACCGGTAATTTTCCTAAAATAAATTTATGGGATCCTGCTACTAGTGCAGTGATTACGTTATATACAGATAATACAGCCCAATGTAGTTTCTGGACGACTACTGGAACCTCAGTTTTCTTTGGAGGATTTATCTTCACTTGGACTGAGAATCCATTAACAAAAGATGTTACAATTGATATTAACTAGTTAAATACATTGGTTTTATTTGAAAGCCTAGAAATCAAAAACAGGTAAAAGTGAAGATAACTTTTTTAATTCTTAATATTTTGTATTTGAACCAAATATTTTCTCAAGAATTAAGTTTTGTGAAAATAAATACCTACTTTGAAGAAAACTTAGGCCAAATAAAATACATTGACGATAAGCCTGCCCCCGAAGTCAAATATATTTTCAAGCAAGGGAATCTAAAGATTTTCTTGCTTAGGTCAGGACTGGCTTATCAGCTGGAGAATTACCTCGCTCCGACCCTATCCAATGGAAATGGAGAGGCTGGGACTCAACTTTCCGAATCCGCCGAGGCGGATTCGGAAAGTTTTTTTATGGATACCACCCCTAAGAGATTACAAACCTATCGTATGGATATGGAGCTTATCGGTGCGAGTCCTAACCCTGAAATCATAGCTGAAGGTAAAAATGATGACTATACTAACTACTATCAGTCTAATCTTATTCAAACTCATAACTACCAAAAAATAACATATAAAAACATTTATCCAGGAATCGACTGGGTGCTTTATACCGTGAACAACGAAAAGTTAGCCGTGAATAGTAACTCTTCACACATAACCCCTCACTCTTCACTTTTCAAATACGACTTCATTATACACCCTGGTGCTGACCCGAATCAGATAAAATTGAAATATAAAAACACCGAACAAATTTATTTAGACAGTTTTGGCAATATAATATTAAGAAATCGTCTCGGTGATATACGAGAAGATGCTCCAGAGGTCTTTCAGCATCAAGAGAAATTAAAGGCTCACTATATCTTGACGGATAGTATTGTGTGCTTTCATATAAAAAGCTATGATCCAGCACATACACTTATAATTGATCCAAAACTAGAGTGGAGTACATATTTTGGTGGCACAGATATAGAACATTGTTTTGGCTCTGTTCTTGATAATACAGCAAATATATATATATATGGATTTACGAATTCTTCTTCTAATATAGCTTATAATGGTTACCAAGATACACTGATAAATGTAAATAATGCTTACCTTACCAAATTTAATACAAAGGGTCAACTTATATGGTCTACCTATTATGGATCTCAAACTTTTTTTAGAGGGGCCTGCGTCGATAGTAAGAATAATATTAGCTTAGTTGGATATGTTATCTCATCTAGTACAAATATTTCGTTCAATGGTCATCAAAATTCGCATAATGGCGGTACAAATGATGGACTTTTAGTAAAATTTAATGCCCAAGGTCAGCGTTTATGGGCAAGTTATTATGGAGGAATGGCTGCGGATAACATATGGGATTGTGCTATTGACTCTACCAATTCTATTATTATTTATGGTCAAACAACAAGCCAATCAAACATTGCCTCTAGCGGGCACCAAAATACTTTTTACTTAAAAATGCAATCAAATGGTACTTATCCTCCGAATTCGTTTCTTGTAAAATTCAATGAAAATGGGGTTCGACTTTGGGGCTCCTATTTCGGGATTAATGGTAGTAGTTATTCTAAAATTGCTCTAGATTATTCTAATAATATTTTTATTTCTGGAGGTTCTAATGATGATAAATTTATATTAAATGCAAATACGACCATATTCGGAAGTTTTCATTTTATAGCTAAATTTTCGCCATCAGGCTCGCTTATATTCTCAAAAAAAATTGGACTTAATTCTGTTTTTGTTGGTTTAGATAATCATTTATGTTTTAATAAAAATAAGTTGTATTTTTCTATTGCCCCTACTAGTATGATAACCCCTCCTAATTTAACTACTGGATTTAAAAAAGTTGTTACTGGTCCAAATGATGTTTTGTTTGTTCAACTCGATACCCTTGGGAATCAACTATGGGCTAGTTATGTGGGAGGCAATGACCGCGAACGAGCCCCGCGCATAGTTATTGATAAACATCAAAATAGATATATCGCTGCTCATACCATCTCCCCATCTGGAATTTACGTAAAAGGTTTGGATAGTTCGTTATCGGGTGGAAACGACCTTTTTGTGACTAAAATATCAAAAAGTGATTCTGTTATATGGTCTAGTTATTTTGGTGGTGATAATATGGAAAATGATCCCTACATTTTAGTAGATAGTAATGACAATATCTATCTTTCTGCAACTACATTATCAATAAATGGAATTAATTATCAAGGATATCAGAATAATTATGGCGGTGGACTTTCAGATGCATTCCTTATGAAAATATCCTGTTCCCACTATGACACGATACGAGACACCATCTGCCGTGGAGACACTATGCTTTATAGATCTAAAAAATACTTCCAAGGAGGATTCTTTACGGATTCTTTTCTCACATGGGATATCTGTGACAGCTTCATCACCCTCCATCTCACTGTCCTCAGAAAAGACACCACCCATCTCTACGATACTATCTGCTCTGGCACTAACTATGTATGGAATGGCACATATAGAACTATGAGCGGTATTTTTCGTGATACGCTTGTCAATAATGTAGGCTGCGATAGCTTTCTGATACTAAATCTACTCGTAAAGCGCACGGATACGGTGCAGGTCTATGATACAAGCTGTAATAATTTACCCAAGATATTCAATGGACAAAACCTCACGCTGGCAGGGGTTTATCGAGATACACTGCAAAATATCGTTGGCTGTGATAGTCATATTTTCTATCATTTTATACCTAAGCCTGTTTATGAGACACCTCTCAGCCGATCTATTTGTGCAAGTGATAGCAGTCTTTTCGGTGGCAAGTATCGCAAGCTAGCTGGTGTTTACTACGATACCTTAAAAACGATACAAAACTGTGATAGTGTGCTGAAACTGACGCTGACCATAAACCTACTGGATACAAATAGACAAACTCAGTCAATCTGTAGAGGGAAGTCTTATAATTTTTATAGTCAAGTCTTGACGAGTCAAGGGACTTATAGCTACAAATTCACGAATAAAAATGGCTGTGATAGCACCATTTTATTGACCTTGTCTGTTGTCGATAGTTCGACCTATAGTTTTAGTAGAATGCTATGCAGCGGTCAGTCGTTTCCATTTAATAATCAAAACTTAACCCAAGTAGGTGTCTATCGAGATACATTTATGAATTATCTAGGTTGTGATAGTTTTGTGACCTTAAATCTCAGTTTCGGTCTGGTGCTTTATGATACACTCCGTCAGACCGTCTGCGCTGGACAATCTTTTAGAGGATATTTCAGTCCAGGGATATATAAAGAAACATATAGATCGTACCAAGGTTGCGATAGTATTTTGACGATATATTTGAAGCATTTGCCAGTAACAGAATACAAAACCATTTCGCACAGCAAATGCGGAGCGTTTGTCTATGGCTCTCGCACCTATACGCAGAATGATAGCTTTACAGAGACTATAAAGAACTACCTCCTCTGCGATAGTATCGTGACGAAGCATTTAGTCTTTATTACCGAGCCACGGCCAAAGTTCTTAGCAGATAAGACGATAGAGTTTTGTGAGGAAATTATGCATAAAGGGCAGCTGAAAACCACCAGCTTTTTTACGCAAGACACGATCAAAAGTGTGGAATTCCCTTATTGTGATAGTCTCTTTCAGCCTTATTATTATCGCAGAGAGAATAGACCTATACTCAGTTCGATCACGAAGCAAATCGATACGGTCATCAAAGGAGAAACTACCAATATTCAAGTGAGTGGAGCACAGAATTATCGATGGTCGACTGGAGAACAAAGTCCGTCTATCCGCCCACAAATCAACGAAGACAAGATATTTGAAGTCACCACATGGAATCTAGCCGACTGTGAAGAAAAAATGCAGTTTAGCATCTATGTCATAGATCAGCCGTTGATAGACTTACCCACTGCATTCTCTCCGAATGGAGACGGCTTGAATGACTATTTCTCGCCAGATCTATCAGGGAATATTTCGATAGACTATTTTCAAGTATTCAACCGCTGGGGCGAGAAAGTCTATGAACACAGCCCATTATCTAAAGGTTGGGATGGCAGCTATCAGAGCATACCCGCAGCCAATGGACTCTATACCTATACGCTTCGCTATTCGTATCTAGGAAGAAGTTTTACAAGAAGTGGTGAGGTGATGATGGTGAGGTAAAGGAGAGAGTTTTTTTTATTAAGATTTGCATTTCATTTAGCTGTTAATTTATTCCAAATTAGGCCAACAAAACCTTTATTAGGTAACATAATCTACCTTTGGACTACTAATTAAGTGTTCTGAATGAGGCAGTCTTAAAAATATATAGTCTGTTTAATTTATTTTTTCACAAATTTGTCCACAAAATAATACAAAAGAAAGGTATACATTATGTATTTTTTACTAGCTTACTATGTTCTTACGGTTATCGGTATCCACACCGGTCTTTATTTTTTCTTTAAGAAAAAGGGAATTGAGCCATGGAAGGCCTTTATTCCATTTATCAATAAATTAGAGCTTTTCAAACTGACGGGTCAGAAAAAGTCATTTATTGTTTGGTTTTTTATCCCAGGAGCGAATATTATTGCAGCGGTTTCCATATTGTCTGAATTATTAGATGCTCACAGGATTTACGATTTCAAAAGTCATTATCTCGGTATTCTAGGAGGATCTGTATTTTTTCCTTACCTCTTCTGGAAGAGGGAGCCTAGCCCAAAATACTTCGGACCACAAGGAGAGGTAGAAGGCGAAAAATTTCGCAAACCAAAGTCCAATCCTCTCCGTGAATGGACAGATACTATTACCTTCGCTTTGTCTGCTGCTATGCTGATACGCTTCTTCGTATTTGAGGCTTTTACTATCCCTACCTCATCGCTCGAGGGAACGCTCTTAGTAGGAGATTTCCTTTTTGTAGATAAATTTAGCTATGGTATGAGAATGCCTAATACCCCTTTGTCTTTCCCTTTAGTGCAAAATACCATGCCACTGACCAAAGGCAGTGGTACAATCAACTCATATGTAGATTGGATAAAAATACCTTATATACGTCTTCCTAAACTGACTGATATTAAGCGCAATGACCTCGTAGTATTTAACTTTCCAGAAGGAGATACGGTGACGCAAGAGCATCAGAGTGCTATGCCTTATTTGACTCTAATCAATGGTATAGGAACTCAATTTGCCAATGAGATGAATCCTAATATGACAGATGAATATAAACAATCTCAAGAATATATAGATAATGTGAATCGGCTAGGGAGAGAATATTTAAAATCTGGTAAGGATTTTACATTAACTTCTAGACCAGTGGATAAAAGAGACCATTATGTAAAACGATGTGTAGCTATACCTGGTGACACTCTGGAAGTAAGAAAAGGGAAATTATTTATAAACAGTAAGGACGCATATGTGGCGCCGAAGCAGCAGACATCCTACTTTGTGCGTTATAACCCTTCTAAAATACAAAGTGGTAATAGGGATGAAATAAAATCTGATTTTGAAAAACTAAGAATTAATACGGAGCAAAGTTTTAATTTTCTGGACGGTTCCAATTTTCTGACAGTGCATACAGACATTAACACATTAGCAGAAATTAAAAAACTTGTTTATGTAGATTCGATTGTGCTCGTTTATAATCCTGCCCCTGATTTGACCAATTTTAATTTTCCACATGATAAGAGATACTATAAGTGGTCTGTAGATGAATACGGACCAATAGTCATACCTAAAAAAGGAAGAACTGTAGCGATTGGAAAAGAGAACCTATCTATGTATGAGCGCATTATACAGATTTATGAAGGTAATAAATTGGTAGTAAAAGATAATGTGATTTATATCAATGATAAACCATCCACAACCTATACGTTTAAAATGGACTATTACTTTATGATGGGAGACAATCGTCATAATTCTCAAGACTCTCGCTCATGGGGTTTTGTGCCAGAAGACCATATTGTAGGTAAGCCTTTCATTATCTTTTTTAGCTGGGATGGTATCAATAAAAAAGTGCGCTGGGATAGACTATTAAACTTAGTTTCCAAACATTATACACCAGGTAAATAAAATTTAAAATGGCATTAATTCTCATAATAGATGATGAAAAAAGTATTCGAAATTCGTTGAAGGAAATTTTAGAATTTGAAGGATATGATGTACATACCACTGAAAATAGTCAAGAGGGACTGAGTATGATAAAAGAAGATGACTACGATCTAGTCATATGTGATATCAAAATGCCAAAGATGGATGGCAAAGAGCTTCTATCTCGAGCTCAATTGCTTGATATACCTCCTAAATTTATTATGATTTCAGGACATGGCAATGTAGATACGGCTATTGAATCTGTGGAAATGGGCGCTTTTGATTATATTTCTAAGCCACCTGATATGAATAAGTTGCTCATTACAGTGAAAAACGCAATGGAAAATAAGGTGCTAAATGAAGAAACTAAAGTACTGAAGCGTAGAATAGAACAATCAACTATAATAACTGGAGAAAGCGTCAGTATTAAAAAAATAAAAGCTACGATAGAAAAAGTAGCTCCAACAGATGCTCGAGTTTTAATTACGGGAGAAAATGGAACGGGCAAAGAATTGGTTGCTCGATGGATTCATGAAAAAAGTCATAGAAGCAAAGGTCCATTTATTGAAGTGAACTGTGCTGCAATACCAAATGAACTTATTGAAAGTGAATTGTTTGGACATGAAAAAGGATCATTTACCTCAGCGATGAATCAACGCAAAGGAAAATTCGAACTAGCACATGGAGGCACTTTATTCTTAGATGAAATAGGGGATATGGACCAAGCTGCGCAGTCAAAAGTTCTACGAGCACTGCAGGAGGCTAAAATCACTCGAATAGGTGGAGATAAAGATATCAATATAGACGTAAGAGTGATAGCGGCTACCAATAAGAAAATAAACCATGAAATCGCTGTGGGTAATTTTCGTATGGATTTGTACCACAGGCTGAGTGTCATACTCATTCATGTGCCTTCACTCAATGAGCGTAAAGACGATATACCTATGCTAGCTGAGCAGTTTTGTGAAGAGGTATGTTTGAGCCAAGGAATACCTGTCAAAATAATCACACCTTACGCTCTTAAAATGCTTCAAGACTATGAATGGACAGGCAATGTAAGAGAATTGCATAATGTTATAGAGCGGTTAATCATATTGGGTGGTGCAAAAATCACAGAAGAGGACGTTCAAAATTATGCTTATAAGGGCGTCCAAATTTCCAACGCATTAAACTCAGAGGTCTTTGATCAATATCCTAAGTTTCAAGATTTCAAAGAGCATATTGAAAAGCAGTTTATAGAGTACAAACTAGGCCAGTTTAACTGGAATGTGAGTAAAACTGCTGATGAAATAGATATTCAGCGCTCGCATTTGTATAATAAAATTGAAAAGTTCAATCTTAAGCGAGGAGAAAGCTAGTCTTTCAATTTACCTATACAAATATTTTATCCATAAAATTGGGGTTGTATACCATTTATAGTTAAAAGTAAACTAATCATATACGGTACCAAACTATGGTAATTCTAGCACCATATGAACTTAACTACACTATTTTTTCGTTTAGTTTCCTATGCCAAATATTATTATAAGGCTCAGTCTGATTTATACATTCACTCACCATTTATTTTTGAATGGGTAAATACTATTCAGGCGGGGCTAGCAGTCGAAATCACTTCAATTAAAAATTATAGAAATTCCTTACAGAACGATAATTCGGAATTTAAGTTTATAGATTTCGGGAAAATTAATCTTACAAACATTTCCGCTCGCTATCTAAAAACATCAATTACGGATTTATATGGTAAAGTATTATTGGCCACTTCAGCCTATATTCAAGCGAAAACTTTCATAGAATTAGGTACCTCATTCGGTGTAAGTACAGCATATATATACTCATCAAATTCTATAATCAAAGGAACAACAATAGATGCTAATCCGATAGCAATAGATAAGTCTAAAGAGTTGTTTAATCTATGGTATCCAGCTCATATTTTAAATTTCGTGAATGGGAATTTCGATAAGACTTTACCTATTGTTATAAACGAATTGGGTAGTGTTGATTTCGTATTCATAGATGGAGATCATAAATTAGTATCTACGCGACACTATTTAGAGTTAATTATGCCCGCTTTGGCAGAGAATGCTGCGGTGATTCTAGACGATATTCGATGGAGCCCAGAAATGTATAAGGCATGGCTGCAGGCTAGTCAGCATGCTGACTTTAATTATGTTGTCGATTATGGGCGGATAGGGGTTTTATTCAAAGTAAATAATCATAGTCCAAAACAGTATTTTACCTTACATTAGAGGTTAGAAAATAAGCCGATATGTTGACAAATAATTTCTTCACCTTTTTAAAAGAGTTGAGCAAAAATAATAATAAAGATTGGTTTGATATTCATAGGCAGCGCTATGAGGTAGATGTCAAAAAGCCATTCGAACTATTCGTGCAGGAATTAGGAAATGCTTTGGGCCACTTCGATGGTGAGATTCAGGGTGACTTTAAGAAAAATATTTTTCGTATCAATAAGGATATAAGATTCTCCAAAGACAAAGCACCTTATAAGACCAATCGCTCCGTGGCATATTCACTGAATGGAAAAAAGGATCACGAAGATCCAGGATATTATCTAGAATTGGGTGCTGAAAAGAGCTATATAGCTGGTGGAGCATGGTGCCCGTCTCCAGAAAAACTTTTAAAAATTCGTTCAGAGATCTATTACAATACCGATGAGTTTCATCAAATTTTGAGTGATAAAAAATTTAAAAATACTTTTGGTGATATACAAGGTGAGCGGTCCAAGATATTACCTAAAGACATCAAAGACTGGGTAGCAGATTCGGATTATATCTACAATAAACAATTCTATTTTTGGAAAGAATTTGACAATAAAGAAGTGCTGCAAAAAGATTTTATAAAAAAAGCAGCCACTTGCTTCAGTCATGGTTATCAATTTAATCAATTTCTGCGCAGAGCTATGCGCGACTAATAAAGGTCTGCCTAATTAAAAAATATTATGTGGAGAAGCTAAAGAAAATGGCCAAGATATATGTGTATGGTAATATGCATATAGCACTGATAGCAGGCCTCTGTTTTTATTTATACAATCAACAGGATTCTCAAGCTATCCTTATCTTTCTAGCTTCTTGGTCTTATTACAATTTTTGTAATATCATACATGTGACCGACTATCAAAAAGCGATGCATGATGAAAGACTTAAATGGATTTCAGAAAATCTCACAGAGGTTATTTTTGCCACGATTGGCTCTATAGCTATTGGGAGCTTTTTATGGATAAAAAACATAGAAAACTCTGATACACACCTCGACTATATTACATTGACTTGCCTAGGTCTCTTCGGATTAGACTATTTTTTTCTACGGCATATTCCTTATTTGAAAAATTTAGTTATAGCGCTCGTATGGATTTTAGTCATGCATTTATGGTCTCGCTGGGACCCCAGCCCACTAGATATATTTCTATTTATTTACCTTTTGTTAATCTCCATCTTTTACGATAGAACATCAAGCCAGTTAAAAAAAGCCTTAATTGATTGCTTGATTATTCTTCCTTTTTTGGCATATTATTACAAATGACTTTATTTCAATTAAATATAATTGTGACCCCCCACCTCTGAGGTACCCCCTCCCACCTTTTAGCTCGGTGGACGGAGGTCAAACCTAAGCCGACCGAGAAAAAAATAGAGATGACCGAGTTTTTTCCTCTTTTATCGGAGCTTTTACCTCGGTCAGCGCATAAAAAACCTCGGCGTGCGGAGTTTTTTTCTTCTCGCTCTGAGCTTTTTTGTCCGTCTTCGAAGCTTTTTTTGAGGACAGCCTTGGTAATACCTCCGCCGACTAAGGAAAAAGGTTCGACAGTTTTATTCTGAGGTGGGCTAGCAGATGTCAGACACAAAAAAACCCGCCATAAAGACGGGTCAAAACATAGAAATTATAGGTAAATGAATATGCCAAAGTGAATAACTATGGAGTGAGTGGTTTAGGATTGGTATTGGTGCTAACCGTAAATCGTTCACGCAACTGCTCATAGATAGTATCAGTTCCTTGTACACCAGCACTAGCTGCTGCACCTACTAGCTTGTAAACAGATAGAGCTGCGACATAAGCCTCTGAACCAGCCAATATACGAGTATCTTCTATGCGCTCTAAAGTTTGTCGCAGCATAGTTGATAATTCATCGAGTTGTCTATAAAGTTCGAGGTCGTTCTGCATCTGAGCCACATTCAGATAAGCGGGGAAAAGTGTACCATTGTTCGCTATAGCATTGATGGCATCTTCGGTAAAAGATTTATTAGCTACGCTAATTTTTGGAAGAGATGCACGCTCGTCTGTGGTAAGACTTACTGAAAAACTAATAGCTGTGATAGCGTTTTTGACATCGGTGACTTGTGCTAAGGTCATCACAGTGTCAATTCTGTTGTTTGTTAGATTAGACATAGAATAAAAATTTAAAAATGAATAAAAAATATAACAAGACTTAAACGAGAGGTGGGTTGAAAATATTTTTTAAAAAAAGCTGAGAAATAGAAATTTAAACTTATATTTGCTTTAATAATTTATGTTGTACTAGAACTAATTTAATTAACAACTAAATGTAAAGCCTATGAACAAATAAATTCAAAACGTAAAAATATAAAGCAGTCACGCTATTTCTTCTCTTCGTGCTAAAACTGAAAATTTCCTTGTAGGTTTTCAGTAAAGAGTGCGGCATTAGTAAATAAGCACAGCATCCGCACCCTTTATGTTTCAGTTATCTGCGGAAAAAGTGAAGCTAGACTGCCCCTCGGGCATTGTCTATATTTGTCTAAACACTTGGTGTATGTCTAATAAATGAATGAATTCTAAAACACCGCTTTATCAATAAATAATTACAAATGAAAAAAATAATT
>CANESS010000028.1 GCA_947441115.1 Saprospirales bacterium | reverse complement strand
TAAGGACGCTGTAGTCTATGTCGATAGAGCGACTGGACCTAGTCGTATCACTGGATATAGAGTAGGAGATCAATGGTATTCTAAAGATGGGACAGAGTTGGCTGGAGCTAATCCTATAGAAATAGAATCAGGGGGAAATATTACACCTTATTTGATAGGAAATACCCCAGAAGAGAGAGCGAAAAGAGATATGGGATCTACTACATTTGATCCAAGCCTAATGTTTAGAAAAGTAAATCCTCGATTCGCTTTTTCCCCTAGGATCAATCTTTCATTCAATATTGACACCTTTGCGCTATTATTTGCTCACTATGATATCTTGACACAAAGACCAGAAGTGGGAGCCCCTACCGCTTTAAATTATTATAACTTACTTCAGAGGAGAAATACCTCTTTCCTTAATAATCCTGATCTGGACTTTTCATCTACTACAGATTTAGAGGTTGGGTTTAAACAGCGGTTGAATGCTAGGTCAACGTTAACAGTTAATTTTAATTATAGAGAATATTCGAATCAGATATCGGTCACTCGTCTACAAGGAGCTTATCCTGCGGCATATAATACTTTTAATAACTCAGATTTTTCTACTGTAAAGTCTATTGGATTGGCCTTTGAACAGCGCAGAATGAACAATCTAAAAATCAAGGCAAATTATACTATGTCATTTGCCGAGGGCACCTCTTCCTCGCGCACGGCTCAGCTAAATCTCATCAATGCAGGCTTGGGAAATTTAAGAACTATTTACCCCTTAGGCTGGGATACAAGGCATAATTTGAATTTTATAGCCAACTATAAATTTGATAGTAGAGACCCTTATAATAAGGGTATTCCAAAGTTCTTAAGAGATTTTACCTTTAATTTAGATTTGAATCTTCGATCTGGCACTCCGTTTACAGCGCAGACAGCTGCTACGCCAGAATCCTTTATGAATACTACTGCCAGAGCGGTTAATTTGGGAGATATTAATTCGGGGACGTTACCTTGGAGATTCATGGCTAACTTTAAAGTAGATAAGGATTTGACCTTTAAGTTTGGAAAATTTGATTCTACCAAAACCAAAGGACTGGATACAAGAAGAGAGTATGGTTTGAACATTTATCTGCAAATCACCAATCTCTTAAATGCTATGAATGTGCTAGATGTATACAGATTTACAGGTAGTCCGACTACAGACGGCTATCTTGCTAGTCCGGATGGTCAGCTAGATTATACTTCGAAAGAAGCTGTAGCGGTGGGATATGGTCAGGCATTTAGAGATTTATATAATGTAGCCTTAGAAATACCTGAAAATAGGAACTCTATGTTTATTCGTCCACGAATTATTCAGTTGGGAGCCGTACTTTCGTTTTAAAACAAAACAATAAAATAATTAGTTATGAAAAAAATATTAATGTTTGTGCTAGGTGTCATGCTAGGAGACATGCATGCCGCGTTGAATACAGCTGTAGATGTAAATACAGCCCCACATAAAAAACCGCTAACCTCGAGAGCAGGGGATTGTGTTCGAGGGAAATCTACTATCTTCTTAGAAGTCAACAATATTAGAGCTATGCTTCTCAATAGCGGTGACCTCTGGTGGGATAGAAATACAGCGCAGTATGAAGCCCCTAAGCGAACAGAGGAGCAAGTGAAAAATAAAGTGAGAGCTATAAATCCTTTATTCGCTGGTTCGGTATGGGTATCAGGCCTTGTAGGCGGCAACTTAAGAATGGCCGCTATAACCTATAGTGCGAATAAAAGCGCATGGTGGCCTGGCCCTATAAAGCAGGGAGAAGCCACTATAAATAAAGCCAAGTGTGAGAAATTTGATCAATACTGGTCTGTAACAAGTGAAGAAATAAATGATGCTATAGCAGGTATTAAGATTAGCCAATCTATATTAGAATGGCCTGGAAGAGGCAATAGATATCTTATTAATGTAAAAAAGACGTTTACAGCGGAGGAACTTTCCGATGACTTAGCGCCATTCTTTGATAGAAATGGAAACTGTATTTATGACCCTGAGTTAGGAGATCTCCCATCAATTAAGCCAGTGAGTAATAATCCATTATGCACTAGTCCTTGTAATAAGTTTACGTTTGCTGATCAGATGATTTTTTGGGTGATCAATGATGTCGGGAATGATCATGTCAATCCAGCTTCAACACCTATCGGTGCGCAGATGAATTGTTTGGCATTTGCTTTTAAGTCCTCAGATCAACTGAATGATATGACGTTTTATACCTATGATGTACATAATAAATCAAATGTAACCTTAGAGCAGACCTATATGTCACAGTTTATGGATGCGGATTTAGGCAACTATAATGATGACTATGTAGGGTGTGATGTGACTCGATCTATGGGATTTGTCTATAATTCAGATGATTACGATGAGAATGCCACAACTCTAGGCTATCTAGATCAGCCACCAATTTTTGGAGTAGATTTCTTCGAAGGTCCTAAAAAAGCAAATGGATTGCCGATTGGTCTTTCTTCATTTAATTATTTTATAAACGGGCAAGGTGGCTTAGTCAATGATCCAATTAATGAACCTCAAACTAGAAATTTCCAAATGGGCTTCGCCAGCAATGGCTCTTCTTTAACGGTGAGTAGTGATTGTATTACACCTGCATTTCCAGCGACCAAATTTTGTTTCAGTGGAGATCCAGCCAAGCCGGGAGAGTGGTCTATGTGCGACCGAAATTTTACACCTAGAGATTTGAGATGGCTCCAAAATTCTGGACCTTTTGATATGAATAGCGGTACTAAAGAAACAATAACTATAGGTTGTGTATACGTGAGACCACCTAAAGGATCGCAAACAGGGTGCAGACCAGTTATGAGTTATCTCCAAGAAGCAGATGATAAGGCGCAGCGCTTATTTGATTTTTGTTTTGAAAAGTCTCCAGGACCTGATGCTCCTAATCTCAAAATCATAGAGACCCCTAAAAAGTTATTCTTTACTCTTGAGAATCCCGTGGGATCAAACAACTTCGGAGAAAATTACAATTTAAAAAATATTGATGTTCCATTAGGAACATGGAATAATGATTCTACGTATAAATTCGAGGGATATGCTATTTATCAAATAGTTAGTGAAAATGCCGTAAGTAATTTAGAAGACCTCAAAGATAATAGTAAAGCGAAACTTCTGACTATTATGGATAAAAAGAACTCAATAAATAGAGCAGTAAATTATAGAAAGGAGGTAGTTAATGGACAATCGGTTACGGTAATTACCCAGGATTTAGCATTGCCTAATAAGGGTATTGAACGAGAAATCGTCGTAGATCGTGATCTTTTTCAGTTCGAAGGACAGACGTTTTTGGCTAATAACAAGACCTACTACTACGCGACAGTGGCTTTCGCCTATAATAATTATAGGAATCCAACTATTCCTAGCGAGGTTCAGCAAAATCAGTTGATATTCAGTAACGCTATAAAAATCTTTAAAGGAACTCCGCACAATAATGATTTTTGGGGAGTGAAAACCAAAGCAGACTATTACCAAGGCATACCAGTGACTAGAAAATCTGGCCAAGGTCATGGGAAATATTTTCTGGATTTGGAAAAAGGTGAAGAGGAAAAAATTCTAACGAATGGCAGTCAGTTGGATTTAAAATATGCTGGAGGTAAATCACCTATTTTAGTAAAAGTTATTGATCCATTCAAATTGAAGAATGCTAAATTTAACCTTTCATTCTCCGAAGTTGTCGCTGTTCAAGATCCTAATAAATATGATTTGGCGCAGACTAGCTGGACTATGGACATAACTGACCCCTCGAATAGAGCGATTGTTTCTGAGGGAAAATTAGATAGAGATTATAGTCAATCCATCTATGCCAGGATAAATGGTCAGCTGGAGAGCTATGGTATAGGAGTGGCTACTACATTTCCAGACACTTTAGGATCTATAGCTAGAAATAGCAATAAGTTTTATAGCTATATAGATGGAAGTATTGCCTTTAAAGATAGTTCTAAGAAATGGCTGAGTTTATTAGCAGATGTAGACGGAGTAGATTATAAGGACTGGATTCGATCTGGCGCTGTCAATGATGTAAGAGCCAAGAATGCATCTGCCTATAATGTAATTAATGGTCGCAGGGTTTGGACTGATTCAGTAGGGAATTTTGCTAAGGTTTTAGGGGGTAAATTCGCTCCATATTGTCTTGCAGCCAATGCTAATGTAACAGCTGTAGCTGCAGAAAATAATTATCAAAGCTTTAGTCCAGGTTTCAAGTGGCGCAGAGTAGCCAAGGATTCTTTGACTATGGTTACTTGGGGTGAAGGTCCTGAAAATACTCTTGATTCTATCTATAGTTTAGATTTAGTCATCACCAATGAAAAGACCAAGTGGTCCAGAGCTGTAGTTTTTGAGACAGGTGAGTCGGAGTTATTTACCGAGGGGAATGCCTTAAAAGGACAGCTGCGTCAGTCACCAGGCGTAGGTCAAGATGGTCAGCCTGACGGAAGCGATAAGGGACTAGGCTGGTTTCCAGGATATGCTATCAATTTAGAAACAGGTGTACGAATGAATG
The DNA here is from genome assembly GCA_947441115.1 of Saprospirales bacterium. Classification (GTDB taxonomy): domain Bacteria; phylum Bacteroidota; class Bacteroidia; order Chitinophagales; family JADJOU01; genus CHPMRC01. Next base: position 15,289 of record CANESS010000028.1, on the reverse strand, counting down.
TCTATTTTGGAGAGAACTCTAGATTTAGAGGTAAGAATGCCGCGAATATGGTCTGGGATCCAGATAGCACTACAGAAACGGTTCTTGGGAATCCACTCTTTGGAGGTAGTCAATTTGTCTATGTGATGAATACTGCCTATGATAATGGCGACAGAGCGGCTCTTGATAGAAAATTATTAAACGATAATTTCAACTTGACTAATGGAGTAGGAGCTAACGCAACATTGAATGCTAGTGTGGCAAATTTCTATCGTCAGATAGCGTGGACTTGTTTTCCCTTGACTGCTAAAAACTTTAGTATGTATAATGCCGCTGGGGTTTATGAAATACCTACCGAGGTGAGAATTAAAGTCCGTGTCGAGAAGCCATATGCAAAGTACGAAGGAGACGCATCTGTCTATGAATTTTCTACAGAAGGTTTGGAGCCAGTAAAAAGTGATAGCTTGGTCACTTCAGCATTTGATAAAATGACGGCGGTCCCGAATCCATACTACGCATTCTCTTCATACGAGTTAAACGCTACTCAGAATGTAGTCAAAATAGTCAATGTTCCAAAAAACAGTGTTGTTAGCATTTTTACTACAGACGGTATTCTTGTAAGAAGACTAAAATTAGACTCAAAGGGAATAGTCGATGGACAATACGGTGACAATTCAGGCAATATAAATTACGATAATACTATTGATTGGGATCTCAGGACAAGTACCGGTGTAATGGTAGCGAGTGGAGTATATTATATTAATGTAGAGGCTCCAAATGTTGGCACGAAAGTTTTAAAATTATTCGCCATCATGAGAGCAGCAGACGTCAGTAATTTTTAATATCACAAGTTAGAAGAAGATAGTTATGATGAAATTTTATAAATGGTCGTGGTGTGTTGGTTTACTTATACTCGGAGTATCTGGTAAGGCTGGAAATTCCGATAGAGTAGGAGAGGCTGGCGCCTATGAGTTATTGATCAATACACAAGCGAGAACCATGGGCCTGCTAGGAATAAATTCGGCCAATGTGCGCGGGATTGATGCCTTAGGAACCAATATAGCTGGTCTGGCCCATAACAAAGGAATGTCGGTATTTAGCAATTATACGAGTTGGCTATCTGCTACAGGCACATCCTTGTTTAATGTGGGAGTAGGAGGCGAAATTTCAAATGGAAATAATATTGGCTTCTCAATAGGATATATGACTTATGGAGATATGGATCGAACGACCTCTATAAGCCCAGAACCGTTAAGTACTTTCTCCCCATTTTATCTAAATATTGGATTGTCTTATGCCAGAGTTTTTGGACGAGGGGTTCGAGCAGGTGTTACTGGAAGATTAATAAACGAATCTATCAATAACTTATCTGCAACTGGTTTTGCTATTGATGCGGGTATGCAGTATACTACAGGAGAGAAAGAGGATTTTCACTTTGGTGTCTTTGTTAGAAATCTCGGATTTCCGATGAAATATGCAGGAGATGGTTTGATTTTAAATAGACCTGTACCTCTAGGTAGTTCTCAATATGATTTGCCATTCTACAATAGAGCGGCTAAATTTGAATTGCCTACTCAGTTTTCTATGGCTATTAGCAAAGATTTATACTTCGGAAATAGGCCAGCTGCTTCAGATATCTTTTGTAAACCTATTCATCGATTATCTATTTCTACTAATTTTGTTTATAATTCTTTTACCCCGAATAACTATGGACTTGGGCTTGAGTATTCATTCAGAGAAGAGGTTTCGCTTAGAGCAGGTTTCTTATATGAAGATAACGCACTAAATAAAGAGACCACTACTAGGGCACATATGGGCGCTTCAGCGGGTATATCGTATGATTTAAAATTGAAGGATAAGAAAAAATCTAAGAATCCTGCTGTGCTTGAAATAAGCTATAACTATCGGCCTTCATGGGTTTTCGGTGGGACGCATAATTTTGGGTTTGTTTATTTCACAAATAAATATAGCTACTGCGATGAATATGTGATAGCTAAAGCAGCAGAGGTAGCGAAGACTGTAGTTCCTGAGAAGAAGCCGGAACCTGAAATAAAGTATATCACAAAATATGATACAATATTCCGTGAAGCTCCAGCTAAGATAGAGACGGTTATCGAATATAAAAAGGTGAACGATATGCTGAAAAACTTTGCTAGCAATATTGAGTTTAAGACAGGTACTGCTATTCTGACGGATAGAGGAGAAGGTGCACTCATGGTAGTAGGCGAAATGCTAAAAAATTATCCTGATACTCGTTTCCTAATAGAAGGCCATACCGACGATGATGGTACTCCTGAAAATAATATGCGACTTTCTATGCTTCGAGCTAAAACGGTCGCTCGATATTTGAATGAGTTTAAATCTATTCCAGACGTCAGCATGAAGGTCGAATGGTATGGCGAAACTAAGCCAGTGGGCGACAATAGTTCTGAAGAGGGTAAACAGCGAAATAGACGAGTAGAGGTAAAAGTTTTGGATGCTAAATTAGAAAATATGTCTAGACCAAGTCCAGCTCCAAGAAAGGCTGAAGCGCCTAAGGAGGTAGAAACTAAGAATCCAGTCGTAGCGCCTACTGCACCTAAAGTAGAAACACTTGCTCCTAAAAAAGAAGAAATAAAAATACCTTCAGAGTCTACCGAGACAGGTGCTGATGTGCCGAAGAAGACTCCTCAGGAAGAGTTAAATGAATACGCCAATACTATTTCATTCAAGGCAGGAACTGATTCTTTAAGTAGAATGAGTAAAAGAGCAATAAGCACTGTAGTTAATGTATTGAAGGATAATCCAAGTATGAAAATCAAGATAGATGCTCATACTGATAACGGAAAATATGCGCTAAGCAACATGGAGTTGACCGAAAAAATGATTAAGACGATCAAAGACCTTATGGTACAGCAGGGAATAGATGCTTCCCGCATTAGTTCAGAACCATTTGGAGATACTAAACCTAAAGATACAAATGATTCCGACATAGGTCGTAAAAACAATCGAAGAATAGAACTGAAAGTTGTAAAATAATAGTATATTTGCAGTCTGACAATAGAGAGGTGTTCACCATTGGTGGATACCTCTTTTTAATTATAAATTATAGATAAAACTAAAACATGGCTAGTGTATTTTTGACCAAGGAGAGTTATGATAAATTAAAAGCAGATTTGCATCAGTTGAAAACTGCTGGTAGAGCAGAGGCAGGTGCGGCATTGGCAGAGGCAAGGGAGAAAGGGGACCTTAGCGAAAATGCAGAGTACGATGCTGCTAAAGAGGAACAAGCTAAATTGGAGAAGCGAATAGCTCAGTTAGAAATGGCGATGACCAATGTGAGAATTTTAGACGAAAAAGAAATAGACGACTCTAAGGTCAGTATTTTGACTACCATAAAAGTAAAAAACATAAAAGCAAATAAGGAATTTACTTATAAAATGGTCTCTGAAATTGAGGCAGATTTTAAGACAGGTAAATTATCTGTGATATCTCCTATTGGAAAAGGCCTACTAGGGCATAAGAAAGGAGAGAAAGTAGCTATTCAAACCCCTGCAGGTCTTATGGAGTATCAGATTCTGGATATTACAAAATAACTAATCTATCTTAGGTTTAATCTATGACACTATTTACTAAGATAATTCGTGGTGAAATCCCAAGTGTAAAGGTCGCTGAAAATGAGACCTGCCTTGCCTTTATGGATATCAACCCATTAAAAGAAGGGCATTTGTTAATAGTCCCAAAAGTGGAGGTTGATGAGTTTTATGAATTAGAGGATAGAGATTTGACAGATTTAATTTTATTCTCAAAGAAAATAAGTCTAGCCATGAAAAAGACATTTAATACTAGAATAGGAATGTGGATTGAAGGACTCGAGGTGCCGCATGCTCACATTCATTTGATGCCTATCGAGAGTGGTCGTGATTTCATTTTTGATTATCCTAGATTGAAGTTGAGTCCAGCTGAGTTATCAGAAATTGCCAATAGAATAATTTTAAATTTATAATTTTGAAAAATAAAGGGTTAAAAGACGCTTTAGTACTGTAAAAAATAGAGCATTAAATACCCCACAAACTAATAATTTATGCGACAAATAAAGTTTAGAGATGCCTTAAGAGAGGCCATGAGTGAAGAAATGAGAAAAGACTCAACTGTATTTCTTATGGGAGAAGAAGTAGCTGAGTATAATGGTGCCTATAAAGTGAGCCAGGGCATGCTGGATGAATTTGGCCCGAGAAGAATCATTGACACACCTATTGCAGAGCTCGGTTTTACGGCCATTGGCGTAGGTGCGGCTATGAATGGTCTCAAGCCTATTGTAGAGTTTATGACTTGGAATTTTGCCTTACTCGCTATCGATCAGATTATAAATCATTCATCCAAAACCCTATCTATGAGTGCGGGTGAATTTTCTAGCCCTATCGTATTTAGAGGGCCGAACGGGAGCGCTGGTCAATTAGGAGCACAACATAGTATGGCATTCGAAAGCATGTATGCTAGTATACCAGGGTTGAAGGTCATCTCTCCTTCTAACGGTTATGATGCCAAGGGCTTACTGAAGTCTGCTATTCAGGATCCAGATCCGATAGTATTTATGGAGAGTGAGATGATGTATAGCGATAACTGTGAAATACCTAGCGAAGAATATTATATCCCGATAGGCAAAGCAGAAGTAAAAAGAGAAGGAACAGATTGTACCATTGTCTCATTTAGCAAAATGATGAAAGTAGCACTGTCAGCAGCGGATGAGCTAGCTAAAGATGGAGTGCAATGTGAGGTTATAGATTTGAGAACAATTAGACCCTTAGACATCGATACTATAGTAAATTCTGTAAAAAAGACCAACCGTTTAGTAATAGTAGAGGAAAGTTGGCCATTCGGAAGTATAGCTTCTGAAATCACGTTCCAAGTTCAGCGTCATGCCTTTGATTACTTAGATGCCCCTATTAAGCGTGTGACAGGAGCAGACAGTTCTATGCACTATGCGCCTAATCTCGTAGAAGCTTATCTTCCTAATCCTACGAAGGTTATAGCGGCTGTGAGGTCATCACTGTAATGTGATAGAAACGAATAATTATTCCTCTTCTAGTTTTAAACGAACTAGAATTATTCTTAGTTTTACTTTTACAATCGAAGAATAATAATGATGTATTGGGAAAGAAAGTCTAGTCTTATATCACTTCTTTTTGTGTCAAATTTTCTGTTCGCACAATCTGATTCTACTAAAAGCACTAAGAATAAGTTTATTTCAGAAGTAGTCATCACGGGTACTAAAACGTTTAAGCGCAAGACAGAAAGTGCTGTTATAGTCAATATTCTGGATAGTAAAACTCTCAACAATCTTCAAGTTTGCAATTTGTCTGAAGGTTTGAAATTTCAGCCAGGTCTTAGGGTAGAAACTAACTGCCAGACCTGCAATTATACACAGCTTAGAATGAATGGACTGCAAGGGGGCTATTCGCAAATTTTAATAAATGGTAGACCTATTTTCAGTCCGCTGATGGGTCTTTATGGCATGGAGCAGTTGCCTGTCAATATGATAGAGAAAATAGAGGTCATCCGAGGAGGGGGTTCTTCGCTCTACGGTTCTAGTGCTATAGGCGGCACGGTCAATGTCATTACAAAATTGCCTAAAAAGAGTGGTTATGAGTTTAGTTCATTTTTACAAAGTATTGATGGCAAATCAAATGATTTCAATATCACAGGAAATGCTACACTAGTGAGCGATAGCCATAATGCGGGTGTTACGTTTTTTTTCAATAAACGAAATCGAGATTTCTTTGATGCTAATCGAGATAACTTTTCCGAACTACCAAAACTTGACCTGACATCATTGGGGCTAACTTCATTTTTAAAATTAGGTCAGAATCAAAAAATAGAATTTTCTTTTAGTCATCTAGAGGAATACCGTCTTGGAGGTGAGATGGCAGATAAGTTAGCCTATCTAAGACAGCAGTCCGAAGAACGAACCCATAGGATATGGATGGCCAGTGCAGACTATCAGCTCAATTTCAACCAAGATAAGACCATACTCATACTATATGCAGCTCTTCAGAATACGAAAAGAAATCATTATACGGGGATATACCCAGACTCTGCAGAGGAAATCAGAGCACACCTAGAGAATCCACCCTATGGTCTCTCTAATACGACGACATGGCAGGGAGGTATGCAGCTCAATCATGACCTTGCCAATTTATTTAAACGAAGACATGTCATAACCCTTGGCTCAGAATATATATCCGATGAAGTTCAAGATGAGATAGCGAGCTATAGATACAAGGTAGATCAGCATGCGAAAAACTGGGGATCCTTCGTGCAAAGTGACTGGGACCTCTCTGACAAGTTAAATATACTGTCTGGTGTGCGAATGGATAAGCATAACCTTATCGATAATCTTGTTTTCAATCCTAGGTTAGCCTTATTGTATAAATCCAATTCGAGTACCCAGTTTAGATTGAGCTATGGCACTGGATTTAGAGCTCCGCAGGCCTTTGATACAGATTTGCATATTGCATTTGCGGGTGGAGGAGTCTCTAGAGTCAGACTAGATCCTAATCTAAAAGAAGAACGGTCGCAGAGTATCAGTGCGTCGGTAAATTATGATAAGGTATGGAATAAAGTCATCGCTGGATTCACGCTTGAGTCATTTTATACAAAGCTTCAGAATGCCTTCATACTAGAAAATTTAGGGCAAGATAGTTTCGGAGAATTATTTGAAAAGAGAAATGGCCAAAGCGCCACAGTCAAAGGATTTACCCTAGAGTTACGAGCCAACTATAATCGCAAGATACAAGTCGAAACAGGGGGGACTCTGCAGAATAGTGAATTTGAAAATCCAGTAGAATATATACAAGGCGTGGAGCCGAGGCGATTGTTTTTGAGAACGCCCAATAGCTATGGATTCGCTAATATTAGTTTCACACCAGATAAGATATGGAGTTTTAATCTAAACTATGTATACACCGGCAGTATGGAGATAGCACACTTTGGAGGGGCTATTAATTTCACTCAGGATCAAATGGTAGTGACTAAGTCATTTTTTGAACTCAACTGTAAGCTTTCGTATACTCTTTGTTTGTCTAAATTCAAACATGATATAGAATTCTTTGCGGGTATGAAAAATATGCTCAATGATTATCAAAATGATTTCGATTTAGGTAAAAATAGAGATAGCAACTATATCTATGGACCTAATATGCCTCGATCTTTTTTTATTGGGATTAAACTTAGAACAGATTAGCGAAAATGGCAATGGAGCATATATATAGACTATTAAAAATCCTAAATATATAATAATTGAATGCCAACTATAGTCTAGATAAGGTATATTTTAGTATATTTGCGAATCATAACTAACTCGTTTAAGATTATCATTTAACATTAAAATATATCAAACCCATGGCCTTCGATATCGACATGATTAAGAAAGTATATGAAGCTTTCGGCGCAAAAATTGACAAAGCAAGAGCTGTAGTCCATCGTCCTCTTACCCTTTCTGAAAAAATTCTTTTCGCACACTTACATGCAGATCAGAAGATTGAAGATTTCGCTCGTGGAGGCGCCTATGTAGATTTCGCTCCAGATAGAGTCGCTATGCAAGATGCTACCGCGCAGATGGCTTTATTGCAATTTATGACTAGCGGTAGAAGCAAAGTAGCAGTCCCTTCGACGGTGCATTGTGATCACTTAATTCAAGCAAAAGTCGGTTCGGCGACTGATTTGGAATTCGCTAATAAAGATAGTAAAGAAGTTTTTGACTTTCTAGCTTCTGTATCGAATAAATACGGCATTGGATTTTGGAAACCTGGTGCAGGAATTATTCACCAGATTGTTTTAGAAAATTATGCATTTCCTGGAGGCATGATGATAGGCACGGATTCACACACAGTGAATGCAGGTGGACTAGGAATGGTGGCTATCGGAGTCGGCGGTGCCGATGCAGTCGATGTCATGGCAGGACTTCCTTGGGAGCTCAAATGGCCTAAATTGATAGGAATCAAATTGACAGGAAAATTAAATGGCTGGTGTTCTGCGAAGGACGTGATCTTGAAAGTAGCTGGAATCCTCACTGTAAAAGGTGGTACAGGAGCTATTGTAGAGTATTTCGGTGAAGGGGCGGATAATATGTCTTGTACTGGTAAGGGAACCATAGCCAATATGGGCGCTGAAATCGGAGCTACGACGACGACCTTCGGCTATGACGAGTCTATGGATAGATATTTGAGAGCGACAGGAAGAGCTGATGTGGCAGATTTAGCCAATGGAATCAAAACGCATTTGAATGCTGACCCAGAGTGTTATGCCGACCCTAAGAAATATTTTGACGAAGTATATGAGATAGATTTAAATACATTGGAGCCATATATCAATGGTCCATTTAGTCCAGATTTAGCGACGCCGATATCGAAAATGAAAGAAGCTGCCGCTGCGAATGGCTGGCCTACGAATATCGAAGTAGGATTGATAGGGTCTTGTACGAACTCTTCGTATGAAGATTTATCAAGAGCAGTTTCTCTAGCCAAGCAAGTTTCCGCCAAAAACCTAAAAACGAAGTCAGAATTTACCATCACTCCAGGATCGGAGCAGATCAGATATACGATTGAGCGAGATGGATTCTTAGAGGCATTTGATAAAATTGGCGCAATGGTATTTTCCAATGCTTGCGGTCCTTGTATCGGAATGTGGAATCGTGTGGGGGCTGATAAAAAAGAAAAAAATACGATTATTCATTCATTCAATAGAAATTTCGCTGCTCGTCAAGACGGAAACCCGAATACATATGCATTCGTTGGTTCGCCAGAGATTGTGACAGCTTTAGCTATTGCAGGCGACCTAAGGTTCAATCCAATGACAGATTCGTTAACCAACGAAAATGGAGAATCCGTAAAATTGGACGCACCAACAGGTGATGAATTGCCAAAAAATGGATTTGATGTGAAAGATGCAGGTTTCCAAGCACCGCTAGCTGATGGAAGTGGAGTGACTATTTCGGTAGGGCCTACTTCGACTCGATTGCAGCTTTTATCTCCATTTGCAAAATGGGATGGTACTAACTATTCGGATATGTTTTTATTGATCAAAGCAAAAGGAAAATGTACGACGGATCATATATCCATGGCAGGACCTTGGTTGAAATTTAGAGGACATTTAGATAATATCTCCAATAATATGCTCATCGGAGCGACTAATTTCTTCAACGAAACAGCCAATAAGGTGAAAAACCAACTGACAGGCGAATACGATGAAGTGCCGAAAGTTCAAAGAGCGTATAAAGCGGCCAACATCAACTCTATCGTAGTCGGTGACGAAAACTATGGTGAAGGATCTAGCCGTGAGCACGCAGCGATGGAGCCAAGACATTTGGGAGTGAAAGTAGTTTTAGTAAAATCATTCGCTCGTATACACGAAACGAATTTGAAAAAACAAGGTATGCTTGGATTGACATTTGCGGATAAAGCAGATTATGATAAAATCCAAGAAGATGACAAAATCGCGATTTCAGATTTGACTTCATTCGCACCGGGAAAACCTTTGACAATGGTGTTCACGCATAAAGATGGAACTTCGGATACTATCCTCGCTAACCATACATACAACGCTGCTCAAATCGAGTGGTTCAAAGAAGGTGGAGCGCTGAATATTATCAGAAAGCAGTTTGCTGGATAATCTATTTTATGCTATCCTTCTAAGAAATTGGCGAAATTATATAATTATAAAGTACTGCCACCGTTCATCAAAATAAAATTAAAAGGCTCCCACATGGGGGCCTTTTAATTTGTCAATCTATACATCTTTTGAGATTGTTCGGAATTTATTACCTTTGTATTATAACTATCTATGTATGTCTAATTCAAATCCGATTCTAACTGACAAAGCTGCTAAGCCCTTAGGTTTATATCCTCATTCCCGGAAACTGGGAAATTTATTATTTCTAAGTGGCATAGGTCCGCGAAAGGCTGGCACGGATGAGATTCCGGGGTTAAAGCTAGATAAATATGGAAACTACCTCGAGTTTGATTTTGCAGCACAGGTGCGATCGGTTTTTGATAATGTAAAAACAGTTCTAGAGGAGAGCGGTAGTAGCTGGGATAAATTGGTTGATGTGACCGTTTACCTGGTCAACATGAAGCGTGATTTTCATATCTATAATCAGCTCTATGCAGAGTATTTTAAAGAAGCTATGCCATGCAGAACCACGGTGGAGGTTTCCTCGCTACCTAGCTCCATATCTATTGAGCTCAAGTGTATAGCTACGGTATAACTACCTTTATTAAAGTGGGTATATACTATGAAGTCTGAGCGAAAATTTTTATTGACAGATTTACTCTACCTCAAAGTATTTCTCGCTTTTACTCTAGGCATCATCTCTGTAGAATATATCTCAGCACGATGGATACTGTTTAGTCTCCCCTTTAGTTTATTTGTTTTCTTCATAGGGGTATATAAACTGCTAGGCATACAGCGCAGCAAAGTCTGGGATAGTTTCAGTTTTTCTACTATTTTTTTCACTGGTATTTTAGTTCATCTGAGTGCACAGTATCTAAAAGATTCATCCATTCAGCGACTCTCCCCAATACTAGATAAGGAGGGGTATCATATAGCTAGAATCGAAGAGAAACCTATTGAAAAATCGAATTCGATGCAACTAGAGGTGACGCTTTTGGCTAGTTCGCTGAGTTCGGTACCAAGGCTAAAGGAGAAAATACTCATATATTTACCTAAAGAGACCAAGATTTCAGAGCCGTATTATGGACAGATGATTCATTTTAAAGGAAGAATTGTTCAGCCTGCGAAGTCTCATTATTCCTTTGAATTTGATTATAAAAAATGGTTAGAACGAAAGGGAATATATGCTACGATGTATTCAAAAGATTTTCAGGTCGTGGGATATGATTCCAACCTTCTGTATCAGCTAAAAAAATGGCCATTGAAGTTGCGGGATTATTTTGAAGGAGAAATAGACAGAATTATTCCCGATATAGAATCCAATGCTATAGCCAAATCTATCTTGATAGGAATTCGCACGGATATAGATAGAGACCTTTACAATGCTTATGCAGATACGGGTACTATTCATATTTTATCAGTTTCAGGATTACATTTTGGTATACTTATTTTTTTCATTGATTATCTATTGACATTTCTCATACGTAGAGAAAAATATCGATTGCTAGTAAAACATAGTTTTTCTTTTCTCTATGCATTAATCACAGGGTTTAGCGCGCCTATTATGCGCAGTTTCATTATGTTTTTATTTCTGGATATAGCCAGATGGAATAAGGTAAGAACTTCCTTTTTTAATATCTTAGCATTATCAGCGTGGCTCATTTTACTTATCGATAGCCATCAGCTTTTTAATATTGGATTTCAATTTTCTTATGCTGCATTACTAGGCATCATGCTCATCTATCAGCGAGCTATCTGGAAAATACAGTTTGACAATTTTCCGTCTAATTTTGTGTGGAAGTCTACGATAACTCTCTTTGCTGCTTGGCTTTTTACTACTCCGCTTACACTTTTTTATTACCATAAATTTTCATGGTTAGGTTCTTTAAGTAATCTTCTCGTAGTTCCTATTACCACAATTATCATGTATGTAGGCTTTCTATTTTTAGTATGCTCTAAGATTCATTTCATATCTGATATTTTAGGATATATACTAACTCAATTAATCGTTATTCAAAATAAAATAGTCTCGTTTTTTAGTTCACTTCCCTATGCGAGCATAGAAGCCAATGTACTCAATCTATTTGGCCTGATCTTGGTCTTTATGATGATTGGATTCGGAATAGTATTTATGTATTCTAAGTCGAGAATAAGTTTACGGATATTTTTACTTTCATTATTCATAGGTGTAATCAGTACTTCTTTTTATACCTATAACTTATTACGAGAAGAGCAATGGTTTTTAGTTTCAAATTATAAGCACAGCAGCCTAGCCTATAAAACAAAAGATAAAATACTTGTTTTTTCAGATAGCATAGATCAGAATACAGAAACTTTTTTCTTTACCAATCTTTCGTCGTATTATAATATCCCAGTAGTGAATAGATATGGTGGAAGAGACTATTTGTCTGGAAGAAAGAATAAGTATAGCACGAACCTTGATGCTAGACCGGATTATCTAATAGTGTGCAAAGAGAATAAAGATTTTTGGCAAGAGTATATAGATAAAAGAGATAGTTTTGTATTGATGTCTAATATCGGGTATAAAAAACAAGAACTCATTGATAGTCTCACGCGTAAGAAAAAACCATTTAATGTTTACTAGGACCCAGTTGGATTTTTTACAAGATAAGAAATTGGCTCTAGCCTGCAGCGGAGGTTTAGATAGTATGTTCTTGGCGCATATGCTTTTAAGTCATGGGTTTAAATTCGACCTCATCCATTGTAATTTTCAACTGCGCGGCGAAGCCTCTACCCTAGATGAAAAGCTTGTTCATTCATTTGCCAAGGAAAATAAATTGAAATTTTTCGTCCAACGATATGACACGAAGAAATCAGCTAAAGAAAATCATACCTCTATAGAAATAGAAGCTAGAAATTTGCGATATAAGTTTTTTGAAGAACGAATAAAGCAGGAAAATTTAGATTTAGTTCTCTTAGCTCATCACCGCCATGATCAGGCGGAAACTATATTTATGCGTCTCATCAAAGGTGCAGGTCTTATCGGCCTCTCAGGCATGAAAGAACTTCGAGATCAATGCTACTTTAGACCCTTATTAAAGATAAGTAAAGATGCTATATTGGCATATTCAAAAGAAAATAACATTGAATATAGAGAAGATAAAACCAACAATGAAACTATCTATCAGCGCAATAAAATAAGAAATCAAATTCTTCCTCTAATAGAAGAAATCAATCCTTCTTATCAAGATGCTTTAATTCAACTAGGGGATATCAGTTCACAGACTTTGGACTTGCTGCATGATAATTTCTCTCAATTAAAATCAAATTGGAAAAATTCAGGGGCTATAGATTTAAATTTTTATGCTTTAAAAAATTACCTTCCTTTGATTCTAGCATATATTCTCGAAAAGGAAATTCAACACAAAGCTCAGTTAGAAAATATTGTACAAGCATTAGTAGGCAATGAGTCTAAAATATTTCAACTTTTATCATTTGAAATTGAAGTTAAAAATTTTCATATTTCACGTGTCACTGAAATTCATGTTTCCTCTAATTCATATTTAGGTATTGATGAAATTCTTCAGGCAGATGAGTTCAAAGCTGTCATCTCTCAAGAAATTCTGAATAGATATAAAGAGGGCTCACTATATATGGATATCTCTAAGATGCTATTTCCATTAAAAATTAGACCCATACAATCAGGAGATAAAATGACTGTTTTAGGAATGAATGGACAATCAAAAAAACTGTCGGATATAGCACAGGAGCTGAACTGGACTAAGAACGATAAACTGTCGAATAAAATAATCTTAGACAAGGATTTAGAAATTATAGCTATACTAGGCTATCGCATATCAGAGAAAATTAGAATAGATTCAGACACAAAACAGATTCTTATTCTAAATTCACATGAAACTAATTAAAATAATCTTGTAGATATATGAAAAATTTTGTCAATATTAAAAACATATATGGCATATTGGATTCCAATGTCATGAGGCTATCAGGTGCAGAAATGAATGAGGTAGAGATTATATCCGACGCCTATATGAAGATAGAGAATGGTCGTATTATTGAATTTGGTGATATGGCCAACTGGATGCAAAATTCAGCACCTACGATAGATTTAAAAGGAAATTCAGTCTTGCCTTGTTACGCAGATTCGCATACACACATAGTATTTGCAGAGCCGAGAGAGCACGAATTTGAATTAAAAATAAAAGGGAAGACTTATGAAGAGATAGCTGCTGCGGGGGGAGGCATTTTAAATAGTGCAGCTAAATTAGGAGAGACCAGTGAGGAAAAATTATTACAGTCTGCTACTCAACGGGTTCAGCAGGTGATGCGCATGGGCACAGGTGCGTTGGAAATCAAAAGCGGATATGGTCTCACCATAGATGCGGAATTAAAAATGCTGCGTGTGATTCAAAAATTATATGAAAATTTCCCAATCCCAATCAAAGCAAGTTTTCTCGGTGCGCATGCGATTCCTTCCATATACAAATCGAATCCGAAAGAGTACATCGACAAAGTAATTTATCCTTGTATAGAAGTTGCAGCGAAGGAAGAATTAGCTGAATTTATAGATATATTTATAGAGAAAAATTATTTCTCACTCGAAGATGCTAGTCGGATCATGGATTATTCAGATAAGTACGGGTTGAAGCCTAAGCTGCATGTAAATCAACTTTCCAATATGGGAGCACTTCAATTAGCAGTCGATAGAGGGGCACTATCAGCAGACCATCTCGAAGAAATGACTCAGTTAGAGATAGATTATCTAAAGGACAAAACCACCATAGGCACTGTGCTGCCATCCTGTTCTTTTTTTATAAAAATTCCTTATGCACCCGCTCGTCAGATGATAGATAGTGGCCTAGCTATAGCACTCGCATCTGACTATAATCCAGGGAGCACGCCGAGCGGAAATATGAATTTCGTTCTCTCCCTAGCATGCATTTATCAGAAACTCACGCCTTCGGAAGCTTTCAATGCGGCTACCATCAATGGGGCTTATGCTATGGATTTGAGCCACGAACTAGGAAGTATCTCCATAGGTAAACGGGCTAATTTCTTTACCTCATCAGAAATGAACTCTTTAGCCTCTATACCATACAGCTTTGGCAGATCGATGATAGATGAAGTTTATATCAATGGGGAAAGGGTCTAGATAAGGTTTACTTATCTTTGAATTTCTATTTTTTGGGCATGTTCATTCAGCCCATCTGAAATTTTCATAAAATAGACACCGTTATATAAGCTCCTCACATCTATATATCCATTCGTTTGTCCTTTATTAATTTCTGTTTTTGCTAGTTCTCTCCCATCCATAGAAATCAGTCTAACACTTAAATCTTCAGTGACTAATCCACCGATTTGAACTGCTATAAATTCTGAACTAGGATTAGGGAATATTGAAATTTTCGGGGCATTTCCACCTACTAAAATGGAACTTCCTCCTATGCTACCTGTATACTCCGTAGTAGTTTCTGTGACTGAAGTTACTTTTCTATTCACATAGACACCATAAAATGTTGGTCCTACTGCATAAGGATAGGCTGAATTATGATTGGCATCGACTGTAGCGAAATAACAATAAATCCCTGCAGGGTATTCTGGGGTTTTGCAAAATCTCCCATTATGCTCATCTAGATAATCTGGTGTACTAGCGGATGTAGCAGTATATAAATAATCTTCT
>CANESS010000027.1 GCA_947441115.1 Saprospirales bacterium | reverse complement strand
TAAAAATTTGGTGGAAATTCGTATACTTCTCTGAGCAATTCACAGCTGAAATTGGAACAGTCCACTCCTGTTTTGGTTTTACCTCCAAATTTATATGGGGTTCCCATCCATTCATCTATGAAGCCATAAAGTTTTTCATCGTTTACATCCTCTCCAATTAATTTAGTATATTTTTCTAATAGGGCTCGCTTTCCCGCTTTATTTTTAGCTTTAACTGTTGTGCTTGGATTAGATTTCTTTTTAAATATACTACAAGAGGATAATCCTAAAAGCACTATAAAAAAAGAAAAGCAAATCAATCTATTCATACCCTACAAAGGTAGCTTTCCGTATAATTTCATTTGATTTTAGCTTATCACATAGACATGTTTCTTGTCTATTTTATAACGCAACCTGCGATATTAAAAAATTCTCTTTAGAAATTCCATTCGCTCATTATTGATATAAAATAAGCTTTTTCTTCCCTCTATTTTTTTCGCTATGACACCTAGTTTGGTTAAAATTTTTAAGTTTTGTGATGCTATTGATTGAGATTGTTTGGTCAGTTCAGACAATTCGTTTACGCTAGATCCTTGAGTCCTATCTAATAATTCCATCAGAACCAATCTGCCTGGCTGTAAAAGAAATTTCAAATACCGATACCCCTCTAACAAGGTTGAATAAGCATTATTTAGCGCCAGGTCTGTTTTCCCTTTTCCATTCCGTATTTGATAACAGAATTGGATTAAGCTATCTAGCTCTTCTGCGCGGATAGCGTATTTTCTTTCTTTCAAATGCACTACGGAATATACCAGGCTTGCCTTTTTTAAAACAGCTAAATGCTGGCTGACTATGGGCTGCCCCATATTGGTTATTTCTACTAAACCCGTTACGTTGATCTCAGGATTATTCTTTATAATGTTTAATATGTAATATCGGCTAGGGCCAGTGATTGCTCTAAGTTTTAAATACATCAATCTGTATTTTTGCAGTAGAATGGGATCAAAAATCATTTCTTCACTAAATAATTATTGATTAAATACATGGGTTCAAAGCTTGTCAAGTGAACAAAATCCTGCGATTTCCATTTTTCCAATACCGCCTGCTTAAGTTTTTCAGCGCTAAGTTGTAATATATCCATTTTGTCTATATAATAAATCTGCGGATGCTGACATTCTTTTGCCTCAATTTCAATATTCTCCAAAGAGTTAAATGCTGGTATAGCTTCTTGGCCATATTCAGATATATGAGTATAAAAATAATTTGATCGCCGAGCATCCATGAGAATAAATACATCGGTCACACCATCTGGTTTTTCTGAGTATAGATAATTTCCATAAGCCACTAGCCCTGAGATAGCTATCAGCGGTATATTGAGGGCAAAACATATCCCTTTGGCCGTCGAAGACCCCACGCGCAAACCCGTAAATGAGCCCGGCCCTTCATTGATAGCTATAGCAGAAAGAGCAGTAAATTTTTGGGGTGTACTTTCTAATAATTGAATAATCGCCAAATTTATTTTCTTAGCATGACTATTTTCTTCCGTCTCTTCTTGATAGGTTGCCAGTATAGCTTGACTTTCTAAATCTAACAAAGCCAAAGACATTTTTTTAGTAGACGTATCTAAAATCAGAATAATCACGTGTGTTCTTTTTATTATTTCTGCAAAATTATCTGACACTATGGATGTAGAGGCATATTTCTTAATGGTGTATAATTATCTTGCATTTGTTAAAAAAATATTATCTTTAAAGTCGAATTATATTGCTAATGGCAGGAAATACAACATCTCAAATAAATCTCTCCGAGCTACTTCAAAAGAATTTTGGATTTAACATGTTCAAAGGAGAACAAGAAAAAATCATAGAGTCTATACTCTCTGGTAGAGATACGTTTGTTCTCATGCCCACTGGCGGCGGTAAGTCGCTTTGCTACCAGTTGCCTGGAATTATTTCTGAAGGGACCGCTGTTATTGTATCACCATTGATAGCTCTTATGAAAAATCAGGTGGATTTAGTTCGAAATTACAACGAAAATGAAAATGTAGCGCATTTCTATAATAGTACGCTCAATGTAGGCCAGAAAAGAGCCGTAGAACAAGATGTAAAAGATGGTAAGACTAAGCTGCTCTATATCGCCCCCGAAACCTTAGCTAAGCCTGATAATATAGAATTCTTAAAGTCGTTTAAAATTTCCTTTGTGGCCATAGATGAGGCACACTGTATCTCTGAATGGGGTCATGATTTCCGACCTGAATATAGAAAGATAAAAGATGCGATTAAAAAGATTCCCTATCATATACCGATTATGGCCCTCACCGCTACTGCCACTCCTAAGGTTCAAATCGATATTGTAAAAAATCTCAGCCTTAACAATCATAATCTTTTCGTCTCATCATTTAATAGAGCCAACCTTTATTATGAAATACGATATAAAATTAACGATGACTGGGCGGTTAAAAACATCATTCAATTTATTAAAACCCAAGAAGGTAAGACGGGTATTATATACGTTCTAAATAGAAAGTCTGCTGAAAAAATAGCGGAAACTCTTTGCCTAAATGGCATAAAGGCAGCGCCTTATCATGCAGGACTAGAAGGCAAGCTAAGAGCGAACACTCAAGATCAATTTCTAAACGAAGATATCCATGTCATAGTGGCCACAGTGGCCTTTGGAATGGGAATAGACAAGCCCGACATACGATTTGTCATTCACTATAATATAGCCAAGTCTCTAGAAAACTATTATCAGGAAACTGGTAGAGCGGGACGCGATGGTCTAGAGGGCAATTGTATTGCCTACTTCAACTATAAAGATATCACCAAGGTAGAAAAAATGCTGAGTGATAAAACGGTAACTGAACGCGAACGCGGTATGCTACTTATAGATGAAACTGTCGCTTATATAGAATCGGGAGAATGTAGAAGAAAGTTTTTGCTAAATTATTTTGGCGAAGAATATGATAGCAAAGCCTGCGCCGAAGGGAAAATGTGCGACAACTGCGGCAAACCTAAGGAAAAAGTCTATGTAACAGAGGATATATCCTTGTCGCTCAATATAATCAACTCCTGCATTGACGCGCATTATCTGCCTCATATTATGAATATCGCTCTGGGAATAAAATCCGATGGAGTGGCGTCCTATAAGCACGACCTTATGCCATTCTTTGGACAGGGCAAAGATAAAAACGAACACTACTGGACATCTGTGCTTCGCACTACCGTGATTCATGGATTAGTCTACAGAGAAGTAGAAGAATATGGCACATTAAAGTTGACAGATAAAGGTCGAGCCTATTTAAAAGAACCTTTTAAAATAGAAATATCGCTGAATCATGACTATGAAAGCGAGGGCGATATCGTCTTAGCGGGTAACAATAACTCTAGCATGGACAAAGAGCTCTATAATATTCTTTTAGATATAAGAAAAATAGCGGCAAAAAAAGCCAATAAACCGCCATATGTGCTTATCCAAGCGCCATCCCTAGAAGAGATGTGCTTAAAATATCCTATATCAGAGGAGGAATTTAGCCATATAACGGGTGTCACCAAAGCCATGGCAGCTAAATATGCATCGGTTTTCTGCCCTGTTATCAAAGATTATGTAGAAGAAAATGACATTATTCGGCCCGATGATGTCATGGTTAAAACTATCGTGAATAAAAGTAACGATAAGGTCAAAATCATAGGCGCTATTGATAAAAAAATATCTTTAGAAACAATTTCTAAAGAATTAGGGTTGAAATTTTCTGATTTAGTAGATGAGTTGGAATCTATAGTACTCAATGGAACAAAACTCAATATTAGATATTATTTGAAAGAAATACTCGACGATGAAGTTATAGATGAAATGATGGAGTTTTTCCAAAAAAATGAAACAGGTGACATCAAAGAATGTTATGAAAATTTCATAGACGACGATTTGCCAGAAGATGATATTCGCTTGGTAAAATTGCAGTTTATAGGAGAAAATTTGATGTAAGTTTTTGAAAAATTTGCCGTGCTAGGTATCCCATTCAGAGTGGCATCTGACTAGCGCAGACACAAACGAAGTGGTGTCTTTAATTTCATATTTACATATTGGCACAGAAACCGTAGCGCTAATTTCTGCGTTAAACTTTTGTAGTGCATCTCCGCGTTAGTGGGCGACCAACAAGCGGTGATTGGGCATTCGGCAAAGTCTGTGGCTCTGTCACTGTGGATTGAAGTCTCTGATTTTATTTTCATTCATTGAATATCCATAAAAAAGTTCATTCTATAGTATTCTCCGAAATTACTATCCTTGTAACATTTAATTTTTCTATATTACTTTCGCTGGCGAAGTACTAATAATTTTATCATTCAAAAAGCGCTTTAATTAAATGGAGACTTCTCTTTTCTCGACCGCCTCATTGATGGCTATTCTTACGCTAACTTTTCTAGAAATTATTCTGGGTATAGATAATATCGTTTTTATCTCTATCGTCACAGGTAAGCTCAAAGAAGCTGATCGACCTAAGGCGAGGAGAATTGGTTTATTTCTCGCACTTCTGTTTAGAATACTCATGCTTTTTGGTCTGACATGGATTCTCAAGCTCAATCAACCCTTTCTGTCCCTGGACACCCAATTTCTCGATGTCGGAATTTCAGGCCAAAGTATAATTGTTCTTTTCGGAGGACTTTTCCTACTTTACAAAGCGGTATCTGAGATACACGATAAAATGGAAGGCGCAGAGCATAGTTCGGGTAAAACGGCGTCTTCTGTCTCTAAGGCCATTGTTCAAATAGCGCTTCTAAATTTAGTCTTCTCCTTTGATTCTATATTGACAGCGATAGGCTTGGTGAGTCTTGCGCCTCCGCCCGTTGGTTTTGGCTATGCTACAGGCATGGAAATTATGATTATTTCTGTTGTCATCTCTATTTTGATTATGCTCAAATTTGCAGGTCCCGTATCCGATTTTGTCAATAATCATCCCACGATACAAGTTCTTGGACTGTCCTTTCTCATCCTCATCGGCGTGATGTTAGTGGCCGAAGGAGCACACATGGCGCATTTGCGTATTCTAGATTCTGTGGCAGTACATAGTATTCCTAAAGGATATCTTTACTTTGGTATTATCTTTTCTCTTTTTATAGAAATGCTCAACATGCGAATGAGAAAAACCTCAAATAAAAAAGTGAAACTCCATGATAGTGAAATCAAGGATAAAGAGCTTTATTAAACTCATTTTTCAATCTTTTTTCGGACAGAAAAATCTCTTTGAAGGGTCGGCGATACAAGCAATATTGAACTTTACAGCCGCGCCATTTATGAATACTATATCTATGTTTTATATAAAATCCAACACGCCCAATATGAAATCAACAATTAATGCTTTTTTTGCATTCTGCTTGCTACTTACTATCATCGCCTGTAAATTAGAAAAAAAAGAAGACGCCCCATCCAAGCCCGACGGAAAAGCACTTTATATGGATAGGTGTACTTCCTGTCATGGAATGGACGGCAAAATGGGCTTCGGCGGGGCCAAAGACATTACGCAGACCATGAAGTCATTGGATGAAATTATCCACCAAGTCACCAACGGCAAAGGAGCCATGGCTCCTTATAAAAATATTTTGACTCCCGATGAGATATATGCCGTTTCTGAATACGCTTTAAGTCTTAGTAAAAAATAATGTTCTCATTTTTGCATTACTTTTTGCATGATTTGATAATTTCTTAGACTCTACATTATGTTTTAATCACCCTAGATGGGTGAGAATCAATATGGGCCTGACCCGAAAGCTTAAAATTTGGCGATAGCAGATATGCGGCTTAGCTTGAGAAGCTATTTGGCCTGTTTTATGACCTGTAGAAAGGAGAAATAATCCATACTAAATACTTCGCTATTATAACTTAGCTTTTTAAGTTCCTTTTAGGTAATACTATTTTTGAGATTTTTATGAACTATCGGTAATTTTTAAATAAGTTTCGATAGCTTTGTGCTCCCTTTAAAAGCAAACCATGATACTCAGCGGAAAAGAAATAGAAAAACGCATTGGCCAAGACATTATAATTAAGCCGTATAGCCCCGCTCAGCTAAATCCCAATAGCTATAATCTTCGACTTCACAACGAATTGATGGTTTATGACCAGCACGAACTCGATATGAAAAAGGAAAACACAGCGAGCAAGCTTATTATACCAGAAGACGGTCTTCTGCTAGAAACCAACAAGCTTTATCTGGGTCGCACCCTTGAATTTACCGAAACCAAGTCTCATGTTCCTATGCTAGAAGGCAGAAGCAGTATCGGCAGACTAGGCATGTTTATTCACGTCACTGCTGGCTTTGGAGATGTCGGATTCTCCGGGTTTTGGACCTTAGAAATCTTTGTCATCCAGCCTCTGCGCATCTACCCTGGCGTAGAAATATGCCAAATCTACTACCACAATATTGATGGCGCGTATGATCAATATAAAAGCGGTAAATATCAAAACAATAGCGATATTCAGCCTAGCTTATTGTTTCGAGATTTCGAGAAATAGTCTAGCGTATTGTCTAAGTCTAAGTTAAATATCACTTGAAAGTTTTCATTACAATTTTTTAATACGGACGAATCCGTCGTTTCTATTATTTGTTATATATTTACACACCATCACCATATAACAATTTAATTCATATGGAACGTCGATCATTTCTAAAATTTATTTCTGCTACAACCGCGGTATCTGCTATGGATACTAGTTTTGCTGCCGAATTGCCTAAATTAAAATACAAACCTAGCCTATCTGAAGTGGACTATGAGGGTATCGCCTTTTCCAGCGAAGACGATGTTATTCTGACCAAAGAACTTCAATATGATTTACTTCTGAAATGGCAAGATGCTCTGACAGAAAAAGAAAGTTTTGGCTTCAATAATGACTATATTAATTTCGTGCCCTTGACCAAAGCGGGCACAGAGGGAATATTGTGGGTTAATCATGAATCTCCAGATAGATTTATGATACTTGACCACATAACAGATAAGCCCACCAAAGAAGAAATAGAAAAGGAAATGTACTCTGTAGGAGGATCTCTCGTGCATATTAAAAAAAATACTAAAACAGAGAAATGGACCTACGTTAAAAACAGTCCTTACAATAGACGATTCAGCGGATTGAGCCTGATCCCTTTCGCCAACAATGAGGAAATTATGGGTAAAACAATCGCTATGGGCACATTGGGTAACTGCGCAGGAGGTAAAACACCTTGGAATACCATCCTCACCTGTGAAGAAAATTATGATTTATTTTATGGAGAAACAGTTCTCAATGAAGGTATGACCTCACACCTTAAAAGCGAATTGGGTTGGGAAAACTATTATGACAATCCTCCTGAGCACTATGGCTGGGTGGTAGAAATAGATCCTATCAGCGGTGAAGCTAAAAAACATACCAGCATGGGCAGAATGGCGCATGAGTGTGCCACTACTACACGAGCCAAAGACGGTCGAGTAGTGGTATATACCGGAGATGATTCGCCAAACGAGCATTTATATAAATTTATATCAGATAGTCATGACAATCTAAATAAAGGTGTACTTTACGTAGCAAATTTGGAGGCAGGAATTTGGACTCCACTTGATAGAGATATTCATATGGAGCTAGGGAAGCATTTCTCCACTCAGCTCGAACTGCTTATTCAAACTCGCGCAGCAGCCAAGATGGTCAAAGGCACACCATTGGATAGACCCGAGGACATAGAGATTCACCCTATATCTAAAGATGTCTTCATATCTCTAACTAACAATAAGCCTAAAGGCAACTATCACGGCGCCATTCTCAAACTGATGGAAGAAAATGCCGATGCGGGATCTTTGACATTTAAGCATGAATATTTCCTAACTGGCGGCGAAGAAAGCGGGTTTTCCTGTCCCGACAATTTAGCATTTGATGATCAATACAACCTATGGTTTACCTCTGATATCGCTGGCGGATCTCAAAATAAAAAACAATACACTCCTTTTAAAAACAATGGTCTTTTCATGGTGCCCGTTAAAGGAAAAAATGCTGGAAAAGTAGTACAAATAGCATCTGCGCCCAATACCTCTGAATTCACGGGCCCCTATTTTAGCCCAGACTACAGGACATTATTTCTCAGCGTGCAGCATCCCGGGGAAACATCTAAAGATAAAGATAATTTTGTCAGTCACTGGCCCAATGGCGGCAACAGTAAACCGATTCCTAGCGTGATTCAAATTTCGCTGAAATAATGTCATGAATAAAACGAAATATCTTTTTTCTTTTTTAGTCCCTCTGCTTATTTTTTTTTCTCTTTGGAGTAATAATTTTTTGGCCTACAGTGCTTTATTCTTTTTGTTTACCGTTATTCCTGTTTTGGAACTTTTTACCAAAGCTTTTACATATAATATGACTATCGAAGAGGAAACCAGCGCTAAATCATCTTTTTTTTACGATGGACTGGTTTATCTTTTTGTTCCTATTCAATTTGGGCTTCTTTTTTACTTTTTAACCACACTTGCGGCTGTTACCGAATTTAACTACATCGTTGTTGGGCATATTATAGCTATGGGCCTGGCTTGCGGCATCTTTGGAATCAATGTAGCCCATGAGCTCGGACATAGATCTGCGTGGTATGAAAAACTCTTCAGCAAGGCTCTTTTAATGACTTCGCTTTATATGCACTTTTTTATTGAGCACAATTACGGTCACCACCAGAATGTTAGTACAGACGAAGATGCCGCTTCCGCTAGAAAAGGTGAATCTATTTATGCATTTTATGTTCGATCCATTTTTACTGGATGGATCTCTGCATGGCAGATAGAGGCTAATCTCTTGAAGCGAAAAGGGAGAAAAACAATTTCTTTTCACAACCAAATGATTGTTTTCACAGTCGTTCAAATTGGCTTTCTTGCTCTGATTTATTTTTGGTTTGGCTGGGTTGCTTTAATTGGATTTATGTTAGCTGCGACATTGGGGGTTCTCCTTCTAGAGACAGTAAACTATATAGAGCACTATGGGCTTCGCCGCAAACTTAAAATTAGCGGAGACTATGAGCGTACTATGCCCGTGCATTCTTGGAATTCAAATCACCCCATTGGCCGCATTCTATTGTTTGAATTGTCTCGTCACTCAGATCATCACTATATTTCTAGCCGTAAATATCAAATTTTGAGGCATTTTGATGAAAGCCCTCAAATGCCAACTGGCTATCCTGGTATGATGCTATTGAGTTTAGTCCCACCACTATGGTTTAAATTTATTCATAAAAAAATTGATATTTATAAAACGAGGTCTTTTGGATCTCAGTTAGGTTAATTCTATTTTACAGCTATGAAGGAAGTCAACATAAATTTACTCTTTTCAAATCAAAAAACTTTTTTTTCGAGTCAAAAAACCAAGCCTGTTGATTTTCGGCTTAAACAACTGCGTCTTCTTAAGAAATCAATTTTAGAATTAGAAGATGAGGTATACGCTGCTCTTTTTGCTGATTTGAAAAAATCAAAAGAGGAAAGCTTTTTCTCTGAAATGGGCATTGTGTTAAACGAAATTGACCTGTTTATTTCTAAATTAAATTCTTGGTCTAAACCTAAACGCGTCTCTTCTCCTGTTTGTTTATTGCCATCGCAAAGCTATATTCAATATGACCCTCTGGGATTATGTTTAATTATTGCGCCTTTCAATTACCCATTTCAGTTAGCTCTTCTTCCTTTGATTGGTGCTATTGCAGGCGGCAACTGCGCCATAGTTAAAGGCTCTGAGCACACCTTAAATACGAATGAAATTTTGCAGAAGATTTTTGCTTCTTTTAATGCCGACTTTATTTCTTTCCTTTCTGGCGATGCAAAACAAAGTCAAGAATTGGTGAAGTTGCCTTTTGATAAAATATTTTTTACTGGTAGTGCCTCTGTAGGAAAAAAAGTTTTTGCTGCTGCTGCTGAGAACTTAACTCCTGTGGTGTTAGAGCTCGGCGGAAAAAGTCCTTGCATAGTTGATAAATCTGCCGACATCAAACTGACTGCTTTGCGCATTGTTTGGGGTAAATTTATGAATGCCGGTCAAACTTGTATCGCTCCTGATTTTGTACTAGTGCACAAATCTGTGCATAAAGAATTGGTAGAGGCTATGGTCAAAGAAATAAAAAACCTTTATGGAGCTGAATCTTCTCATTCTGCTCATTATGGTAGGATTATTCATGCAAATGCTTGGGAGCGATTGGTTAATTTAATTGATCAAAGGAAAATAAAATTTGGGGGAAAGTACGATAAATCTAATTTATTTATTTCCCCTACGATTCTTGACAATGTAGATATCACAGATAGGTGTATGCAGGAAGAAATATTTGGTCCTATTTTACCTGTAATGACCTTTGAACAAGTGGAGGATTTGCCTGCTTTTCTCTCAAAAGAAAAACCCTTAGCATTGTATGTTTTTGGTTCAAATTCTTGGGGCCAGGCTATTCTTGCTCGATTTCCATCGGGCGGAGCCTGCATTAATGACACTATGATTCATTTCTCCAATAGTAAAATGCCTTTCGGCGGAGTGGGCGCTAGTGGTCTCGGACACTATCATGGTTTCAATAGCTTTCTTTGCTTTAGCCATCAGCGCAGTATTATGCGCTCTTTCACATGGATTGATTTATTTTTTCGCTATCCTCCTTTTCGCCATTTCAGTCTTATAAAACATTTACTTAGATTGTAGAAGTGCTGCACAATTACTATTCTTTAGGTCTTATGTCTGGGTCTTCCTTAGATGGATTAGATGTTTGTTATTCTTGTATCACGGTTGATAAAGATGTTTATTCCTATAAAATTCTTTCTAGCGAAACAATCGCTTTTCCAGAAAGCATTTTAGGTTCTCTAATGAATTGTAGATCTTTTTCTTCCGATGAATTGAAACAATTTAATTTTGATTTCGGTCAATGGGTGGGCAAATCTTGTAGGGCTTACTTGCAGCAACAAAAAATTTATTCTCTTGATTTTATCGCTTCGCATGGTCACACGGTATATCATTACCCAGAGAAAAAACAGACCTTACAAATTGGGTGCGGACAGACTATCGCTGATTTGACAGAGATTCCTGTAATCAACAATTTAAGAGAAAAAGATATGATTGCTGGTGGTCAAGGCGCTCCTATTGTGCCAATTGGCGATTTGCTTTTTTTTCCAGATGTCAAATACTGCTTAAATCTAGGCGGTATTATGAATATTTCTATTAAAGAAAAAGATAATATTGTTTCTTTTGATCTCGGCGTTTGTAATCAAGTAATTAATCATTATGCACAGATAAAAGGATTGGCATATGATAAAGATGGTGAACTAGCTAGGATTGGACAATTAGATTTAGCTAGTTTTAAACGATTAAATACTCAACCTTTTTTCGGTATTTCCTCTCCTAAAAGTCTAGATAATGGTTTTTCTCGAGAACTCATCGATATTCTTGATAATACCAATTTGAGCATTGAAGATAAATTGCGAACATTTTATGAGCACGTCGTGTTTCAGATTTCTAACCATATTTTTGATAATGAAACGCTTTTAATTACTGGTGGCGGGGGGCACAATGTCTTTTTAATGGATTTAATAAAAGCTAAGAATTTAAACCTTTCTCCTGCGGATAATGTTCTAATAGACAATAAAGAATCGTTAATTATGTCCTTACTGGGAGTGCGCTTTTTAGAAAATAAATTTAATGTTCTAGCTTCCGTTACTGGTGCCCAGTTTAATACTATTTGCGGGGATCTATATAAACCTATTGAATCTATATAGATTTTCTTCTTTAGTTTTGCCTTTTAAACAATAATTACATCTTATGTTCGACATTTTATCCAAACTAGGTGATATAAAAGAAAAAGTTAATCACCTTAAAACAAAGGTTGAGTCCACTTCTTTCACAACTTCTGATCCTCAGAATATAATTACCATTACTACCAACGGAAAAAAAGATATTACTTCTATTAAACTTAATGAAGGTTTCTCTTCATTAAGTCTTATCGAGCAGGAAGTTCTTTTACAAGATATTATAAAAAGAGCATTAAATGAATCTGAAGGATATATAATGAGTGAATTAAAATCTCTCGTTCCGAATATTCCTAGTATGAACATATTTGGATAAAAACTGTTAGAAAATAAATGATAAGTCCCTTTTTATACACAAGACTCTATTCTCATATTTTTATTTAGCTAATTTTCCTCATTTTCCTTGATCTATTTGTTGTTATTCTCATATTCTATTCACAACTCACATAAAAAAACTTTTCATTTTCATTTAATCCACACATGTATATAAGAATATATAAATTACTAATTATAAAGTTTTTATAAATATTAATTTTATTCGTTACCTCCCTTAAATTGTTTAATTTATCATTGTCAATACTTATAACCAATATTTATCACCCAATTCACACAACTAATAATAGACCTTAAATTTTTCTATTTAAAAAAAGATTTATATAATATTATTACTGTTGTTAATTTCGTTTTATGAATAATTTTTTAATTTCTTTTTGTTTTGTTTTAATAATGAATACTTCATTCTCTCAAGATTGGCTAGCGAATCAATTACAGCAGCCTCGTGTTTCAGTAGCTAATGTATCAAAGTATAATAATGTAGTGTCTCTATTTAATGCTAAGAGTATAAAATTTCCTTCGAATAGAATTTTTTGGCGGGCTATGAAATGGAATAAAGTACTGGAGTTATGGGCTTTTTCAGATGATAGTTCTAAATATGTTTTAATAAAGTCGTTTTCTATCTGTGAAACTATAGGTGATTTAGGACCTAAACGACAGGAAGGCGATTTCCAGATACCAGAGGGTTTTTATTATATAGATAATTTTAATCCAAGTAGTAAGTATCACTTATCTTTGAAAATATCCTATCCTAATGAAAGCGATAGAATATTAGGAAATAAAGAAAAATTGGGTGGGGATATATATATACATGGGGGCTGTGAAACTATAGGTTGTTTACCTATGACGGATTCAGTCATGGAAACAATTTATTTAATTAATATATACGCTAAAGCGGTAGGTCAAGAACAAATACCTATTCATATATATCCTACAAAGTTAACGGTAAACAACCTTAATAAAATGAAGAAGGATTATTTTAGTGGAAAACCAGAGATATTAGATTTTTGGACGAATCTTAAAGAAGGATATGAATATTTTGATAAGAAAAGATTATTACCATCTATAATTGTGGATGAAAGTGGAAAGTATAAATTCTTCTAATATGGTAAAGAAGAAAGTTTTTATTGAATTTAATTACTCAAAACCTAAATTTAAGAATATAATAAAAAACACTATTTATAAAGAGCATTTATCAAGATATATAAAAAAGCTGTGTGGAAAAAAAAGAGTATATATGAATTATAATTTCATCTGTTCTCAAGAACAAATAAAGATGAATACTACGTTTAAAGATCACAACTATAATACAGATATATTAACATTTGGTTTAACTAATACTAAATGTGAATTAACAGGAGATGTTTATATTTCATTAAGAGAGATAAAAAAGAATGCAAATAGATATAATGTAGAAATAAGTGAAGAAATTAATAGAGTATTGATTCATGGTTTTCTTCATATTCTTGGATATAATGATGAAATAAATAGTGAGAAAAAAATTATGAGAAAAGAAGAAGATAAATATATTAAATTTATCCAGAAGAATTGTTCCACGTGGAACAAGAGTGTTTATTATTATTAGAACGTTCCACGTGGAATAAAACAATAAAAAATATAACCCAACATCATCTATGTTTAATCCATATGATATTATTGTAGTCGGTGCTGGTCACGCTGGTTGTGAAGCGGCCTATGCAGCGGCTAGTATAGGTAAGAAAACACTCCTTATAACTATGAATATGCAGGTGATGGGACAAATGTCTTGTAATCCAGCTATGGGCGGAGTGGCTAAAGGGCAAATTATAAGAGAAATAGACGCGTTGGGCGGAATGTCTGGAATTATTTCTGATAGATCTATGATACAATTTCGCATGCTAAATAGGAGTAAGGGCCCCGCCATGTGGAGCCCAAGAAGCCAAATTGACCGAAATCTTTTTTCTTCTATTTGGAGACACACACTAGAGAACGTATCTAGCCTTGATATTTATCAAGAAATGGTCTCAAGTCTTTTAATAAAGGGGGGTAAAGTAGTAGGGGTAAAAACACAATTAGGGTTAGAAATTCAATCAAAAGCAGTAGTATTAACCAACGGAACTTTTTTAAATGGGTTAATTCATATAGGCGATAAAAATTTTGGAGGAGGAAGGGCGGCAGAGAGCAGAGCAACAGGTATTACAGAACAACTACTTTCTTTAGGTTTTGAGTCGGGTAGAATGAAAACAGGAACGCCCCCAAGAATTGATGGACGAAGCTTGGATTATTCTAAAATGGAAGAACAACCCGGGGATGAAATTATAGAAGGATTTTCTTTCATGGATACAGAAAAACCAAAAGAGCAGAGGTGTTGCTGGATTACACATACGAACAAAAATGTTCACGAAGCTCTAAAAGAAGGATTTGATCGCAGCCCTATGTTTAACGGAAGCATAGAAGGCGTAGGTCCAAGATACTGTCCCAGCATTGAAGATAAAATAAATCGATTTGCAGATAAAGAAAGACACCAAATTTTTATAGAACCAGAAGGATGGAATACAAATGAGATCTATGTCAACGGATTTTCTACCTCGCTTCCAATTGATGTGCAATATAAAGCATTGCGGTTGATACCAGGTTTTACAAACGCTAAAATGTATCGCCCAGGCTATGCGATTGAATACGACTATTTTCCACCTATGCAGTTAGACCATTCCTTACAGACCAAGTTGATTAAAGGACTCTATTTCGCAGGACAGATAAATGGCACCACTGGATATGAAGAAGCAGGTGGGCAAGGCCTCTTAGCCGGCATCAATGCTACACGAGGCATAGATGATTTAGCGCCACTCGTATTAGGAAGACATGAAAGTTATATCGGAGTCTTAATCGATGACCTCGTGCACAAAGGTACCGATGAGCCCTATCGCATGTTTACCAGTAGGGCTGAGTATAGAATTTTATTGCGAGGAGATAATGCGGATCAGAGACTAACCCCTATAGGGAAGGAAATGGGTCTCGCCAACGATGAGCGTGTATTTAAATACCAAGATCGCAAAACGGAGATAACCAAGATATTAAAGTTATTTCAAGAGGTTAAAATAACCCCCGAAGAAGTTAACAGTTTATTTGCTGAGCTGGGTACGGCAGATTTAAAGCAGCAAATGCCTATGATTAATATTCTAACGAGACCACAAGTAAGCTTAGAACATCTTATGCGTATAGAAAAAGTTAGATCTACTTTCGACACCTTTTCACTTTCTGCTCTATCCTCCGCAGAGATAGAACATAAATACCAAGGCTATATCGAGAAGGAACAAGATGTCGCCAATAAGTCTCTCAGCCTAGAAGAACTCATTATTCCCGAGACATTCAATTATGAAAAAGTAAATTCTTTATCTACAGAATCTCGCCAGAAACTTACTAAAATAAGACCGAAAACACTAGGGGCCGCCAAACGAATTAGTGGTATAAATCCAAGCGATATTGCTATTTTAATGGTGCACATAGGGAGATAGTGATAAGCTTTATGCGGAAGAAAAAACTTATCTACCCCCTGTTATCTATACCTACATCGCGGTCTATTGAAGCATAGGTAAGTAAAAAAGCTAAATCCGAATAAAAAAATGCATCCAAACGCCATTCTTGCCCCTGAAATGGATTATCTCTATACGACACTATCTAGCATTAAGGATGCTGGCCAGGGATTATTTACTGCTATAAAAATATATAAAGATGAAATTATATCGGTCTATACAGGAGAATTATTAAGCAGTAAAGAATCAATAAGAAGAGCAGAAAGTAATGAAAATCAATACTTTATTGCTTTATTAAGCGGGAAAATATTAGACTCTAAGCATACGCCGGGGTTTGCTAAATATGCCAATGACGCCCATCTCTCTTTATTTCAAAACAATGCGAAAATAGCATTGAACGACAAGAACCAAGCCTGTCTAATCGCCACTAAAAATATCGCTCCATATACAGAAATATTCACAAGCTACGGAAAGGCTTATTGGTTGGCCCAAAGTAAATTAAACAATAAAAAACAAGTGTATTAATGGCTTTTATATAGGTATATTATAAAGAAAAAAATCATTTTTCTATTCAAATGCACAGATAAAACTTTATGCCAATTAAATTATATAAAACAGAAAAGCCTTAGCAAACATGAATCTACCTCGGTTTAATTAATTAATTAAACCCTAAAATCTGTATTAATTATTTAGGACTAGTCATTTAAGAGCGCTAATTTGAATTATAATGAAAAGAGCTAATCGCTCACCACTATAAAATTTTTATGTACATTTGTAACTGATGAGTTTAACATCCTTGCCTACCTTTGTCTTTAAAGATCTACTTCTTGAGTGGAGGCGGCACTTACATAGTCGCCCCGAGTTATCATGGCAGGAGCTTGAGACCACAGAGTTTATCTTAAATGAACTAAAAAAATTAGGGATTGAAGACATTTCCAGACCTTTAAAAACAGGTTTAGTGGCTAAGATAGAAAATGGTAAAGGAAAATGTGTAGCCCTAAGAGCAGACATTGATGCTCTCCCAATTACGGAGCAAAATACATGCAGTTATAAAAGCCAAAACGATGGCGTCATGCATGCCTGTGGTCACGATGTGCACTCTACTTGCCTGCTAGGTGCCGCTAAATATCTTATAGAAAATAGAGATAAGTGGCAGGGAACTATAGTTTTGATTTTCCAGCCAAGCGAAGAAAAGCAACCATCGGGAGCAGAAGCTTTAATTAAAGCCGGAGTTTTAGAAGAATCAAAGATAGAAGCTATTTTAGGGCTTCATGTTACACCCGAACTAGAAGTAGGTAAGCTAGGTTTTCGCGAAGGACCATTTATGGCCTCTGCAGATGAAATATATATGACCGTCATAGGCAAAGGAGGACACGGAGCTTCTCCCCATCTTTGTATAGATCCTATCGTGTTGAGCGCCCATATCATTCTAGCTCTGCAGAATTTAGTGAGTAGGTATGCAGACCCTAAGACTCCTACAGTATTGACATTTGGTGATATTCACGGCTCGGGGGCTACAAATATCATACCGGAAAAAGTTGAACTCAAAGGCACACTGCGTACCTTTGATGAAAAGTGGCGAAGAGAACTTCAACAGAAAACTAAAAAAATGGCCCAAGGTATAGCTAGGAGCTTTGGAGGAGATTGTGTCGTTGATATACCCGAGGGAGTCCCATTTGTGAATAATGAACCGGTCTTGACAAATAAGATATCACTGTTAGCAGAACATTTATTAGGAAAAGAAAATGTAGTAGTAATGCCCATGCGCATGGGCGCTGAAGACTTTTCTTTTTACGGACATCGCTGTGCAGCTTCTTTTTTCCGTCTAGGTACAGGAAATGATAAAAAAGGCACAACAACTACAGTTCATAATTCTAAATTTGAAATCGACGAAGATGCCTTAATTGTTGGCAGCAGCGCAATGGCAAAGATGGCAATTGGTTTGTTAAAAGATTAATAATTCGGCGATAATTATTGGTATAATTCGTTTGAGTTATTAATATACATATATTTACACCGTTTATTGCCCTAGCCCCACATCCAAAAGCATCATCACTATAAAGCCTGCTATAAAGCCAAGGGTAGCAATATCTGTATATTTATCTAGCTGGGTTTCAGGGATTACTTCTTCTACCACTACGTATATCATGGCCCCAGCCGCAAAGGCTAGCGCATAAGGCAAAACAGGTTGAATCTGTAAGACAAGCAAAGCTCCTAAAACTCCTGCAATGGGCTCTACTATAGCAGACAACTGACCATAATAGAAAGATTTAAATCGACTTAGCCCCTGCCTTCGCAGTGGCATACTGACCGCAAGCCCTTCAGGAAAATTCTGAATACCTATGCCAATGGCTAACGCTAAAGCGCCGCCGTAGGTAGCACCTTCAATACCTGCAGCTGCCCCACCAAATAAAACACCCACAGCTAGTCCTTCGGGAATATTATGCAAGGTGATGGCCAATACAAGCAGCGTCGTTTTATGCCAACTAGTTTTAACACCTTCTGCCTGATCATGGTGAAAATTGATATGCAGGTGAGGTAATAATTTATCTAAGCCGAATAAGAAAATAGCCCCTAAAAAGAAACCAAAAGCAGCCGGAAAAGCTTTTGCGAATCCTTCGCCAGGGCTCATTTCAATAGCGGGTGCTAGCAGGGACCAAAAACTTGCGGCGACCATCACCCCTCCTGTAAATCCCAGCATGCCGTCTAGCATTTTACGAGACATATCTTTAAAAAGAAATACCAAGGCCGCACCGCTAGCCGTCAGCAACCACGTAAATGTAGTTGCTATTAAGGTCGCCCATATAGGCCCTATAGCTATTATGTTTTTTATGATTTCCTCCATCGTGACTTATTTCACAAGCAAATCTAATAATTTCAGTTCGAACTATTGTGTTTTCTATGATATACACTCAAACAACTGTTAAAATCGAGAGCCAAAAGCAAAAAAATACAAGCGCATTCGAAAAAGGTATATATTCGCATCGTTTTTAATGTAATAGAAATAATACCGTATATGAATTAGTAATCGGTCAAAAAAAAGCCCGAAACTACCGAAAGGACCGTATTATAACCACAAAGAATAGGCATAGTTTTAAAACATAAATGGTATAAAATGTCTGATAATTATAAATACAAAAGCCTAAAAATATATGCTTCTAATGAGTGGCTCTATGAGTCTAAGAAGTACAGACAAGTCTTCGACTCAAACGAAGTAAGACATATCTATGCTGAACTCGCTTTTTTTAATAAACGCTTTGATGAAGCAGAATGGACAGCAAGAATTAATCTAAAAGCATTTTCTACAAAGACTGCACGAATAGAGCTTTGCAATATTCATGCTACAAGAGTGGTAAAAGCAGAGGACAATATTGTCTTCGTAAGAGAAGGCTGGGGCCAGGAAATGTCCGGAAGCTTCTGGAAAGAAGGAGAGTATTGCTGGGAAGCTTATATTGACGATGAACTCGTAGCTACTAGCTATTTTTATGTCTATGATGTAGGCTTGGTTAATAGCTTTGAAAATAAATATTTTTTTATTTCAGCTGCTGCTCTATACGAAGGTCCAGACAGTAATCTAAACATTGGTGATCGAAAATATTTATTAGAATTTGACTATAAAGAAACTCGATTCGTATGGGTGGAATGCGAAATAGAGAATCTTCTTGACAAAGATTGGATGTGTGAACTAACGTTTAATTTTTACAATGATGCTAGGCAGCTAAAAGGCAGTTCTGTAAGAATGGCAAGAATACCCAGTGGCGAGAGTTTCCTATTCGAAACGGGTTGGGGTAGCGATGTTAAAGGCTCTTGGTTTGAGGATAATTATACAGTAGAAGTGGTATTTATGGATACGCTCATTGCTGTCATTCCTTTTAAAATGGGCGATAGATACACCGAAGGGGAGTCTAATCTGATAACCATAGGCAGTGAAATATTCAATAATATGGGGCCGCTTCCTGCAAATATTGAAGAAGAAATCGATACGAAATCATTAGATGATTTAATTCAAGAATTGGATAGTCTGACAGGTCTCGAGAATATTAAACAGGAAGTGAAGGATTATGTACAATACCTAAACTTTTTAGTGATAAGGAAAGAAAAGGGGTACGATGATAACTCTGGCATTTCTATTCACTCTGCATTTTTAGGAAATCCTGGTACAGGTAAAACAACCGTGGCTAGATTACTAGGCAAGATATTTCATAAATTAGGATTTTTATCTAAAGGGCACATTCATGAAGTAGACAGAGCAGACCTAGTAGCAGAATATATTGGTCAGACGGCTCCGAAAGTTAAGGAAGCTATCGATGC
>CANESS010000026.1 GCA_947441115.1 Saprospirales bacterium | reverse complement strand
ATAAAAATAACCAGTATTAAATGCAATGACTTTTTCACTTCACTTTGTATTTTATAGTAGGTATCTGGCAAATTTAAAATCTCCCTACCTACAAAGATAGCAGAAATAGCTAAAAATCTATAAAAAAAGATGACTATTATAACTAATTCATCTGCGGGTCTATAGGGAAATGAGCTAAATCCTTATATTCATCTCCGAGCATTTCTACAGATTTTCTCCAGACCATATCATCAGGACTATCATCGAAAACCAAAGCAGAATTTGGTGTACCTATGAGCCAAGATTTTTCCTTGATTTCAACTGCTAGTTGATCTACAGACCACCCTGCATAACCTAGATAAAATCGAAGCTCCTGAGGTTTTGCAAAATCCAATTCTAACATATCTTTGAGTTCAGTGCTATCCCCATTCATATATAGACCATCAGATACATATAGGGCATCTTTCAAATCCTTATAGGGATGAAAGAAAAAAATAGACTGCGTATCTACTGGACCTCCCATATATATTGGATTATCTAAATGCGCTAATATTGGCAGTACCTCCCCTATTTTATAAGGCATTTTTTTATTAATAATAAGACCGAATGATCCTTCATTATTGTGTTCGATCATACAAATTACGGATCGATAGAAATAATCGTCTTCTAAATAAGGGTAACTAATTAGTAAATTTCCGCGCTCTAACTTCAATGGCATTTAGTCTTTAGTATAAAGATAAAATAAGGAGTGTAAACGCTCACGATATTTTCCATGTGCCAATTTTTTATTACTGGCATCTGGATAAACTCTATTTGATAAAAATACAAAGACCAATTCATTAAAAGGATCTGCCCAAGCACATGTGCCGGTATATCCAGTATGCCCAAAGGTAGCAAATGACGCTAATGTCGAAGCAGGGCTAGAAGATAAATTTTCTACATTGGGTTTATCAAAACCAAGTCCGCGACGAGAGTTAGAATTTTGCTGACTAGTAAATAATGAAATCGTTTCTGGTTTTAAATACTGTCTATCTTTATAATTTCCACCTTGAATGAGCATTTGCATAATCTGCGCCACGTCCTCTGCGTTTCCAAATAAGCCAGCGTGACCGCAGACACCACCGTATAGCGCGCATCCCTGATCATGTACATAGCCATGTAACTGTTGCAGTCTAAATTTGATGTCATACTCAGTAGGCACAATTCGCTCCAATTTGAACTTACCCCTAGGATTATAGCATAGCTCGAGATCCATGGGTTTATAAAACTGCGAATATAGATATTTATCCAGCGACATACCCGCCTTGGCTTCAAGCACTCTCTGGAGTATATACATACTCAAATCCGAATATTTATAACTACCTATTGCTTTTCGCTCTCTATGCGTCGTTTCATACCACATCGTGTCTTTATAATCATCTCTTATAAATAGATCTTTAGCGACTTCGGTAGTGAAGTTTTCCTCTGGTTTCGTTCTAAAATAGTTGAAAAAATTGCTATCGTTGAATCGCTCATAAAATGGAATAAATGGAGTCAGTCCTGCTTCATGTGTCAGTAACTGAGCTAATGTAATATTAGACACCGTATTGAACTCTCCCAGAGTCAAAAAGTCTCCTACCCTATCTGTTAGATTGAGTAAACCCGCATCTTTCAATTTCATAAAAGCAATAGTTGTTCCCACAATTTTTGATAAGGAGGCTAAATCATAAATATCTGAATTTTTTACCTGTTTTACTTCACTTGAATATGTATGTTTTCCAAATGATTTTTTATAAATTTCTCTTCCCTTGTGCATAACATAAAGCTGGCCCCCAGGAGCTACACCGTTGACTATAATTTCTTGGCACAAGCTTTCTATTCTTGCCAAGGCATCTGCCTTATTAATATGAGTCAGATAGGCTTCATCTACAAAAGAAGTATCTGGTGCCAAATCTTTCTGCTCAGAAATATGTTTTTGATAAATGTTATAACGTTTTCCTTCTTTATAAATCCCCACACTGACAGGAAGAGACCCAGTAAACAGGTCACTTTGATACAACTTTTGGAAGGTCGCTAACTGGGTCTTATCATTTTCTTCATAGGAAACTACGATGTTTTTTGCTTTTTGAAAATACTTTAGAGCATATGGATTCCCAAACCAGACATGGAGCACGTTTGATAGGGAACTAACCGTCTCAATAAAGTTTATCTGTTTAGGCAATAGTCCATAGCCACTAGCACTGTGCTGAGACAAATCATGATAAGCTATAATAACTTGTTCATAATTTTTAGTAGCCTCTAAGACGTTAGCATATTCGTTATCAGATGCATTTTTTGAAATTCTTATTTGAGAAAATTCCTTATAAGCTTGCATAGCACTGTGAAAAGTAGTTGTCTTATCTGCAAAAGAAATAAGCAAGGTCGATTTTAATTTATCCAAGATAACTGCTCCCTCCGCTTTTTCCTGAGAAATAAAGGTGATAGCATCCTGATAAATTTTCTCCGTAATTTCCTTATTAATGGATTCATCTGGCGCATTTTCTACAGGGGGAATTTGAAAAGTTTTTAGCTTGTGCTTAAATAGTAAAATTTTAAAAACTCTGGCATTCAAATCTTCTGTCACTCTAGAGTCTGAACTAGTTAAAATATAATCCTCTATTTTCCGTATTCCAGACTCGATATTTTGTGACATGAGTAAAATATCGTTGCCTGCCATATAAGCCTCCAATTCTAAGGTGCCTGGTTCTGAACTTTTAGTAGCTCCACTCATATTAAGCGCATCGGTAAATACCAAACCTTGAAAACCCATATCCCTTTTCAATAAATTAGTCACAACAGCATAGGAAAGGGATGTCGTTTTATTCGAGTCTAGACTTGGTACTTTCAGGTGAGCTATCATAGTGGCCCATACATTCTCTTCTATCATTTTCTCAAATGGAAAGAGTTCCATGTATTCTAACTTTTCTTTAGTCTTATTGATTATAGGTAAATCCAAATGACTATCCACATCAGTATCCCCATGACCAGGAAAATGTTTCGCACAGGCCATAACATTTTCTGATTGCATACCTAGCGCATAATTTAATGCTTTGTCAGTCACTCTAAATTTATTCTCTCCGAAAGATCGATAATTAATGACTGGATTTTTCGGATTGATATTGACATCCGCCACAGGCGCAAAGTTTACATGAATCCCTAGTCTGCGACAATCCCGTGCTATGGCTTTTCCCATTTCATAAATCATGCTATCATTGGTCAAAGCGCCCATTGTGAGTTGATAAGGAAATTTTGCCGTATTTTCTATTCGCATATTGATGCCCCATTCACCATCAATCGATACCAGAAGGGGAACATCACTATTTTTTTGAAACTCTCTAATCCACTCTCCAGTCAATGCATAGTCTCCCTTCATAATAATGATCCCACCCACATGGTTTTTTTTCACCAGCTGCATAACTTTCTTCTTCT
Organism: Saprospirales bacterium; assembly: GCA_947441115.1. GTDB lineage: Bacteria > Bacteroidota > Bacteroidia > Chitinophagales > JADJOU01 > CHPMRC01. The sequence goes on along the minus strand of CANESS010000026.1, from coordinate 16,661 downwards.
GATCTTTATTTTCAGGTTTAGGAGAAATATCTGTCATGAAAAACTGAGCTATCTTTTGCTTTGTATTGAGCCTAGATAATGTTTTTTTTGCCCATGCTGAATCCGACCTAGAAAATAAAGATGGCTGTGCATGGATACTAATTGATCCGATGAAAGTGCAAAAAATAAATATGAAGAATCTAGGCATGCCGACAAAAATAGAAATAGAGTATGTAGATGTAATAATTAATTTTCCCTTCTTCCACATTATAAGATGAGAAAATGTCCTATTTCGTTTAGAAGGCAAAAAAAAAATCTTGGTCTTATTCTCAAATGCGTGAACATTCAAAATAAAAAATTTTCATGTACATTTGCTTGGATTAAATAAAAAACCAATTCCATGGGATTTAACAAAGTATATAAAACGGCTGACGAAGCCTTGGAGGGAATAAAAGATGGTATGACGCTCATGCTCGGAGGTTTTGGTCTATGTGGTATACCAGAAAATAGCATAGCAGCATTGGTTCGCAAAAACACTAGAAACCTCACCTGTATTTCCAATAATGCGGGCGTAGATGATTTCGGTCTGGGACTCCTGCTTCAAACCAAGCAAATCAAAAAGATGATATCTAGCTATGTAGGAGAAAACGCAGAGTTTGAAAGACAAATGCTATCCGGTGAGCTAGAAGTAGAACTCGTACCTCAAGGAACTCTCGCCACTCGATGTATGGCCGCTGGCTATGGTATGCCTGCCATCTGGACACCCGCTGGTGTAGGCACCGAAGTAGCCGAAGGCAAGGAAACACGGGTTTTTAATGGGAAAGAGTACCTCCTAGAATACGCTTTCGAAGCAGACTTCGCCATTGTCAAGGCATGGAAAGGCGATACGATGGGAAATTTAATTTATAAATCCACTGCTAGAAATTTCAATCCAGCTATGGCCATAGGAGGTAAAATCACTATAGCTGAGGTAGAAGAACTGGTTTCAGCGGGGGAGCTAGACCCTAACCAAATTCACACTCCAGGAATTTATATTCATAGGATATTCCAAGGTGAGAAATTTGAAAAACGCATAGAGCAGAGAACTGTGAGGAAAGCAATTTGAAAATGCTTTTTATCGAGGTGTCCTAAATATTACATTTATAACTTTGCGAAATACTTGTATACTGACAAATAGAATATCTCTGCGAAGTAAAAAGCCCGCGCTCACTAGCAGAAAATATGATACAATTGTATAGTTTAGCTGAGGAAAAAGACATGAAATGGGTAATAGTGGGTAGGGAGAAAATGATAAAGGGATATCAGAAAAAGCTGCTCCTGGAGGCTTATGAGAGGGAAGTGCGATTAAATGACTAGCAATGAGAAATTACAATTCACAACAATATTCTAGTATGAAATCTCCTAATTCTTTTCCCATAATTAATCCCAATACCTTAATTTTGCAGACTACTGTACAAATAGAAGAAATTTATCTTCTATACCTCACCCTCAAAATAGAATAAAGTGGAACTGGAAAAGAAAGTCATGGAAATGCTCAAAGAAGCTATGAAGGCAAAGGATGAAGTCGCATTGAGAACGCTGAGAGCTATTAAAGGTGCTATCTTAGTAGCTAAGACAGAGAAAAATGCGGCAGAAATGACAGCAGAAAAAGAATTGCAACTCATTCAGAAACTTGCCAAGCAGCGCAAGGAGAGTTTTGAAATCTACCAAGGCCAAGGCATGACCGATCTGGCTACTAAGGAAAAAGAAGAGTTAGATGTTTTGGAAAAGTTTCTACCTAAGCAATTATCAGAAAACGAAGTAAAGCCTATCATAGCAGCCCTCATAGCAGAAATGGGTGTGATAGATATTAAGGAAATGGGCAAGGCTATAGGCGCAGCCAATAAAAAACTAGCTGGCCAGGCCGATGGAGGGCTTATTTCTAGGATTGTGAAAGAATTATTAACAATTATGAACTAGATTTCTCCTTACTTTTATATTTAGAAATTAAAAACTTGTAAAAAATTTAAACGACTAAGATTTTAGGCAGTCTATACGTTAAATTTAAATGGGAAAATATGAATAAAATAGCACTATTATTAGTTCTCATAGTGGGAAGTCAAATTAGCTATGCTCAATTTACCAAAAAAAATACTAAATCTGCTGCTCCAGCCAAAGTAGAATCAAGAAAAAAACTAGAGGCTAAAATGATTAGCTCTCTCAATAAAGGGCCAGAAACCACCCAAGCAACTGTAGCTAAAACTATTACATGGTTGCCATTGAAAGATGCCTTAGCTCAATCTAAAGCATCTAAGAAAAAGATACTGATAGATTTTTTCACTGACTGGTGTGGCTGGTGCAAGCGCATGGATAAAACCACTTATGAAGATCCACAAGTGATCGAAGCGTTGAATCGCTATTTTTTACCTGTGAAATTTAATGCCGAGCGAGAAGACTCTGTAAACTACAGAGGTGTTCCATACACTATGAAAGCACAAGGTATAAGAAGTACGCATGAATTTGCTATCCACATTTTAAGTGGTAAAATGGGTTATCCAACTACTAGCTTTTTAGGAATGGATCATGACCTGCTGACGAATATACCAGGCTATATACAAGCAGATGAAATGACCATGATATTAAGATTCTTTGGAGAAAATAAGCATTTAAGCATGTCTTACGACGACTTCAAACAATTGGAAACCACTCAAAAAAATTAATCAACTCACTTTAAAACTAAGTAGTACGTGAATAAATATTTTATACTATGCGGCATTATTCTATTTAGCATCTCTGCCTGCAAGGAAAAAACAGCCAATTCAGATACTCAGGCTATCGCATCAGGGGTGGAACCGTTTAAAGCTAATCAAGATATGATAGCTATGGTCTACACCAATAAGGGGCTGATAAAACTGGGTCTAGAATATCTCCGAACACCCATGACTGTAGCTAATTTTGTAGCGCTAGCAGAGGGCAAAATGCCTAATAAACATAAGCCATTGGGCAAACCCTTCTATGATGGATTGAAATTCCACCGTATAGTGGAGAACTTTATGGTTCAAACAGGAGATCCACTCGGAAATGGTACGGGGAATCCTGGATATATGTTTGCAGATGAATTTCATGAAGAACTCAGTCATGACGGATCAGGCATACTTTCTATGGCTAACTCTGGAAAAAACACAAATGGCTCGCAGTTTTTTATTACCCATATGAAGACAGAATGGCTCAATGGCGTGCATACGATATTCGGACGAGTCATAGAAGGTCAAGATGTAGTGAATAAAATAGAGATGAATGACATTATAGATAGTATTCGCATTATACGCAATACAAGTGAGGCCCAGAATTTTGATGCCATGAAAGTATTTAATGCCCAAAAAGCTATCTTACAGCAAAAAGCTATTGCTGAGCTCAAAACCAAGTACGAACATCATTTAGCTTCTCCTATGTACAAAGCGTTTGAGGACTATGTAAAGAAAGTATATCCGCAGGCTAGCAAAACCGCTTCAGGTCTATATTTTCTAAAGACCACTATTACTGAGGAAGCGCAAGTAGTCCCAGGAAATGTAGTCAAAGTGCATTACAAGGGAATGTTAACCAGTGGTAAGGTTTTCGATGAATCCTATTCACGCAAAGAACCTATCCAATTTCCCTTAGGCGCTGGCAATGTCATTCCAGGTTGGGACGAAGGCATTGCGCTATTAAGAAAAGGAGAAAAAGCCGTTTTAATCATACCTAGCTACTTGGCCTACGGAGAAAAAGGAGTGCAAGGTGCTATTGGGAAGAATGAACCATTAGTTTTTGAAGTGCAGTTAGTAGACTTTCAATAATCAAAATTTAAACTATATCAAATGAAAAAAATCAATTTATTCATCACGCTTTGCCTTATAGGCACTATGGCTATAGCGCAGAAAAAAACGATTCCTGCCGCCAATGGAAAAGCAACAAAAACAACAATTAAATCAAAAATGAGCAATCAAAAACAACCAGGCATTTACGCCACTATTGAGACAGAAAAAGGTAACATCGTCATTCTATTTGATCACAAGAAGGTTCCTATGACAGTAGCTAACTTTGTAGGACTAGCAGAAGGTAAAATGGAAAATACGGCTAAGCCTCTTGGTGTGCCATATTACGATAGTATCAAATTTCACAGAGTCATAACCAAAGGCAATGGAGATCCACAGGACTTTATGGTACAAGGTGGAGACCCTACAGGAACAGGAACTAGTGGCCCTGGCTATAGCTTCCCAGATGAAATAGATCCAAGTCTAAAACATGATGTACCAGGAATTCTATCTATGGCCAATTCTGGTCCTGGAACCAATGGTTCCCAATTTTTCATCACAATAGTGCCAACGCCATGGTTAGATGGCAAGCATACTGTATTCGGAAGAGTAGTCGCAGGTATGGATGTGGTCAATAGTCTTAAGACGAACGATATGATGAAAAAAGTGAGAATAGAAAGAGTGGGAGCTGAAGCACAGGCGTTCAAAGTAGATAAAGCTAGCTTTGAAGGTTATAAAGTGAAGGCACAATCAAAAATGGAAGAAATGCAAAAACTAGAGCGTGCTAAAATGGAAGAAATGATGAAAGAAATGCAAAGAAAGAATCAAGAAGCAGCTAAAACAGATGAACCAGCTTTTAGAGCAGAAATGAAAAAACTATACCCTACTGCTACATTCACAGCCTCAGGATTAGCTTATATCATTGAAAAGCAGGGAACGGGTGAACGCGCTAAAGCGGGCAATACAGTCAGTGTTCATTACCACGGTGCTTTCACCAATGGCAGTAAATTCGATGCATCTTATGATAGAAATGAGCCTATTACATTCCAATTGGGTCAGGGTATGGTCATACCGGGCTGGGAAGAAGGAATCGCTCTTCTCAATAAAGGTGCTAAGGCTAAGTTAATCATCCCTTATTGGTTAGCTTATGGAGTAGATGGAAGAGCACCTGTGATTCCAGCAAAATCGACTTTGATCTTCGATACAGAAATGGTCGATATAAAATAAATTAATTCAAAATTTGATGGATTAAAACCCGAGCCTTGGTTCGGGTTTTTTATTATACTACTTGAATATTTTAAAGTTCTATATCCCTTGATCCTTTTCTATGGTCAGTTGGTAAACCCCCTAATCAGAAGGCTTAGACTATAATCTAGTCTTTCGTTTTTTTGATGAATATTTAGATTAGGTTCTAAAAATCTGTCAAACTTAACTCACTTTACTCCATGGCTTGACTTCCTTATTGATTTTGTGGAGGTATATGCGCAGCGCTTTATATTTATCAGAGCTCAGTTCAGGGTCTTCAACTATGATATGCTGAGCTAGTTGATTAGCTAATTGTAGTATATCCGCATCTTTGGATATACTAGCTAGTTTGAGTTGAATATCGCCGCTTTGTTTAGTGCCGCCAAGATCTCCTGGGCCGCGCAGCTTGAGGTCTTCCTCAGATATATAAAATCCATCGGTACTCTCGACCATCACTTGCATACGCTTACGCGCTTCTAGAGATAGCTGAAACTCCGTCATCAGAAGGCAATAGGACTGATCTGCTCCTCTCCCAACTCTTCCTCTTAACTGATGGAGCTGAGACAAACCAAATCTATCCGCATTTTCTATTAGCATGATAGAGGCATTAGGAACATTAACTCCCACTTCTATAACTGTGGTCGACACCAGTATCTGAACCTTGCCGGTTACGAATAAATCCATATTGGCTGATTTTTCGTCATTCTTCATCTTGCCATGCACCATGGTCATGGTAAATTTAGGTTCTGGAAATATCTTCATTAATTCTTCATAGCCATCTATAAGATTTTTCAAATCAATCTTAGCACTCTCCTCTATCAGCGGAAATACAATATATACTTGCCTTCCTTTTTCTATTTCTAATTTTAGGAGTTCAAAACATTTTTCTCTGTGAGTATAAAAAAAATGCATAGTGTTAATAGCCTTTCTGCCTGGTGGTAGCTCATCTATGACCGAGTAATCTAGATCTCCGTATAGTGTCATGGCCAAGGTGCGTGGGATAGGCGTAGCTGTCATTACTAAAATATGTGGAGGCCATTCATTCTTTTTCCATAAAGCTGCACGCTGAGCCACCCCAAATCTGTGCTGCTCATCTATCACCACCAAACCTAAATTTTTAAATACTACGGTAGGTTCTATTAGGGCATGTGTGCCTATCAACATATCTATTTTACCATGCTCCAATTCATCTAAAATTCGCTTCTTATCCTTGGCTTTAGTAGTACCCGTAAGTATTTCTACTCGCAGATTCAATGCCCTAGCATAGTGCTCTAGATGCTCATAGTGTTGTCGTGCCAGAATTTCCGTAGGAGCCATAATACTCGCCTGAAAACCATTATCCACTGCCATGAGCATAGTCATAAAAGATACAATCGTTTTCCCACTGCCTACATCGCCTTGGAGCAATCGATTCATCTGTCTTCCTTGCATCGTATCACGCCGAATTTCTTTCAATACCTTTTTCTGGGCTCCTGTAAGCGGAAATGGCAAGTGGTGGTGGTAAAATTTTTCGAAGTAATGTTCAATACTGGGAAATAAAAAACCTTTCTGTATATGAACTCGATGTGCTAAAAGTCGTTTTAGTTGGATCTGAATTTGAAAAAATTCATCAAATTTAATTCGGCGAATTGCAGCTAGTATTTGAGCGTTCAAATTCGGAAAATGTATCTGATAGATGGCCTCCGGATAGGTAATCAATCCATGGCTTTTTATTAGTTCATTAGGCAGGAATTCAAATATCTCATCGGCATCCAGATAAGTATAAGCCTGTTTGATAAGTTTAAAAAGGCCTGTACTATCCAGTCCTTTTTTCTTCATGGCCTCCGAAGACGGATAGAGCGGTTGAAATCCTGACAATTTCGAAATATCTTCTGGTAGGGCTTTTCGTATTTCCGGATGCGCTATGGTATATTTATTCCCAAATTTCTGTGGCTTCCCAAATAAAAGATACGTATCCGTCTGCGAAATACTTTTTTGGTAATATTGAATTCCTTGAAACCAAACCAATTCTATCTCGCCTGAGGCATCTATTAATTTAGCGGTGAGCCTGCGTTTGGCTCCTTCTCCTATCATTTGAAACTGTGAAATAGTGCCGTAGAGCTGTATATATTGGAAATTTTCATCCACTTCTGCTACCTGATAGACTTTAGATTTATCTATGTACCGAAACGGGTAGTGATGTAGTAAATCATATACAGTGAATATCTTAAAGTTTTTCTTCAGCAATTCGCACTTAGCTGGCGCTAGTCCTGTTATGGACTCTATCGGAGAAGAAAGTTTTAAACGCGCAGCCATAAATTGAACTCTAATAGACAAAGGTATAAATTTTCGGTGGAAATCTTTTGAAAGAAGAAAGAGTACAAGACCTTAGATTTACCTTTAATTCTAGGACAATTATTTTTTGAAGAAACAGTTTTATAGTAAAGAAGCTTATGCGTACACTAATTTTCATCTTCGTTTGTTTCATAAGTTTAAGCTCCATAGCCCAGCGAAGCACTAAGTTGAGCTCTTCACAGCGAGGAGAAATCATGCTGATCGAAAAGAAAATGCAACGAATTGGTGCTCAATTTTTAGCGGATTCTAATCAAGAGATGAGATTGAAGGGGACACGCGAGTTTGTAAAATTATTGGTTGAAGCCCTCAAAGTTGAGAATTCATTTCAATACAAGTTTGACAGTTTGCCATACTTAGCTACTATAATGCCTGAGGATAGCAGCTTTCGTATTTTTACATTTCAGATAGTCCTACAAAATATTACATTCCGCCATTATGGAGCTATTCAGCTCAATAGAAAAAACATTAAGCTAATTCCATTGCGAGATTTCTCCGACACTTTCCCTACTACACCTCAATTTACAATTACTAATAAAAACTGGCTAGGAGCCGTTTATTATCGAATCATAACAAAAAAAGTTAACGACAAGCCAATTTATTTTCTATTTGGATTTGATCAAAATGATATTCTAGCTGACAAGAAATATATAGAAGCTATGTGGATAGAAAAAGATTCCATCGCTAAATTTGGTATGCCCATATTTGAAAAAACCACCACGGAAATTATCCCACCACGACCATTGAAATTTGGAGCTGCTTCTTCTCGGCCTGAGCCACCCATAGTTAAGACAAAAATATATTACCGTTATGTTTTGGAATATAGAAAAGGCTCGAGTGTTTCAATCAAATATGATAAATCAAAGGATTTAATTACCCACGATCATACCCCACCTATGGATGGTAAAAATAAAGATATTGGATTCATTAAAGTTCCTGATGGCACCTACGAAGGACTGCAATGGACAAAGGACAAATGGGTATGGGTAGAATATGTAAAGCTAGCCGATAATGAGACGAATGGAGAATTTAGACCAGCACCACTAAATAATAGAGAGAAAATTCCTCCTAGGGAGTAATTCTACCTGCTGTATCTTTTCCTATATTTAATGTATTTTAATGTCTTATTGGCTGGATTTAGGCTATAATTGCTTGACAAAAGCCTCATAAAAGATAAGTCGACTGCCTTATGAAAAGAATAATATTTCTACTTTGCCTTTTTTCCTTTCAGTTAGATGCTCAAGATAAAGCTGAAAAATCATTTGAAAAGTTTAAACAGTTTTATTCTCTATTATACAGCTTCTATGTAGACACCGTAGACTTTAATAAAATAGTAGAAACATCTATTATGAAGTCATTGGAAACTTTAGACCCACATTCTGCATATCTTCCGCCTAAGGAAGCCTCGAGCGAGAATGATAGATTGCAGGGTAGTTTTGAAGGAATAGGTATTTCATACAATATTATCCGTGATACTCTGACGATAGGAGATGTCATAGCCGGGGGTCCTAGTGAGAAAATTGGGCTCATGTCTGGTGATAAAATGCTCAAAATAAATGACACATTATGGGCAGGAAAACCTACTATGAAAGCTGATGATTATGTAAGTAGACTCCGAGGTAAAAAAGGAACCCAAGTGAAGGTCTGCATTCTGCGCAATAAAGATGTTATTAATTTTAGCATCACCCGCGATGTCATTCCGCTCTATAGCGTCGATGCATCTTTTATGATAGATAAAGAAGTAGGATATATTAAACTGAATAAATTCGCACATACCACCCCATATGAAATAGATACTGCCATACGAAAATTGAAATCACAAGGAATGAAAGTACTTGTCTTAGATCTACAGAATAATGGTGGAGGTCTTCTCAATGCGTCCGTAGCGCTGAGCAATGAGTTTTTGGAGCCCGACAAATTGGTGGTATATACCGAAGGAGTCAAAAGTCCTAAAACAGAATATAGAACAGACAATAGTGGTAATTTTAAAGATGGAAAGCTCATTGTCCTAGTCAATGAAAGCTCTGCTAGCGCCAGTGAGATAGTATCGGGAGCTATACAGGACTGGGATAGAGGCATTATAGTAGGTCGTAGAACTTTTGGGAAAGGACTTGTACAGCGCCCATTTACACTCAATGACAATGCACAAGTCAGATTGACTACGGCGAAGTATTTCACTCCTTCGGGTCGGTGCATTCAAAAACCATACACAGAAAATAGAAAAGAATACAGAGCAGATATATGGAATAGAATGCAGTCTGGAGAGTTAACCAATGATGAATTTGAAACATTGGCTAAAGATGGCACGATGAAAATTAAAAAAGATGGCAAGGATACCACGATTAAGATATCGGAAACTGAAATTAAGTATACCTCAAAAGGACGCAAGGTATATGGAGCTGGAGGAGTGACCCCTGACATCTTTGTACCTTTAGACACCAGCATGAATACCGATTATTATTTTAAGTTTTTACGAAAAGGGATTCTATTTAACTTTGCGCAGGATTATGTATCTGCAAATAAAGCTAAGCTCTTAAAAGAATTTCCAAATGAAGACTATTACGTCAATAAATTTGAAGTAAGTAAAGAAACACTGGATTCTCTCATAGCTAAAGGTGTCAGAGAAGAAATTTCGTTTGAAGACTCTAGTTATCAGAAATCAATGAGACTTTTTAAAATAGTTCTCAAAGCCAATATTGCGCGCTATTTGTATAATTCACAAGCATTTTATAAAGTCATTATGGAAATAGACCCTATGGTCAAAAAAGCCTTAATTCTATCTCGTGAGAATTTTTCTAAATATAAGGTGAGAAATGAATAAATTTGTTGCAATATGAGTCAGATAAAGATAGGATTATTCTACGGTACAGATACTGGAAACACCGAAACTGTTTCGAATAAGATTAAAGAAAAAATAGATGGTATCTTAGGAGCCGACACTGTAGATGTCATAGAGATTTATAAAAAAGAAGCCGAAGCTTTTGCTCCTTATCAATATGTAATCGTAGGAATGCCCACATGGTATGATGGAGAACTGCAAGGAGACTGGGAGACTTTTCTTCCCAAGTTTGAAGCAGTAGATTTTTCTAATAAAAAACTAGCTTTTTTCGGATTAGGAGATCAGTACGGCTATTCATTTTATTTCTGTGATGCGCTAGGTATCTTCTATCAGATAGCGCTCAAAAATGGAGCGACCGTTTGTGGCAAATGGCCTACTGAGGGCTATGAATACGACGCATGCAAAGCTGAAATAGATGGTGTTCTAGTAGGGCTATGTTTAGATGTAGACAATCAAGATGATATAACAGAGGCTAGACTAGACAAATGGATACCACAAGTTTTAGGTGAGTTTGGGTTGATATGAAATTTACACTGATTATTTTTATAATGATATGTTTTGTAGGAAGTTTTTCTTGTAAAAAGAAGACCTGCCCTGCGTATCAAGAAAATCAAAAAGAAGAATATAAAATAAAAGGAAAACGAAAGAAAGCTAAGTTGTTTTAAGAAAAGAAATAAATTATAGAAATGATTGATTTTAAAAGAAAAAGTTGGGTGCCAGGCGCAGATAGTTCTGAGTTTCCCATTCAGAATTTACCATTTGGCATCTACAGCACCTCCAGCAAATCCAGAAGATTAGGAGTAGCTATTGGTTCTCAAATTATTGATTTAGCTAGCTTAGCTCAGGCTGGACAAATTCATGTGCCTGCAGATGTACTTAATTCTGCATTTATAAATAACTTTATAGCCCTCGGAAAGAAGGTAACCAATCAAGTTAGGGTGGATCTAGCTTATTTATTAGATGTAAAAAATGAAGCCTTTTCTAAAAGAGTTGATTTGGAGCAGTTTTTTGATGCTATGCACGATGCTACTATGCATATGCCGATTCAAGTAGGCGACTACACAGACTTTTATTCTTCTCGTGATCATGCGACTAATGTCGGTAAAATGTTTCGAGATCCAGCCAATGCCCTACTGCCTAACTGGCTTCACCTACCTGTAGGCTACCATGGGAGAGCTTCCTCTATCGTGGTTTCAGGAGCAAGCTATCACAGACCTAAAGGCCAAACAAAGCCTGTAGAAACCGAACCACCTGTATATGGTCCTGCAAAGAGAGTGGACTTTGAATTGGAAGTAGGATTTGTCATAGGTAAAGAAACTTCGTTAGGACAGAGTATTTCGACAAAAGATGCAGAAGACCATATTTTCGGACTTGTATTATTTAATGATTTATCCGCCCGTGATATCCAGCAGTGGGAATATGTTCCCCTAGGTCCTTTTCTTGCTAAGAATTTCTGTTCCGTGATATCTCCGTGGATTGTGACGATTGAAGCGTTGGATGCCTTCAGAGTAGCTGGTGAGATTCAAGAACCCAAGGTATTGTCTTATCTAGAATATAAAGGGAAAAAAAATTATGATATAAAATTGGAAGTAAGTCTGACCCCTGAAATGGCGAGACTACCATAGTATCTCAATCCAATTTTAAATATATGTATTGGAATATGTGCCAGCAGTTAGCACATCACACGGTCAATGGATGCAATGTACGTGTGGGTGATATGATAGCTTCGGGCACCATATCTGGACCTGAGAAACATGAATTTGGTTCTATGCTGGAACTCGCTTGGAAGGGCACAGAACCCATTGCCATGAAAGATGGCTCTACTCGCGTATTTATGAATGATAATGATACCTGCACCATGAAAGGATTTGCAGAAAAAGATGGTGTGAAGATCGGTTTCGGAGAATGTGTATCAAAATTATTGCCAGCGATATAAATTCTATTTCATGATCCAACGTATACAAACTGTTTTCTGGCTGATTTCCATCATTCTAGTTAGCCTTTTTCTTTTGCTATTTAAGCTTAGTCCAGAGTCTAGTCTTTACATCTTTTCTTTAGCTGGATTTGGCGGGTTATTTAATCTATTCGCAATTCTTTCGTTTAAAAACAGGCGAAAACAGTTAGTGCTTTCATATTTAGCTATGATCAGTATACTGGGTTTGCTTGCCTATATCACCGTCCAAAATCAAAGCGCACCTGTTACTGCCAACATACTTCCAATTTGTCTTCTAGCAACTGGTGCTATCTTGAATCTAATTGCAAATTATTTCACACGGAAAGATATTAAACTAGTAGAAGAGTCTAGCCGATTGAGATAGGCACGTTCAATTAAAAATAAATTCAACACTTAAACTTAATATTAAATTTCATGGCAAAAACAACGAAAAAAACTCCTGCAAAAAAGGCGCCAACTAATTCAAATTTAAATATACCTTTATTAGCTAGTATATGCGAGCGAGCAGGTGCACCTGGTTTTGAGCAGCCTATCAGAGAGCTTATCCTAAAATCGATTCAAGGCCTAGCAGACGAAATTACAGTAGACCCATTGGGAAATATCCTAGCAATTCAGCGAGGCAAGGATAGTAGTAAAAAAGTAATGGTGCCTGCCCATATGGATGAGATAGGCTTTATAGTCACTCATATTGATAACGATGGATTCGTTCGCTTTCATACTCTAGGTGGATTTGACCCTAAGACATTGACATCACAGCGTGTTCTAATACATGGAAAAAATAAAACGCTTCTAGGAGTGATGGGATCTAAACCTATCCACGTCATGACGGCTGAGGAGCGAGGGAAGACACCTCAGATTCAGGATTATTTTATTGACCTAGGTTTGAAAAAAGATGATGTCGCCAAGCATATCTCCGTAGGAGATTCGATTACACGAGAGCGTGCTTTAGTCGAGATGGGAGATTGTGTCAATTGTAAATCTTTAGATAACCGAGTGTCTGTATTTATTTTGATTGAAACTTTGCGAAAATTAAAAGGGAAGAAACTACCTTATGACTTTTATGGGGTATTTACAGTTCAGGAAGAAGTAGGACTAAGAGGTGCTACCACGGCAGCACACTATTTAGATCCAGACTTTGGTATCTGCCTAGATACTACCATAGCCTTTGATGTGCCTGGGAATAGAGATTTTGATAAAATAACTAAACTCGGCGATGGCACAGCTATAAAAATCATGGATGGCTCTGTTATCTGTGACTATCGTATGGTAGAGTATATGAAAGAGATAGCCACTAAAAACAAAGTGAAGCATCAAATGGAAATCCTCACTGCAGGCGGCACAGACACCGGAGCTATTCAGCGTATGGCTAAAAATGGAGCTATCTGTGGAGCGGTATCTATTCCTACACGTCATATCCATCAAACTATTGAGACTTGTCATAAAGAAGATATTCAGTTGAGTATTGATTTACTTTCTCTGTGTATACAAGGATTAGACAAATTTGATTGGAGTTTTAAATAGATGTGAGAATTTAGATTTTTTCTCATATCTCATATCTAACTTCTAATATCTTACTAATATGGACTACCAACTATTAGATTGTGGAGATTTTTATAAAATAGAACGATTCGGTTCGTACACATTGGCACGCCCAGAGCCTCAGGCATTATGGGATATGGAGAAGCCACTGGAGACCTGGCGAAATGAAGTAGATGCATTTTATGAGCGTAAAAAAGAGGACGTAAGAACTAATAAAGAAGATAGCGGAAATTGGATTTTGAATTCGAAGATGCCCAATAACTGGGTCATTCACTGTGATAGCTTTAGAGATAAAGAAATCAAAGTCAAACTGGCTCTGACCGCATTTAAACATGTAGGTATATTTCCAGAACAGTATGATAATTGGCAGTTTATTTATAAACAAACTATCGCACAAAAGCTTTCAGGTGGCATGCTCAATCTATTTGCTTATACAGGAATAGCTAGCTTAGTGGGTAGCATTGCTGGACTCAAAGTAACCCATATAGATGCTGTAAAGCAAGTGGTCAACTGGGCTAATGAAAATAGAGAACTCTCGAAAATGGACCCGAACATTTCCTGGGTGGTAGAAGATGCCATCAAGTATTTAAAGCGAGAAATCACGCGAGGAAAAAAATATACCGCTATTCTATTAGATCCGCCTGCCTATGGTCGTGGTCCTAATGGCGAGAAATGGGTTTTAGAAAAAGAGTTATTTCACCTCTTGAGTCTATGTAAGCAACTATTATCCGAAAAAGATTCTTTTCTCATCATCAATCTATATTCACTCAATATCACCCCACTTTTATTAGAAAATATTCTTAAAGAAGCTGGTCTATGGTCCGATGCTTCCCATTGTATAGAACAATTTATCCCCTATGGCCAGGATAAAAAATTGCCACTAGGTGTCTGCGGACGAGTAATTCTATAAAGAATGAGAAGATATAGACAGAATTATTGTTTCAGGATATGTCTTTTATTCGTAGGCCTTGTATGCTTAGGCTTTCATGCTAAAGTCAAAAAAACTGAACGCTTAGAAGGTAAAATCAACGGCGCTAAAGATGGGGATAATTATGTAATACTAATAGATAAATCTCCAATAACTATCCAATTAGCTCATATAGATTGTCCTGAGAAGAAGCAAGCCTATGATCAACCAGCAAAAAAATTGGCTCTGACTTTTGTTTTGGAACGCAAGTCATCGTGATAAGTGATGGTAAAAAAGATCGAAATGGTCGAATCATAGGAGAGATTTTTTGTAATCAAAGATGTCTCAATAAAGACCTCGTCAAAAATGGATTGGCTTGGCATTTTAAAAAATATTCTCGAGACACCATTTATCATAATTTAGAACAAGAAGCTAGAAAATATAAGGTTGGACTATGGAGTAATTCCAAAGCTATAGCTCCTTGGGATTGGAGAAAATTGAAAAGTTTAAAAACTTATATATCCCCTTCCTGAGGCCTTAAAATTATATCCTCTACACAAGCACTAGGAGATAATTGCGCTGTCGTATATACTAACTCAGCTATATCACGAGGCTGAATAAAACGACTTGGCGGCAAATCAACTCCCGCCCAACTATCTGTCAATACAGCTCCTGGATAGATTCCTGTGATACGTACATTTTTGGATTTCAATTCGTTTCTCAGTTGTTTAGTATAGCCTGTGAGTGCAAATTTAGCTACAGTATATCCACCTCCTTTGTCATAGTCTCTTAGTCCAGCGATAGATGAAATATTAATGATATGACCAGCTCCTAATTCTGTCATCGCAGGTATCACTACCTTGCCCATCCAGTAGGCGCTATAAACATTAACTTGCATCAAATATTCTAAATCATCGTCGAAGGCACTATCAGAAAGTCCACCTTGCTTGAATAGACCTGCATTATTCACCAGAATATCAATTTTTCCAAATTCCTTTATACAATTAGAGGCAAAATTCATAACAGGTAGTTTATCTGCTATATCAAAAGCTTCTGCATAAATTTTAATAGAAGAATTTATACTTTGAAGCTTTTCTTTCGCCTTGGCTACACTTTCTGGATTTTTGCTACAAAAAGCTAAATTCCAACCTGCTCTTGCATATTTTTCCAATATGGCTAGACCTATACCTCGGCTAGCACCAGTGACTATAATGTTCATATACTAATTTATTTATGCCTATAAAATATTATGACCCGACTAACAATCCACTAACTATTTATGCGTGGCATTCGTGAATATGCTAAAATTAGTCTGGCCATAATTGCGCCTTTTCCATAGATGATGGTGAGTATCAAAATTATATTTAGGGTCATGCTCCATGATAAACCAGCCTTCTCCTTCTATCATGCCTTTTTGGATAATGAGGTCAGGAATCATAGCCAGATTTGGGAGCTTATACGGAGGTCCAGCGAATATGATATCAAATGATTCTCTACAATTCTCTATGTAATCAAATACATCCATTTGTAAAATACGATGGCCTGTGAATTGAAGTTTTTCTGATGTTTTATTGATAAATTTTATAGCCTCTGTATGCAATTCTACTGTGGTGATATCTGTACAACCCCTTGACCCAAATTCTAGACTTATATTTCCCGTACCACCGAATAAATCAAGAAAACGTATGTTATCAAAATTGAAATAGTTGTCGATAATATTAAACAAAGCTTCTTTAGCCAAATCAGTCGTAGGACGCGTGGGCTCTAGCATGGGCTGATGAAGTCTGTAGCCTTTATGTAATCCTCCTATTATCCGCATATATTCTAAGTGAAAAGTATAAAGTTCAAAGTGAAAAATTTTAATAGTCTTTTTACTTTAAACTTTTTGCTTTCAGCTCTATTTTAGCTACAAAGAATTAAATCGCCATATATCTCCCAGAAAGAAAGAGGGAATCCAAAGGTATCTTCTGCTTTCGAATTAAAGAAAGGAAAATGAACTCTTAAATTGGCGAAAATCTCTTGGTTCTCTTCTTTTCGAATACTAGTAATGAATATCTGATGAGAACCTGAGTCTACATTAAACTCTTTCATATTTCT
>CANESS010000025.1 GCA_947441115.1 Saprospirales bacterium | reverse complement strand
GTACGATCTATTCTAAAATCCTCTGCAATACCATGATAGTATTCTTTATCGGCATAATCCCAACGAGTAGGAGTCTCCGTCAGGTTTAACTCATTAGGAGCATCGCCATATACCTTGTTTGTACTCATAAATACAAATGGAGAATCAAAAGAAAATCGTCGACTGGCTTCTAATAAATTCATCGTACCTACTGCGTTAGTATCAAAGTCTTCAAATGGCATTTTGGCAGCTAAATCATGTGAGGGCTGAGCCGCACAATGAATAGTGGCATCTGGTTTGACCTTCTTGTATAAATCAAGAACCGCTTCCCTTTGGCGAATATCGACATCACAATGGGTAAAATTAATTTTAAGATCTTTTAATAGATTGAGATTCCATGTAGTATCCCCACCTTCTCCAAAGAAAAATTTTCTAAGGTTACTATCTGCGCCTATGATTTCATGTCCTTGCTTACCAAAATAACGGACAGCTTCAGAGCCTATTAATCCACTGCTTCCAGTTACTAATATTTTCATTCTTACTTTATTTATTAGTGAAATTTTATCTTATTCAATGCGGCCCAACACATTTTGAGCATAATAATACCGTTTTGAATACGACCTGTCATTTTTGTCTCGCCATATACTCTTTCATAATAGTGAACAGGTAAGTCAATGATTTTTAGATTGAGCTTAGCTGCACTAAATATGAGCTCATAATCACCCCATCTATCAGTTAAATCCCATGTGCCTCTCAGTTTTTTTATTCTTTCATAATCCTTTCTCCACATGACCTTGGTACCACATAAAGTATCTTTTATAGGTCTATCTAATATATAACTAAAAGCTAAACTGAAGAACTTATTACCTATGATATTAAAGAGTTTCATTGCATTATTATGCATTGGATATACCAGCCTAGATCCATTAATAAATTCACCATTACGCTTGGTTATAGCTTCGTAGAAATAAGGCAATTCTTCTGGAATCACCGTTAAATCCGCATCTAAAATCAAAACAATGTCACATGTAGCTATATCAAACCCAGCCCAAACATTTTCAGACTTGGAGATACCAGGTCCATTGTACAATTTGATATCTTTATCAGGATACTTTGCTATCATCTCTCGCACCTTGTCCGCAGTGCCATCTGTAGATTTATCATCGCCAAATAGAATCTCTATGTGCGAACCAAATTTAGGGATACGTGTGACGGCATCTTCTATATTTCCAGCTTCATTTCTACATGGAATTATAATTGAAACTGAATGCTCTTTAGGCTCAAAAGCTTCTTTTCGAGCGACAGTGAAATTCAGCATAGTTAACCTTCGAAGAATCGGCAATCTAGCTAAATACTTATTTAAAAACCACGATAAAACTGGAATATTAAATGGGAATAGGACCGATCTATAATTGATTATTTTTTCAAACTGACTCAACTCTAAAAATGAGTTTACATCTTTTTCGCTAATCCAATTATGCAAATTCTGAGGAATTTTCATTCCAGTATTTTCAGCCAATTTTACTAGTGGGTTCCAAAGATAATTATAATTTAAAACTATGACTCTGGTCTTTTCGGTTGAGTGCAAGTATATACAATCTAAAACTGCTTTTATATCTACTACATCCTCTACAGATGTGACTAAAATGTAATCAAAAGTTCTGTCTAAACTAAATTTTTCTACAGAAGAATGAATAAACTCAATTTCTGGATATTCCTTCTTAGCTTCATAAATTAAATTTTCACTATCATCAATACCGACTTTCTCACTACAATGAAGTCCATTTAAAATATCCCCAGTACTGCATCTAAGGTGTAAAATACTAGTGTTAGTCTCTATTATAAAACTAAGTGTGTTTAGCACTTGCTTATAGTAATATGAATTCGTTTGAACCCACTTTTTACGTTTAAAAGCAATATTGTTGTTCTTTTCTCGAATTGAATCTCGAAGTTGATCTAAATAATTATGTTTTATCATGCAAATTTAATATCTGTTGAAAATATTTCTAATTTTCCGTATTTTTTTTTTTGAGTGTTAATTAGAATTTGTATTTTTTCTAGTTTAGTATCTTTTTTAAGTACAAATGATACACCCACAAACTTAATAATTTTGATATAAAAGCCATGTAATAATTAATTTTAGAGTGAATATATCTAACTAATTTTAAAGATTTAGATTTGTAATTCGCTAACGATTTAACCAATTTTTTCTATCATTAAATCTCCTAAAACATAGTTAAATTAACTATAAAAGTACTTTACACCCAAAATTTTCATCGCTATTTTTGTGTTATAAAAATTAAAATACCTCATCATGAATAAACATAAATTTTTCGGTTTATTAATAGTTATAACCACTCTAATTCAATGCCAGGCCAAACCTAAGGAAAATCAGCTTATTGAGAGTGGTAACTACAAAGAAATCATAGAGTTAATAAAAAATGTACCCCGCAATATAGAAGGGGTTAGCTTTGTAACTGCTGCTGCACTTTCAACGCCCTGCGTAGTTCATATCAAGACTAAAATGCAAATCATGGTTCAATACCAAGATCCATTTCTTGGTTTCTTTGGTTCTGATTTTTACAGGCCGAGAGCTCATAATCAAGAGTCAAGCGGCTCTGGGGTCATAATCTCTTCGGACGGCTATATTGCTACGAATTATCATGTGATTCAAAATGCTACAGAAATAGAAGTGACGCTCCGAAACAAAAATAACTATAAGGCGAAGGTCATAGGCATAGATAAAGATACTGACTTAGCATTAATAAAAATAGAAGAAATCGAGCTACCTGCCATGCAAATTGCTAATTCAGATAGCGTACTAGTAGGAGAATGGGTTCTAGCGGTAGGGAATCCATTTAATTT
Source organism: Saprospirales bacterium (assembly GCA_947441115.1). Taxonomy (GTDB): domain Bacteria; phylum Bacteroidota; class Bacteroidia; order Chitinophagales; family JADJOU01; genus CHPMRC01. The sequence continues at coordinate 17,435 of CANESS010000025.1, read as the reverse complement.
AGAAAGTACTGTGACCCAAGGCATTGTTAGTGCCAAAGGTAGATCTCTTAATTTAAGCAAGGATGGAGGTGCCCCAAGTCAAAATCCCATCCAGTCATTTATACAAACCGATGCCGCCGTAAATCCAGGTAACTCAGGAGGCGCTCTAGTAAATCTTAATGGAGAACTTATAGGAATCAACACCGCTATTTCCTCCCCTACTGGAACTTATGCTGGCTATGCGTTTGCCGTGCCATCCAATATAGTCAAAAAGGTAATAGAAGATATTAAAAAATATGGCAATGTACAAAAAGCTTTTTTAGGCATTCAGTCGATTCCTTTGTCCAGCGAACTAGCGAAAAAACTTAACCTACCGTCCCCAAATGGTGTGCTCATTAAGAACGTATTTGAAGGGAGTGCAGCAGATGCTTCTGGTCTCAAGGCCAATGATGTCATAACCAAAGTTAATACTATGTCGGTGAGCAGTTTCCCAGAATTACTCGAACAGATATCGACTCATCGGCCTGGTGAAAAGGTAAAATTAGAATATATTAGAAATGGTTCACAAGCTTACACCGATGCTATCCTTAAAAATGAGATAAATACAATTGAAATACTAAAAGCTAATGAAACGTTCGCTCATAAATTAGGTATAAAAACACAAGCATTAACAGCACAAGAAATTAATACCTATAGAATCATCGGTGGGCTCAAAGTTTTAAAAATAGAACAAGGCATGATAGCAAAATCCTCAGATATGAAACCTGGTTTTGTCATAACGAGTGTAAATGATCTGGAAGTAAAAGCAGAAAACGATTTGTATAAAATAATAAGTCAACTGCAAAGTAATAAACTGATTTTAGAGGGATTTTACCCCAATAGGCCTTATATAGTTCGTTATGAGATTTTACTTTAGATAATACCGCATAAGAATTAGTATCTGGCCTATAAAATTAACCAAAACTATTTCTAGCACGGTATTATACCATAAATTGGTTGGTCTTTATATACTTTATGATGCGGTATAACTCTATTTGCCATTATCTTTGCGGCTTAATTTATTATCTGATAATCTAATTCATGTTTTTTCAAGTATTTAAGTCAAAAATTCACCGAGCATTAGTCACACAGGCAGATCTAAACTATATAGGTAGCATCACTATAGATGAAGACCTCATGGATGCAGCCAAGATATATGAAAATGAGCGTGTACAGATAGTCAATATAAACAATGGAGAACGTTTGGAAACATATGTAATCAAAGGAGAGCGAGGCAGTGGAGTAATTTGTCTCAACGGTCCTGCAGCTAGAAAAGTGGAACCTGGAGATCTCATCATAATCATATCTTATGCCTATATGACCCAAGAAGAAATGACGCATCATACTCCCGTTATGATTTATCCTTCGCAGCCTAATAATCAATTGAACTAGCCTTCGTGAAATTTAATCTAGGGTCTATAATCAAATTTACCATTTCTCTAGCTTTGGGTTTAGGGCTCGTTTGGTTTTTAAACAGTAAAATTTCTGCGGAGCAACGAATACAAATCATAGAAGGGTTAAAAAACATTCAACCTTGGCTCCTTATAGTTTCCATCTTATTGGCAGCCTTAGCCTGCGTGATAAGAGCATTTCGATGGAAGATGCTACTAGCCCCAATGGGTTACCATCCAAGAAATTCAACCCTAATTTCATCCATTTTCATCATGTATCTTGGCAATCTTATCTTCCCTCGACTTGGCGAAATACTGCGCTGTTCTGTGCTTCTAAAAGAAGAAGAAGTCCCGCTAGATAAGGGTATAGGAACCATGATCACTGAGCGATTGGTTGATGTGCTTGGTTTAGGACTCTATTTTATTTTAGCCCTCATATTTGAATATGATAGATTTTTTGAAATCTATTCTAAATACAATGCAATGAAAGGTGAATCCAGTTATTTGATTCCTATCTTATTGCTCGCAATAATGCTCCTTGGTGCCATTTTGATCTGGCGAGTGAGCAAGTTAAGGCAATTTATACTTGAGAAAATACATGGTGTCTTAGAAGGGTTAAAATCCATACTGAAACTAAAGAGTACTGCCTTATTTATTCTATACAGTGTAGCCATTTATTTTATATACTTCATTAGTACCTATATACTGTTTCTCGCATTCTCAGAGACCACTTCTCTCAACTTAGGCTGTGGTCTTGTAGTCTTAATTGCAGGCACATTAGGTGTAGGACTCACACAGGGTGGTATAGGCGCCTATCAAGTACTCGTAACCTGGACACTAGAGCTCTATGGAATTTCTACTACTACTGCTCAGACCTATTCATGGGCGGCATGGATTTTACCTACTGCTACACTCGTCATATTTGGCCTGATTTCATGGATTTTCCTTTTGAAGAGAAGTCATGGCAAACTCAACTAAATTTTATGCCATATGGCGCGGACATAAACCTGGTGTATATGACACCTGGCTAGAATGCAAAGCCCAAATAGATGGCTATCAAGGGGCGCAGTATAAAGCATTTCTCAATAAGGCTCAAGCAGAACTCGCCTTGAAAGATTCTTACTGGAAACATATACAAATAAAAGAAAAATCAGTAACAAAAACACCTAATATCCATCCTAATGCCCTAATTAAAAACAGCATCTGCGTAGATGCTGCATGCAGCGGCAATCCTGGCATTTTAGAATATAGAGCTGTGGACACAGTAACAAGAGAAGAAATCTTCAGACGAGGGCCATTTCCAGAAGGAACAAATAATTTAGGAGAATTCTTAGCCCTAGTGCATGGTATCTCTTATTTACAAAGAAATAACCTAACTAAGTCGATATACTCAGATAGTGCTACTGCGATCGCATGGTTTAGAAATAAAAAAGTTAAAACTAAGTTGGAACTCAATGAAAAAAACAAAGAGCTATTAGAACTGGTCCAGAAAGCGGAGTCTTATCTGCATAATAATACTATCAGTATAGAAGTACTGAAGTGGCCTACAGAAAGTTGGGGAGAGATACCTGCAGATTTTGGAAGAAAATAAAACTAGTTAGAACTTTAAGAAAAATATCTTTGTTAGACAACATAAAGACATTCTAGTTATGAATTATAAAAAAACAGAAGAATACAATCCTCGGACTATAGATTTAATTTCCGCAAATATTAAGTCTTCTCTTGACGCCCTAGGAGAAGATTCCACTAGAGAAGGTCTTGAAAATACCCCGCTACGCGTAGCTAAAGCATGGAGTTTTATGACTCATGGTTATCATATGAATGCTGTAGATATCTTACAATCAGCTATTTTCAATGACAATTCGCAGGAAATGGTTATCGTAAAAGATATCGAGCTCTATTCGACGTGCGAACACCACATGGTTCCTTTTTATGGAAAAGCACACATAGGCTATTTACCCAATGGAAAAATAACAGGTCTGAGCAAACTAGCTCGTGTAGTAGACGTTTATTCTCGAAGATTACAAGTACAGGAACGCATGACCATACAAATACGAGATGCAATTCAAGAAGCATTGAACCCGCATGGAGTAGCTGTGGTGATAGAAGCCAAACATCTATGTATGATGATGCGCGGCGTTCAAAAACAGAATTCATCTACAGTCACTTCTGCCTTTACCGGGCCTTTCTTAGAAAATTCTTCTACTAGAAAAGAGTTTATGAATCTTATTAGCCATAAGTTATCATAGTATTCACTAAAGAAAACGTTTGAAGCTCTAATTCCCTCCAGAAGAAACCTCTGGTGTCGAAACTATAGACTCGATAGATTTTTCTACCTCTACACTTTTTTCAGTCAGCTGGGCTATTTTATCCGCTAATGATTGTAACGATTCATTATCTAGCGATTTGATATTGAGAATAGAATCTACCATTTGTTGATTGAACTTAATCTCAACGACCTCTTGATTGAGAATACTATCTTCTACAGGTAGTTTGCTTTCCAGTCGATTTACTTTTTCTTTTAGCTGGGATAGCTTGAATTTAGCATTGGATACCAGCATGCTATTACTAGAGTCTTTTCTGTATTTTTTAAAGACTACAAATACAGCCGCTATGTTTATGATGACAAAAAGTAAAAAAGCTATTAAATAAAATTTTTTATATTTTCCTTTCATCTTTTTAGTTAAAACAAAAACGGAAACCAATTAAAAAAGGTTTCCGTGAAAAAATTTAGTAGCGGGGACACGACTCGAACGTGCGACCTTCGGGTTATGAGCCCGACGAGCTACCTACTGCTCTACCCCGCGATATGGTCACAAAGATAAGTATATTTTATAAACTTGCAAATCTATTCCACAAATAGTTAGGTTAAGCTTTGTAAACTAAAGGATTTGTTAAGATTCATGAAGATGCAATTATTGTCTAATCATTTGCGTTATACAATTATATGTCTAAATAGGAGATAGTAGAATTTAGTTTATAACATGTTGAAATTACTGATGTAAAAATCACTTTAAATGCATTACTTTTATAATTAGTAAAAATGAGGAAGCGTCTAACTACATGAACGAAAAAGAACAATTAGAATTTAAAACCCTTCAAGAATTGCTAAAACAATTCGAGGCAGCGCTTGCTCAGAGCGAGACTATACGATTTACGGAAGACGAATTCGAGTCCATCATACATTATTATTTACAAAATAATCAAGCTCAATTTGCGCTAGATGCCAGTGAAATGGCGCTTATTCTTTATCCATTCTCATCCGAATTTTGTCTGACCAAGGCCGACGCCCATATAGAACTAGGAGAGCTAGACCATGCCGAAGAATATCTCACCAATAACTTCAAAATCGATAAGGCAGATATAGACTTTTACATCATACTCTCTGAGGTACATGTATTGCGAAACGATTATGATAAAGCGATAGAAATATGTAAAGAAGGGCTAGAAATGTGTAGAGAAAATCTAGATGAACTCTATCTGCACTTAGCAGAAATATACGACCACCAAGGTGAGTATGAAGAGGTCATACCGAATATAGAGGAGGCTATCAGACTCAATCCTATGAATGAAGATGCGCTTTACCTATACTCAATTACTATGTCCATACTAGATAAAGTAGATGAGAAAATAGCATTTCTTCAGTCACTAATAAATGAAGATCCCTTTAATGATGAAGCATGGTATTTCATAGCCATATCGTATAGAGAACTGGGGATGTATGAAAAGGCGATAGAAGCCCTAGAATATATAAATGCCATAGATGAGGAGATCAATGTGCTAGGCGATATGGCTCAGATATTTTATGACGCAGGCGATTATACGAAGGCCTTAGACTGTCTGAAAGAATTAGAAAAAGATGAAGAACTCGAAAGTATCGACTATCAGACGATGGCAAAATGCTATAGAGAATTAGGCAATCTCCATAAAGCTAAGGTATTCTTTAAGGAGGCGCTCAGTATAGATGAAGCCAATGATGATCTTTACTATGAACTAGCCAATGTATACTATACCGAAGGTAAATATCAGGCAGCCCTTTCTCTTATCAATAAAGCATGTGATAAAAATAAAGAGCTAGCCCATTATCTAGAATTGAAAGCGGATATCCTCATTGGAATGGATAAGCTAGACGAGGCTTGCGAGCTCTATAAGAATATAATTCTGCTCAATCATTCTACATCTTATTACATCTGCAAATTTGCCTATATCGCCGCTCTAAAATTTGGATTAGAAGATGCCCTAGAACTTATAAATAAAGGGATAGAAGAAAATCAACACCCAAGTTTACACTACCATAAGGCTGTTCTCTATTTCATATTCGAAAAAGAGGAGTTGGGCTTTAAGGCCTTTGCCACAGGATTAAAGCTTGACTTTTCCTCCCATACTATTCTATTTGAAAAACTACCAGAAATGGCAGAAAACAGTATCATTATTGGTTTGATTTCTGATTTTAAAAACTAACCGCCTTTTACGAATTATAAAAGGCAATCAGCTCATAATTTAAACCCAATTAGCGCTTCAGTCTTCTATTCAGAGGAGATTTTAATGTTTATCGGAGTTCATTATCTCACTTCGTTCGGGATCCTTCGTCAAAGCCTAATGCGCAATCTGGGTTAAAAACTTATTTTCCCACCTATATACATCCTTCTCACATCCATAGGTCCCCATATCATACCGGCGTCGAAAGATTTGAGATTGGTGTTTTCAAAACTCTGGATACGGTCGTACTGATTGTAGGCAAAGATATTTTCCGAACCAATATAGAAATCCATGCGGTCATTCGGTACATAATTTATCTGTGCATGCACTATCGGATACCACGGAGAAAAATTCTCTGAAGCTAGGCTCATATTGGGAATACGCGCTCGTCCATTGACTAAAAGCGTCGTAGAAAATCTCCATTTTTCCTTAGTTGAAACCCAGTAGAGATTCGCTAAAAATTTATCTGTTTTGAGAAGAGGTAGAAGTTTTTCCTGACCATCATAGACTACGAGTGTCTGATCATTTTTATAAGACAATCTCAAACTCCAGTTAGCATTTATTTTCATATCGTTATCAATCTGAAAACTCTGGGCACGGCTCTTTTCTCTGAGATATTCTATTTTCAAGAGCTCGGGAGTCTCTAAATTCATGATGAGTTGGTTTTGAAATAGGGTGAGAAAATAACTCGCATCTAACGTAGAAGCCATACCAAATAAATTGTAACTAAATTTATAGCTTACACCTCCGTTAAAGGCTCGCTCTGCTTGCAGATTGGAAGGCATTTGCACAGTTCTATTTGAAATTAAAAAGCCGAACGCTTCTGTCAAGATAGTTGGAGTTTTGAATCCAAATCCTCCATTAAATTTCAAGCTGTGACTTTCTGTAGGAGCAAAGATCAAGGTAGCTCGAGGTGAAGCAAAAAAGCCTAATTCATTGTGATAATCGCCTCTGAAACCTAAAATAACAGTCATATTTTCTCTCTTACCCGTCCACTCACCAAATGCACCGTTGACAAATTCTTTTTTATTAAAATGTAAACTACCTATACGTTCGTGCTCATTATTATATAAGGATTGTAATCCCAATTTAATTTTAGAATTTTCCCCACTAAGATTTGTATAATATATGGGTGAAATACTCGCATAGACTTGGTTATTGTTGATGATTCTAGAGACAATATCACCGCCCTGTGTAGCATAATTAAATTTATAAAGTATAGCAAAACTCGATTCTTTCTCTGAATTTAATTCCCAACCTGTTTTGAATTGTGCCTGTAGTGATTTATGATTCTGATTTATGATATAGTCAGAACCTGTATGACTCGTATGGTGTGAATGATCGATTTGTCCAGCCTGATTTTCATATGAGCTAGCTTGGAGCATAGCTTGAAAGCGAAAACCACTTTCACTGAGGTAGTTCCATTTATTCATCAGATTGAGATTCATAAATACGGGCATGTCTGTGAATCCATCGTGATTATTGTCCATAGTCATTCGTGAGAAAGAGGTATGGGCTAAAATATTGGTATGTAATTTATCATTGAGTTGAAAGCCTTTGACTAAATTGACATCCGTTTTAGCTATTTCGGAAATGTAGCCATTAAGATGCCAATCCAATGTTTTCTTTGGTTTTAGAAATTCCAAATTCATCGCTCCGCTGATATTATCATATCCATTAGTGACAGAACCTATGCCCTTGCTAATACCGATAGATTCTATCCATGGTCCTGGTACGAGCTCTAATCCTATTTTGCTCAATATACCTCTATGATAGGGCATACCCTCATTCATCTGAGATGAATAGCTTCCTGCTAGGCCTAGCATTTGTATTTCCCTACCTCCTGTGATCCCATCGGAGTAATTGACATCGACTGTATTCGTATTCTCCAGACTCTCCGCCAGATTGCAACAGGCCAATTTTCCTAGTTCACATTTATCCAAGACCTCTACACCTTCTTTTCGCAATTCTTGCGTTTTATTACCCATTATATTGACCTCATTCAGTGATTTCACCTTCAATGCCACTTTATTGTATTCTGATAGATGAGCGATGAGTTCTTCTTGATAACCAATCTTCTTTAGACGAATATCATGACCATGCACGGAAGGCTTTACGATAAATATACCCTTAGCATCAGTTGCACCTATTGTCTTATTATCTTCATCTATGACCAATACTTTCTCAATAGGTTTCCCTTCTATATTGACTACTTCTATTTTATAATCTTGACCTATAGCCGCCACAGCAAATACGCTGAACGCTATTAGGATACTATTTTTTATAACAAATTTCATTTAATTTCAATTTTATGATGACGACATTAGAACAAATTATAAGTATATAACTTAACCCTTTTCCTTTCATTGCCCTTAGACAAATTTTAATCATAAAAAGGCTAACAGCGCCAGATACTCATCTTCGCCAATCGATCATTGCATCGATAGCTATGAGTAAAAAAATGAACCTTAGAAGAACCAATATTTTCTGGTAATAAATAAGAAAAAACCAACCTGCCGGCACAATTCAAACTAGGTTTGATGCGGAGTGTTTGGACACTGACTTTTTGCTCTATTTCTGACTTCGACGAAAAAACAGTTATGGGCAGTCTTGTTTCTACTATACCACAGCAGCCTTCACTCTCTTCTGCACAGCAGTTCGTTTTAGTTTCTAGACTTAGGTTTGAAGCATAGATATTCACATTCCCTAGAAATACTAAATAGAGAAAGATGAAAAAACAAGAAATCCTTGATGACCTATTCACAGCCACAAAATTAAGTAAAATAACTCATAACTACCTCATAAAGATTGATATCTAGATACAAACTTAGAAAGAAAAATATAGAACTCCATAAAATGCAACAAGAGAACATATAGATAAATATCTTGGTTTTACTACGTGTAATTTGGAGAGCGAGCATAGCGCCTACAGGCAACGTGAGTAATATAGGAGATAAAATGGAAATTCCCCATAGCCCCATGCTGCATCTTACCCTTACTAGAAAACGATTCCAATTATTAAACTTTTGATAGATTTTATTTTTGTATCGTAAAGCATAGTATTTTTTGGTAATAAAACTTCCAAAATTGATGAAAATTAATAGTCCAATAGCGCCGCCTGCTAGATTAGCAAGAATAGAAGGTAAAATACCCGTATCCAAATTGATAGCAGTAAACAAGCCTAGGCCATACTTCACTATTGAAAAGAGAAATATAGTGATAAGTTTAGACCAATAGGCGACTAAATCCACAAATAATAGTTCTATTTAAAACTTATATATTTATCTACTAAATCGCTAGACCCTAAAGCTATAGGAACGCGCTGATGCAATTCGGTGGGTTCTATTTCCAAAATATCGTGACTACCATTGGTATATTTTCCACCTGCCTGTTTTTGAATAAAACTCAAAGGATTGCATTCGTACTGAAGTCGTAGTTTCCCATTAGGAGATTTAGTAGTAGCTGGATATAAAAATATACCACCTTTTAGTAAATTTCTATGAATATCCGCTACCATAGAACCTATATAGCGCTGAGTAAAAGGGCGTTTACTAGATTTATCATCCTCTAGGCACCAGTGACAAAAATCTATCACAGATTTCTCATAAATATTGTAATACCCAAAATTGATAGACAAAATAGGCGTATAGACTGGGGTTTGAATTCGCTCATGCGATAGCAAATATTCATTCTCTTTCTGATCAAGCGTGAATGCATGGGTGCCATTACCGATAGAATAAACTAGAATAGTAGAACTACCATAGATCACATAGCCTGCACTCAATATATCATTTCCCTTTTGTAGGAAATCACATAACAATAATTCTCCCTTTGATATTCTCTTATAAATACTAAAAATAGTACCTATAGCCGAACAAGTATCTATATTACTACTACCATCTAAGGGGTCAAACAAAACAATATATTGAGCCTCATCATTGACACTTTGATCGAAGGCTATAAAAGTTTCCATTTCTTCAGAAGCTACGCCTGCACAATATTTTGAAGACTTCAAAGATTCAATCAACCATTCATTCGATAGCTCATCAAGCTTCATGACTTCTTCACCTTGAACATTTTCTTTGTCTGCTTTACCCAAAATTCCAACTAGGGCAGCATGATTCACTACATAGCTAATTTTCTTGGTTGCTTCTTCTAGCTTTTCATAAATCTCTTTTAGTCCTTTTTCGGAGGCCAGAATTGATTCCTTTTCATTTAAAAAATTGTCTAAAGTAATTTTCATCTGTATAAATATTTTATTCTATTTCTTCTCGTTGATTACCAATATAAACTTTTGGCAAATAAATAGTAAATATGCTGCCTTTTCCCAATTCACTATGCACAGTCACCAAACCATTGTGCGCCTCGCTCATTTCTTTTACGTAGTTAAGTCCTAAGCCAAAGCCTTTTACATTATGCACATTTCCTGTAGGTACACGATAAAATTTCTCAAATACCCGTTCTAAAACCTCTGTAGGTATCCCAATACCATTGTCTTCTACCACTATTTCTATTCCTTTAGGTTTACTGTAAGTGGCTACATGAACCTCGAGTGGAACATTTTCCTTTCGATATTTGATAGAATTTTCTATTAAATTGTGCACCATATTGGATACATGGGTTTTATCGGCCTCTATGACGCTCTGCACTGCATTAGGACTGTAGGTCAATTTTCCTCCAACCTCATCTATATTAATTTGATTTCTATTGACTATGCCTGCAATGATTTCATTCACGTCAATTTCTGAAATTTTCAGCTTGATACTCGATTTTTTCAAACGGGCAGCTTGGAGTACTTTCTCTATATTATTCAATAGTCGTTCATTCTCTTGCTTAATTACGGTAGCATAGTGATAAACTTTTTCTTTATTGGTCAATATTTTTTCATTTCTTATCATATTGCTGGCCAAGCCAATAGTAGCAACTGGCGTTTTCAGTTCATGAGTCATATTATTGATAAAATCTGTCTTCATATCACCTAATTTTTTCTGTTTGTATATGGTATAGAGGGTAATCACAAAAGAAGCTAAAACTAGGGCAATAAGAAAAAAAGATGTAAATAGCATAGGGAGTACCTGCTGATTGATATATCGCTCTTTATTAGGAAAATAAATAAATAAAAGAGCATACTCATTGTAAATACTATTTGGAAATATCTTTGATCGATAACTTTTCTCAAGTAGGTCTTGACTAATTTTAGGAAAATCTGAATAAATAACAGCCTTAGTCGTATTGTCTATGATACACATCTTAAAATCTAAGTGAATATTGCTCTGCTCAGCTAGTTGGTTATTTATTAATCTTAGCAAAGTGTCTATAAATATTTTTTCATCCACACAAGTATTTTCAAATAGAAGAATATTGCCTCGATTTCGCATAGCTTCATTGAATTCAGTGTAATGTCTTTTTAGACGCTCAAATTCAGCAGGTTTCATATTGAGTATCCTCGACTTCGGTATATTAAGCTCGGACGTTAGTGTTTTGAAAAAAGCACTATTTGTGTCCTTTAGCTTATAGGTGAAAGTTAATTCATCCATACTTTCCTCAATAGCACTAGTCTCTTCCTGCACACTAAAAGCTTTCTGAGCTATGGGATTATTTTTAAAAAAAATGATATTGGACTGTTTTTCATATTCATTTAAAGCAGCATGGAGACCCGAATAAATCCTATTATCAAAATTTTCTCGCTGCTGGTAGTAAGCACTATTTATAAAATAGATTTGTATAGCGATTAGACCCATCATGGAAAATAGGGCTACGATGACTATACCAATAATATACCTAAGATTCATAGACTATTATCAATTATGTAAATTATGAATGCGCATTAATCTAAAAAACTTATTTTTGCGTAAAATTAAGATTAAAAAATGAAGTTTACTGTATCTTCACAATTATTAAGAGACAACCTAAGTAAAATCTATGGTGTAGTAGGGTCTAATAACGTTATCACCATTCTAGACAATTTTCTCTTCACACTCGAAAAAGACAAGCTCACCGTCATATCCTCCGACGTAGAAATTTCTATGAAGGTAGAGATAGATGTTCAGTCGTCTGATTCCGGAGCACTTGCTGTACCTGCTAAAAAACTGATGGACACCATCAAATTTATAGCCGATCAGCCTCTATTAATGTCTATCAACGAAACAGAGAATGCTTTAGATATCAAAACCAATAATGGCGATTATAAATTAACTGGTTTCAACGCAAAAGAGTTTCCAGAATTGGCCCAGATAAAGGATGCACAGCTGGTCAATATTGATTCTACCACTCTAAACCATGCTATAGGACAAGCTAGCTTTGCCATAGGCACGGATGAGTCAAGGAAAGCTATGACAGGCTTGTATTGCCAGTTTGACAAAGATGGGGCAACCTTTGTAGCTACAGATGCTCAGAAACTCGTTCGATTTAAACGTAGAGATGTAAATTCAGATGGAACCTTTAACTTCATCCTTCCTAAAAAGGTATTAGCTCAGTTAAAAACGTCCTTATCTGGAGAGACCGCGGCAGTAGAAATTAGTTTTAATAAAAATCATTGCTCGTTTAATTTCGGCAATATTTACCTCATTTGCAGACTAATAGAAAGCCAATATCCAGATTATAATGCTGTTATCCCTACCAATAATCCGAATATACTAGTAGCAAGTAGAGAAGAATTACTCTCTTCCCTAAAGCGACTGACACCATATACAAGTCAGAGTACACATCAGGTAGTATTTCAGATAGTAGGTAGCCAGCTAACTGTATCCGCTACGGATATAGACTATGCCAGTGAAGGTAGAGAAAATTTAATGGTAAATTATAACGGAGAAGATTTCACAATAGGATTTAACTCAAAGTATTTATCCGAAATTCTTTCGACCATTCATTCAGAAGAAGTGATGATTGAAATGTCTACTCCAGCTAGAGCTTGTCTCATATTGCCTAATGAGACTAATGATAAGGAGAGCATTCTTATGCTTATTATGCCTATCATGGTTAATTAAGTTCAGTTTAAAGTCGAAAGTTAAAAGTTAAAAGTTGAGAATACTATGACTGGGAACTGTGACTATTATTTCGATTCTTTATAATTTAAGTACTAAACATCATAAATCGTGCTAGAAAAACTAAATCAATATAAGACCAAGGCTCCAGAGATTGTATTCGAATGGAAGGACGAAGAAACAGGTGCAGAAGGATGGGTAGTGATCAATAGTCTTCGTGGTGGCGCTGCAGGTGGCGGAACGCGAATGAGACAGGGATGTACAAAAGACGAAGTCCTTTCCTTGGCTAAAACTATGGAAATCAAATTTACCGTAGCTGGTCCCCAAATAGGCGGAGCCAAGTCAGGAATCAACTTTGACCCAAAAGACCCACGAAAAGAGCTCGTACTCAATAAATGGTATAAAAGAGTTGTACCTATGCTACAGAACTACTATGGGACAGGGGGTGATATGAATGTAGATGAAGTAAAAGATGTAGTGCCTATCACCGAAAAATATGGGCTTCACCATCCACAAGAAGGCATTGTAGTCGGACATTATTTACCGAGTGCAGAACAGAAAAAAATACAGATATATCAGCTTCAGAAAGGAGTAGAACTTGATGTAAAGTCTGTAGCGCTCTCTCCTAACCCGTCCAAAACCTATTTAGTAGCTGACTTGATCACAGGTTACGGGGTTTCTGAGTCTGTTCGTCATTTCTATGATATATACAAAAATCAAAATCTACAAGGCAAACGTGTCCTTATTCAAGGATGGGGCAATGTAGCCGGAGCAGCAGCCTATTATTTAGCTCAACAAGGTGCTAAAATAGTGGGAATTATCGACAAAGACGGAGGGCTTCTATCTGAATCTGGATTTGGGGTAGAAGAAGTCAAGCAACTACTAGAATCTAGAAATGGAAATGCCTTAGCTCACCCCAATATGTTGAGCTTTTCAGAGGTAAATGAAAAAATATGGCATATCAAGACCGAAATTTTCATACCAGCAGCTGCTTCTAAAATAGTTCAAAAGTCTCAAATCGATAGTCTATGCGCTCATGGACTAGAGGTTATAAGTTGTGGTGCCAATGTACCTTTCGCAGATGCAGAAGTGTTTTATGGCGAAATAGCGCAATATACCGATACGAAATGTAGTGTAGTACCAGACTTTATAGCCAACTGCGGTATGGCAAGAGTATTCGCCTATCTCATGCAACCAGAAGGAGTAGTGTTATCAGAAGAGGCCATCTTCGAAGATGTGTCTGTGACTATTAAAAATGCCTTACATGACTGCTTCCGAACCTCTAGTGAACTCACAGGTATACAAAAAATTGCGTTAGCCATTGCTATGGATAAATTGGTGTAAAAATTTAAAAGCATCCAGTATTATCATATCTATTAGCCTTACATAAGTGAACCACCTACCTCGTCACAAAAACCCTCGCCGAAACACCTACCATATAGCTACTAGGGTCAAATGCCTTGGTTTTCTCACCTTTGAGGGCGGTGAGCTGGAGATTATAGCCAACATAGATGCCTAGAGAGAATGATTCCGAGACTTTGTAGTGCAGATTTAACTTTGGCGCTAAAGATAGATAGCGATAATCTAAAAAGGAACTAGGCTCTAAGTCATAATCCACAGACTTCGCATTGAAAATGCTGTAGCCTATATCTAGCTTAGGCTCTACGATGATTTTCTTACCTCCTAGCCTATAGGCTAGAAACAAGCCAAACGTATGGTAGTCTATCGAACCCATTTCTATGATTTTATCATCTATGCTACTAATCTCTAGATTCTGATAATAAAACAATGTCTGACCATAGAGACCTACATGAAATCGAGGTAAAACTCGATAAGCCAATCCTAGCTGACCCTGATAGCATGTGAGGGTAAGTGCATTTTCCGAATGTACAGGCAATATCCCTGTCTCTAATAGGATGGATAACCGTGATAAATTGTCTGAGGTGTCTAGCTGAGCGAATGTTTTGCCGCAAAGGCAGAATGTCAAAATGAATATGAATAGAACTCGCATTTACTCTTTCAGTAGATTGAAAAATTGACTAGTGGTTTCCGTTTCTACTTGCAGGTAATAACTCCCTTTGGGTAATTCTGAATTTTTAATTCTGAATTCAGAATTATGGTGAATAGTTTCAGTAATAACTAATCTTCCCATGAGGTCATAGAGCTTGACATGAATAGTCTTATAGGTTCTATCTAGGCTTATATGGAATAACTCTTTAAACGGATTAGGAAACACTGTCCAAGCTTGATGACCACTGACACCTGACACCTGACTACTATATAGTTCTAGACAATCACTCGTATCTCTACATCCTTTTCCATTATCTAGCACCACGGCATAGCTGCCTCTGGTCTGAGTGGTAAATGTCTTCTTCGTCTCATTGGTGATTCTGCGCCAAGGGTTACATCTATACCATTGATAGGAGACATTATCTTGCAGCGAAGTATAATTGACTCCATTTTCTATTTTTAGTCTATTGTCTAACCCTATGCTGATATCTAGTTTTAGGATACTATCGCACTGATAAACTGTTTTATATTTGCGGATATAGCTGCCTGACTGGCTGTATATACTATCTTGCCACACATATGGTGTACAGGAAAACTGAGCTAGAGTAGTTATCGTAGATGGATAAATTTTAAGGTCTAGAGAATGAAAGCTATCGCAGCCATTGACCGATATATATGAAGAGGTGTATACTCCAGAATTTTTGTAAGAAGTGCCTCGATATGAAAAACTATCACAGGAGGTTTGTTCTAATGTGTCGTATATATTTGAGTTTATTTTTATATCTAACTGGGTTCTTTTGAGCAGGCATGGTTGATTAGTTTTGGATAGATACCAGTAGTTGCCAGAGTTAGTCAGTATCTTAGAAGTATCTGACGAATTATCATGCCATAAGTAAATATCAGGAGATGATACTTTTAAGGGTTTATTTTCGCAAGTTGTATATTTAGTGGTATCATAGATATATCTATTGCTATCGACATATGCCATTATGGAGGCTGTGTCATAAGGAGACATCACTTGAAATAAAGTAGTAGTATCAACCTTTATTTTTAGCTCTGATGTACTGGAAAGTATAATCGATGGAATAGATGCCCGCCTCCATGCGTAGGGCCCCGCACCACTTACTACTATTAAGTTTACAGTATCCGACATACATAGCGTGGTGTCTTTACTCACTCTTAGGTACTTATCCAATGGCAACAATCTAATATCATCTAGCTGATTAAATATTCGGACTTGCCAACCTGGTATATTTTTATCAAAATACAGTCTATATTTAGACTGAGTGATATTAGTAAATCTAGCCAAACTTATGAATTTATAGTTAGAATCTGCTTTATAAACTCTCTCTACCAGACGCCACCGAAAAGAGGTGTCTAGTATTGTATCTTGTAAATAAGGGTCATATTTCTCATCTTGCGTTCGGAAGAAATTTAAGAAGGAAGGAGGAGTATCTATACTAAACAAAATACCGAAATGACTAAATGCCACTCTATACATAAACCCGACACTATCTTCATCTCTATCAAATCCCATCTTATATCTATACGATACCATATACCAGCTGTCTTTTTTCAATGGCTGAATCAATTTTTGATGAAGACCATAGCTTGTTGCACTACCACTTGGATTTCCACCTACATAGCCTATAATTAATTTTTTATATGAATCGAAGGAATAATTTTCTCTGGTAGTAGTAAACCCCTGACCTTCAAAAGGGGTTAAGTGTTTGCTTCCTTCATGTATATCGCCACATATATATACATTTCTGGAAGGATTTAAATAAAAAAGGGGTCGGCTGTATATTTTTGGCCAATAAGGTAAATAATATAATCCATTTACATAATGACAGGTATCATTGGTAAATGGAATTTCAAAACGACCATTATTTACTAAATTTTGAGATTTAGCCTGAATTACAATAAGTATAGTAAAGAAATAAATTACATTTTTTAATTTCATAACAACTGAATTTAAAAAAATCTGAAGTTGAACAAGTCAACTTCAGACCATACTAGTGTTAATTATTGTGCACACATTGCTGTGCAACCTGGTGGGCAATTATCGTTTCCAAAAAAGAAAGTAGAAAAATCAAAAGCCAAATAGGTGCTAATATCGTATTCGCAGCAGCCTGGCGAACAAGGCGTAAAGGTATGCTTGTAAGATACACCGCCATCAATAGCAAATGGAGTGATAACACGCGTAGCGCAGCTAGCTGGTAATATCATCGTAGTAGCAGTAGTGCCCGTTTTCGTAAGGATATCTTGAATTATTTTTTGAATATCTGCATGAATATAGTCATCGCAGCCAGGAGCCATTGGTCCTCCTGTGGGTGTAACTATGACATAAAAATCCACCAAATCAATTTGACCACCACATATTTGATAAGTGTAAAAAATAGTTCTAATACATCCCGGATAAGCAGTGCCTGTGGTGCTGCCCATTACATAGGCAGGCGGATTACACATCAATTCACACTGTGCACTGAGTTGAGTACTTGCCATGATTAATGCCATGGCGAACATTGATATAATTATTTTTTTCATTTGTAAT
>CANESS010000024.1 GCA_947441115.1 Saprospirales bacterium | reverse complement strand
GATATAAAGAGTGAAGTAGTCAAAAATTTCTCCATAACCTATCTCTAAGTGACCTTGACTCAATTTATTGATAGGCATGCCACCAAACAAGGAGATTCCTAGTTCAGGCTTAGATCGGAAGACGTTGTCTGCCTTATCATAATCCATTATGAGGTCCGTAAATAGTATATTGAATGGGGTATATTTAGGCCCATTCTGTATACCTATTCCCTTATCTACATCTGCAAAAAAATTGATATAATCCTTTGGATGGCATAGCTCATTGAAGGCATACCGCGTTTCTTTTTTTACATAGGAGATGTCTTTATTGGTTTCAAACTCTGTGGCTATAAAATTACTTAATGCACTCATCACTTTAGGGTCTAAGGTAATATTCATTCCTGCTCCACCCATAAATTTATAGGAAGATGCATTCATATCATTCTGCATTAGACCAGCCATAATAAAAGGAATACCTCCGATACGCAAGGCAGGATTAATTTTTCCTTCGGCATAGATAGTGCCTTCCGCATCGGAATAGTCTAGTTTGGTGCCAGTAGATGCGCCAGAGAGTATACGAGTGGAATCTCCAAAATAGTAATGATTATCTGCTGGCAAATGCTTGATAACGCCTCGTCCATCTAATGCGATGTTATCGGACTCGCCTTTCAGCGGGGCTAGCAGCCCTGTATACCAGCCGGTATGATTTTCTCTATCTATAAAGAAGCCAGTATGAAGGTCTTTTTCATTCTCTGCTTTCAGCTCTTTTTTATACATGGAGAGTTCTGATACATTGATCTCATTGTCTACCGTAAACCATGGAGACTTATAACTCGGATTGGTAAATTCTATTCGCTGCATTCCCGAAAAATGAGGATATTTTTTATTTAAAAATATATGCACATTTCCATGAAATTCTGTGTTTCGATAGATTTTAAGATTCTGAGACTTCTCTACCTTGCCTGTACCTTCAATAGTATAGTTATATTTTTTGGTTTTTGATTTTTTTTCAATTGGAAGTTCTTTTTTATCTACTTTGATAGAGTGTAGGCGAATAGGATAATCTTGATTATTGACTTTTAGCGTATATTCACCATATCCTAGTACATCGTTTTTACCATTGATATCAAGGGTTGCTTTTTCTATCACATGATACATATTGGCCGTATCACCTTCTATCGTTGCATTTTTTAGCGTTTCCATTTTAGCCTCAGGAAAAATATTCACCTTGCCACCATCGGGTATGACACGCGAATCAGCGATGAGGATTTCTTCCACGCCTTCCATTTTTATAATTGAGCTTACCATATTGTATTCTGCTTTCTTACAATAGAAAGTAAGGCTATCTTGCATAGGATGGGTAGAGGTAAATCGCGAACCCATTGTTCCTTCCTTAGCACTAAAAGCCAATATCTTTTTATTGATATCCCATCGAAATTCATTGATCTCTCCCTTGTATTGATTATAAGCAAAATTGGTAGAAATATCTTTTTCATTCGATTTGAAGTCTCCGATTTTCGTTTCAAAGTTCATAAAGCAACTTACGTTAGGAGTTTTAAAGGTCAATTTATTTCCTAAACCTTTAATCTCCATTGAAGAGGTATCCGCCTTCATAGTTGTAGATTTAAATCGCATTTGATTCGAGGTGATTTTCGCCTCTACAAAATCTAAGAACCCGTCTCCCGACAGCCCATTATTTTCTAAAATGAGCAGTCCATGCATTTTAGTCCCCTGATTAAACATATCAAAAGGATTATTTTTAGTAGAAGCTAGTAACATTGTATCGGAGTATGGCCTCCATTCTACCAGAGCACTATCTGCAGATAATTCGGGGTATTCTATGAGCCCTTTTTGCTCCTTCATTTCTACTGTTTTCGCAAGAAGATTGGTCTGATCTGGAAAATACAAAATACTATCTGAGCCTAAAGTTGCCGTCATATAAGATAATTCGCCTTTTCCGACTAGTCCCGAATTACTTAAATTAATAGAACCCATGAAATTCCCTTTGCCTTTATAGTTTTTATATCCGGCTGCGGGGGTCTGGGTGCTAAACCCTAGAGACAAGTCCTTCTGAATAGTCAGTTTTGCTTTAAATATTGGAAAGATATCAGCAGAGTTTAACTCTCCATCATAGAAAAGGGCACTGGGTTCGAAATGCAGCAAAGAATCTTTTTTGAAAGGAAAAACTTTAAAAAAAAAGTTTTCTCGCTTATATCTACCCCCATAAATATTAGGATTATCATAGTATACGAATGAATTAGCGTAAGTAGTCATTTTAGGATACATACGTGCGCTTTGCATTCCGGATTTATTGAATTTACCATTGATATAGATTTGAGCTTTGACCTGTTCTAATGTAGACTTCAAAGGCTGCAATAACTCCTCGCCACTCGCCTTGTCTCTTTTCTCTGGTATATTGATTTTCATCTTATCTATGCTATCAGATTTTATAGTGAAGCTATCATAGCTAAATTTATAGCCGCTCCCGTATAGATCTAATCTGCCCGCCAAAACTTTTCCGTCAAATTCTAGTTGTCTATTCTTGCCAACTTCTGTATTCGAGCTTTTATACGGATAGGCGTGCGCATAGGAAGAGTCGTTGAAGGGAATATGAACTACTCTATTCACGCTTATTTTATTGGTGCTTAGAGAGAATTTGCCAATACTTTTATCTCCATATCCCTTAAAGCGCAAGAGATCATAATCTATTTGTTTTTGATAAGCTTTTTGATAGAAGTTTACTTTATTTTTATTTATAGTAATTGTTTGGTCTGTGCTACTATAGTTCAGGAATCCGTCTTTCTCCAATGCAAATACAGCAGGCAAAACACTAGAGCTAGAAAACGAAGGCCCATAAGCAGCTACCAGATTATCCAAAGGAATGGGATAGCTGCCATCCTTGCTCAGTTTTACGAGAATGGATAGTGGATTTAAATCAGTCGAGGCCGTGCGCGCTTGGTTATATGTCTCTTGGTCAAAATTATTTTCAGAAATAAATTTAGATGCATTTTTTCCTCTTCCTACGAGCATGCTGAGATTCATTTCATCTTCTGTTATTTTCCATGTGATCATTTCTGCATCAAATGCCATATTATGAAAACTGCTTAAATATCTTGCCTTCCCAGATCCATACTCTTCCCCCAGAATTAGTATTTGATTATTTTGCACTTCATATTTCAACGAAGCATAAGGGTGAGTGACAGAATCTTTATCGGCAAAGATTTTTATTCGAGACTTGTCCATTCGAATGAATTGACCCCTCTTAAAAATACAGCTCAATCCTTCCGCTTCTAGTAATTTCTTTGTATTGGCTAGATTGAAAATAGCGACCTTCACCGCAGATCCATCCTCCGAACCTACCACTACATCTGGCCCTTTCATCACAAATCCTCCACTCATTCGCAGGTTAGCGGCTATTTTATTATCGAAGGAATAGTTTTTATTATATGACGTAAACTGGGGATAACGCACGGTTGTGAAGTCTTGCTCTTTCGTGATTTTATCTACGAGTTTTCCTAGGATAGGTTTAGGGAAATATTCGGGATAGGTTAGCATGACAGAATCTATTGTATATTCTGACTTGGACATGTCTATTTTATAGCGACCAAAGCTGGCACTAACCTCAGAAGCAGCAAATCCTACTCTTTGCCAGTTAATTACCCCCATATTTCCTGTCCACACTTTCTCCATGATGTTATACTCGCCGCTGGTATTGAATATATAGACCGTGTCAGTTTTAAAAAATCCCTGTATATTAGTCAGAGGTACCTTGACTATAAAGTTGCCTTTGTCATAGGCGAAGCTAAGGTCTTTGGTCTCGATGCGATAAGTCTTAGACTTCTCCGCCACCAAGGCATTCTGACCAAATAGGTCATTGGAAAAATCCATGAAAATTTTAAAATCTCTATTGTTTCCTTTTTTTGCATTTTCCAATATTCCTTTGACGAATAGGTACCAGCGGTCTTGAAAATTTTCGTCAAAACCGGAATTGGTCGCGCTGAGACAGCCAGAGATAAATTCTTTATACATCGGATAGACATTCATCTTTCTCTCATGCATCACATTGAGAATATCGCACATTTTATTGAGCTGATAGTCGTTTATTTTTTTGGATTTAAACTCTTTTTCAAGTTTTTTGTGGAGCTCTTCTAATTCGTCATGCTGATTTTCTTTAAAGAGCACACCCAGCTGTTTCATAAAATTTTCTGGCTGTGGATCGAAGTATTTATCTTGAGAGAAAAGTGAAAAGTGAAAAGTGAAAAGTAGGAGATACA
This sequence comes from Saprospirales bacterium, assembly GCA_947441115.1. Classification (GTDB taxonomy): domain Bacteria; phylum Bacteroidota; class Bacteroidia; order Chitinophagales; family JADJOU01; genus CHPMRC01. The sequence continues at coordinate 16,159 of CANESS010000024.1, read as the reverse complement.
AAACTCGCTTACATATCACATCCACAGACCACTCCCGATAGCTATCGGGACTTTCTACTTCCATCTTTCTACTTTCTACTTTCATCTTTTTAATTTAAACTTTTCACTAAATGCAGACATGCCCAATTATTCAACTCCGTAGATTCCACGAGATCAAATCCATGCGATTTATAACTCGCTTCTATATCTTGGATATCTTTCGAATAAAATCCGCTTAATAATAAATGTGAATTTTTCTGATTGTACTGGCTAAGCTTAAACGCACTATCTAGCAATATATTTTTGGTGATGTTCGCTATGATGATATCAAAGCTATCCTCTGGAAGCAGAAATTGAGCAACTTCGCACTCATCTATAGTGCCTAAAAAGAGGTTAAGATGAGTGCACTGATTGATTTGACTATTCTCTATTGAGTTATGATACGCCCATTCTTCATTATCATTTCCTATCACACTGGCTGCGCCCATTTTTTCTGCCATTATAGCCAATATGCCTGTGCCGCTGCCGTAGTCCCAGACCTTTTTTCCCTTAAAGTCTAGTTTCTGCATCATCTCCATCATCTGCTTGGTGGTCTCATGATGTCCTGTGCCGAAGCTCATTTTAGGGTCGATGATGATTTCGTTCTGAACCGGCAATGGTGCATGAAAGGATGCTCGGACTCCCCATAAATTATTTAGAATGATGATAGGCCGAAAGGATTTTTCATACGTTTCATTCCAGTTGATATCCGCCTCGTCTTCTATGTCGTATTTTTCACACAGATTTAACTCAGCGAGCACTTCGTTTAATTTCTCCTTCGTCTGCAAGAGACTATCATAGGAAAAAATCAATTGATTTTCTTCCTGTACCACCGATCCAAAATTACTCTGAAAATTCAATATAGCTATAGCATTCTCTTGGTTTTCTTCCCCTTCGATGGGCAGCACCAATTTATAATATTTAGACATAAGGCAAATATAGGAAAATGGGGTGATGGAGGAAAATGGGTTTTCCACGTTATGTAAGAACACGCCTAGAAGCTTGTTAGTTAGGCGTGTTCTTAAAAGAAATTTCCATTATTCTATCTCCCTCACCTTTTCTATCAACCATGCCTTTTCTGCTGCGGGATTGGTTTCAGCAATTAGATTATTTAGTTTTATGATATCCGTTTTGGTTTGTTTGGAATGATGCTGTAGAGTAATTTGAAAAATTTTTGCTTTCTGGATTGTCCTATCCGCAGGTTCCTCATCATATAATTTTTCATTTTATTATTTAGCGACAATATATCTTCTTATAAAGAACTTTTGCTAATTCTTGATAAATTTTGATAAGTTTTGTCTTTTTAAAACGGAAGAAAAACTAGTATGACAAGGATTTTAAATATGTGAGCTAAGTCACATTGAAGATAGATTTATCTAAAATGAGAATTTTTTTTCCAGACAACAGAATAATGTTTTCACTTTGCAATGCATAAAGTTGACGCGTAATGGATTCTCTTGTGGTGCCTGCTATATCGGCTATATCTTGTCTTTTGATCTCTGCATTGATCGTATTCTTGTCATTTTTATATCCATAGGTCTCTATAAGGTTTTTTAGAGCTTTAATCACCCGAGTGCGAACAGAATCCTGAGCAAATTGGATCATGCTACTTTCTGCCTCCCTTAGCTCTTTGGCTAGTAGTTTGGCCACAGACCATACAATATTTGGATTTTTTTTAGTCAATTCTTCGAGTGCATTGCGCGGTATGAAACAAACATGCACATTCTCTAGAGCCATTGCCGAACCACTGAATTTTTCCTCAGCAAATAGCGCTCTATGTCCCAGATTCTGACCTGTATGGACTAAATGGGTGATTTGCTCCTTGCCATCAGCGCCTATTTTGAAAACCTTGATTTTACCTGCACGCAGACAATAGATGCCTTTAGGATCTTCTCCTTCGTGAAAAAGAAAGTCTCCCTTTTCATAGAATTTGCATACTTTAAATTCATTGAGTGAGGCCAATTCACTCTGTTCCATATCTGCGAAAATGGACTCAGAAAGAACAGAACAATTTTGACAATTGAAATGTTGTATTTTCATAGACTATTTACCAACTACCACCAGCTCCGCCACCGCCGAAGCTGCCACCGCCGAAGCTGCCACCTGAGGAACCGCCTCCCCATGAGGAACCACCGCCTCCCCAGCTGCCGCCTGAGCCCCAGAATCCTCCGCCATTATAGCCTCTGCCTGAGAAGGTTTCACCATAATTCACCGAGTTTGATATTTTTCCAAATAGCCAGGAGAGGAATAAGATAATAAGCAGGATGATAATGATACCGAAAATGGAGATTTCAGCTCCTGCTGAAGATTTCTCGTCTTTCACGAAACTGCCGCTAAGTCTATTCATCATCTGAAGAATACCCAGTCGCACTCCGTTATAAAAATTGCCTGATTTGAATTCAGGCAAAATATAGTTATCTCGGATTCTACCTAGGAAGACATCGGTTAGCTTTTCTTCTGTGCCGCGCCCCGAGGCTATATACATTTTGCGATCATTTGGTGCTACCATGAAAAGCACGCCATTATCTTTGTTTGCCTGGCCTATACCCCACTTTTCTCCTAGCTCTGTAGAATATTGGGCGGCATCCATACCCTCTAATGAAGGGATAGTCACCACTACTATCTGAGTAGATGTACTGTCAAAATAGTCTATGAGCATTTGCTCCATTTCGGAGCGCTCATAATCTTTGAAAATATTAGCTAAATCATTGACATAGATAGCGGGTTCTGGTCTAGCAGGATAGGTTTGTGAATAGATACCCGATAGACAAAGCCATGCAAGAATGGTAAATAGAAGGCGTAACTTAAATTTCCCCATAGCTTATTTCATTACTCAATTCATTGTCGGGTATTCTCTTTTCTGGAAAATGCTCTTTGAGTTTTTCACCTACAGCTTTTACTCCATTCAATACGCCAGAGTATATAGAATCAGATGCAAATTTCGATTTCATATCATTCATAATATATTCCCAGTAATCATTTCCTACTATAGAGTGTATCCCTTTGTCTCCTATGATAGCTAGCTTGTGATCTTCAGTAGCTATATAAATGAGAATTCCCGTTTTATGTTCTGTGCGATACATTTCTAATTTATTAAAAATCTCTACAGCTCTATCGATGGGAGAGTCTGGACATAAATCTTCTATATGCACGCGGAGTTCGCCTACAGTAGATGATTCTATATCACAAATGACTTTTACGATAGTATCAGACTCTTGGTCGGTAAAAAAATTGCTCATGAGCGTTGTTGAGTTCTCAGATTATTTTTTTTCTGTGCCGAAATCTACCTTGGGTGCCGCAGCAGCAGCTGCATCTGCCTGAAATGGAGTGCGAGGGGTAAAACCAAACCAGCCAGCATAGATATTTTGAGGAATAGACTTAATTAAGGTATTGTATTCAGCTACTACCTCGTTAAATCTATTTCTTTCTGTATTGATTCTATTTTCAGTGCCTTCTAGCTGATCTCTTAGCTCTCTAAATCCTTGATTGGCTTGTAGATTTGGATAATTCTCTGAAATAGAAATCAATCGTCCTAATGCTGCGCCTAATTGGCCTTGAGCTTGCTGCCACTGTATCATTTGCTCTGGCGTAGCTTTAGATACATCTAATTTCATTTGAGTAGCACTAGCTCTTGCTTCTACTACTTTTGTTAACGTTTCTTGTTCGAAATTTGCCTCCCCTTTTACAGTCGATACTAGGTTTGGAATTAAATCTAATCTGCGTTGATAAGCTGATTGCACATTGGCCCATTGCTTGTCTACGCCTTCGCGATTAGCTACCATATCGTTATAACCACAGGAGGTTATTAGCATTTGAAACGTTGCTGCTAAAATTAAAAAGAGAGTCGATTTTTTCATTCTTAAATTCTTAAAGGTTTAAAGTATTATTAAAACCAAAATTAATGGTTTTAGTTCTTATTAAGGTTATATATTAAAAATTGGCGTCAAGTTCTCCTGGCTTGAAAGGTCGATTAAACTGTATTGATTTGACGCTAGCTTCACCGAATACACTAGTGAATTCACTAGCATAATAATATCCTTCTGGCGATTGAACTATTTTTTTGAAAACTACTTCGTCTTTTTTCTCTTCAACATTTGTATAATATATCGTGACAATTTTTGATATGCTCATAGATAGCATATTGAAATAGAAGATATGCTTCATATCATTAAAGCCTAGCATCTGCATATATTTCTTTTCAGCAGGATTCTGCTCGATTGCGGTGGGCGGATCAATACTGGTGGCAACTTTAGCAGACATCATAACTCCTCCTCCCAAGTCATGCTCAGATTGTATCTCTTGTATAGAAAATTCTTCTTTAAGGTTTAGAAACGGATATAAGTTAAGCCAAATTTTTTTCCTAAAATGAACTTCAGAACTTGCTTGAGCAAACTCTTTTTGTTTTCCATTGGCGCTCATCAATTTGTATGCAGTTGGGTCTAGGTATTCGATAGAATTTCCTTTGGGCTCTTTCATTTCTAGTTTATAAGCCATATTTTCCATGAGCCAGAGGGTAGCAGGAAATTTCCCATCAGGCGTGTTTATTTCTAATTCCATTTTGACAGTAAAAACTGGTTTGAGTTTTTTTTCTTCATATAGCTTGAATCGGTACTTCGAAATCATTTGCTGAGCATCTTGAGCCTGAGCATAAAGCCATGTAAGGGAGAATAAGGTTAAGATCAATTTAGGGTAATTCATTTTTTAGTAGATTAGTTTGGTGATATGTAGACAAAATTAATCGAAATAAGTTACATAATAGAGTAAAAGTATCCTTATAATTTCAGAAATGGATAAATTTACGGCGGTCTATTTAATATAACTCACCACTATGTGGTGATCTGAAAGGGCGTTTTCTATCTTCTCATAAGCATTCACGCTTAGATTAGCTGAGCTGAATATATAATCTATCCTATAAATAGGCAATCCTATAGAAATCGTATTCGAGAGACCAAGCCCTTTTTTACGAAAAGCATCTTGATAATGCTGAGATATGACATGATATGCATGAGAGGCAGGAATATCATTTAAATCACAACACAAAATAACGTTTGTCGAAGTAGTTGACTTGTTCAATAATAATTCTAGTTGTTGCCCCCTGCTTTTATAAGCCGTTAGTATTTTATATATAACACGCCATGACTTTAATTTATCTAGGATACTCCATTCTTTTTTTATCCCTTCTATATAGGCCAGGTCTTCATAGTTCAGGTGTATGGATTGCAGATGGGCATTATATATTGTGTAAATTTGATCATTATGACTTAACTGAACAGATACACATTGGTTGGTAGAAGATTTCTTTTCATTTAATTTCAAAGATTGACCTTTTTGAAGAGGAGTTTTAGAAAATATGGCTAAGCCCCACTGACCTCCAGCCTTTTGACTATAGGAAGGAAAAAAGCTATAGTTTGTATATCCTAGTTTTTTTAAGGCAGTTAAATTGTCATGCTGGTTTTTATTGGTATAAAACTCCTGGAGACACAGCACATCTGGATCTATAGAATCTATCAGCCTAAACATATTCTGTCGTGTTTCCTCATTTTTTGTCCAATTATATAGGTCAAAATTCTTAACATTCCATGACATGATTTTTAACCCTTCTTTTTTTTGATTAAAGTTGAGCGCTACACTTCCAGCGATAAACTTAAATGATAAGCCAACTAAAAGAAGTGCAGCAAGTCCTATCCATTTATTTCTTTTCAGATAGATAATGCCTATAATGAATGTAGCGACTAATAAGGGCATAAAGCCCAACCCAAAGGGAGCAAAGAGAATAGTCGTTTGCGGGGATACAATATGTGCTGCTATGCTAAAACTGAATGCAGTAAATAGAATAAAAAGTATAGCGTTTTTTATATTTTTAAAAAAACTGTATATTGCTCCCCACATGGTCGTTAGTAGAATTTTCGTTTGTCTTTATTAAAATATTTGGTTAGCAAATACCCGGTAAGAATTCCTCCTAGGTGAGCGAAGTGAGCCACATTATCGCCTTGAAAACTTGCCACACCTAAAACTGTACTTATAACTGCAGCTCCTATCAATAAATATTTTGCTTTGATGGGAAAGGGGATGAAAAATACAAAGAATTCAGAATTAGGGAAAAGCAAAGCGACAGCCGCAAAAATTCCAAATACAGCCCCAGAAGCTCCAACACCAGAGCTGCCGACAATATGTCCTACGTTTGCGAGTTCTTCTTCTCTGGGCACGAAATGCCCTAGTTCACTATAGACCATAATTGCCTGAATGAGCATATAAAAAAGACCTGCACACAAACCACAAATTAGATAGAAATTCAACACGCGTTTCGATCCCCAAAACCTCTCTAAAAGGCTACCTATAGAAAATAAAGAAATCATGTTAAATGCTATATGGGCTATACTGGCATGCATAAAGAAATGTGTAAAAAATTGATATGGATGGAAATTCGGATGGCTGAAATAATAGAGAGCTAATTTATCCTTAAGACTAAAGTCTATAATAGGAAATATAAAAGGCAGAAGATAATCTGCCATAAACATGATAACATTTAAGATGATTAAGTTCTTTACCGCAGGCGTTATATTATTCATGAAAATATTTTTCTATATCCTGATAAGGAAGTGTGTAAAAAATAGGTTTACCGCCAGGGGTAGTCTGATAATTTTCTCTCTGGAAAATATTCTGAGATAGATAGTCCACCTCCTCTTCTGACAAAGTTTGGCTGCGCTTTACACTCGATATTTTGCATATAGATATTAGAATTGCTTCTTTTTTGGAGTTTTTAGCTTTAAAGTTGTTTTTAAAATTCTCTACTAACTCTATTAATAGTTCCTTTTCATTTCCACTGGGTAAATCAGCAGGAATACCTTGTATAGCAAATACTTGATTTCCCATAGGACTAATATCGAATCCGAGATGCAGGAGATCATTCATAATTTCTTCCAATACGAAACTATCCTGAATAGAAAAATCAATACAGATAGGAAAGAGAAGTCGCTGGCTAGTTATTTTTTCTTTTAAAGAAAGCTTGAGCATTTCATCATATAAAATTCGCTCATGAGCGCGTCGCTGGTCTAGTAATAGCAATCCTATATTTGAAGGGAGAACTATATACTTGTTTAGAATTTGTGTGGGCTTGCCTACTATTTCTATAGGTGCACGCTCAAACTCAAGGTTTGTAGGTAGGGGTGCATTTCTATTTACGTCTTTAATTTCACCTGTATAGTATTCATCCTGAAGTGATTGGGAAAAGATAGCTTCCCAGTTCTTTTCATTTTGCTTGCCAAAAGTTAAGCCCACGCGGCCATTACTCGCAGAGCTCGTATTGGTTATTTCTATTTCATTTTTTAAGGTATTGGGTCTAGCTACGGCATCCATATTGTGAAATACGCTATCAATACTAAAATCTATAGAAGGTGCGAGATTGAACTGCATGAGCGATCGTCGAATGGTAGCATTGATAAAGCCATAAACCAGTTGCTCATCTTCAAATTTGATTTCCTGCTTCGTAGGATGCACATTTATATCTATCAGCTTGGGATCTATATCTATAAAAATGACATAGTATGGATAATCTCCCGGTTGTATCAATTCTTTAAAGGCTGAGTATATCGCATGCTGAATATATTGGCTTTTGATAAATCGCTTATTGACATAGAGATATTGCTTGCCTTTTGATTTAGAATTTGCGGCATTTGGCTTACAGACAAAGCCGGATATCTTCAATATATCTGCCGCCTCTTCTATTGGTACAAACTTGTCGTTGTAACTTTTGCCAAAAATATCACAAATCCTTCTTAGGTTGCTCGCTGGCAACAAACGATAGAGTTCATTTTCATTGTGGTAGAGTGAAAATTCAATTTCGGGGTAAGCTATGGCTAGTCGACTAAATTCGGCTATAATCAAGGACATTTCCTGCGGATCCGTTTTTAGAAAATTTCTACGCGCTGGTACATTGTAGAACAGATTTTTCATAGAAAAATGGGTCCCGCTAGCCATGCTTGTGGGCTCCTGAGAGGCTACTTGACTATTTTCAATGACTATTTTTGTGCCGTATTCATCTATGTCTCGCTTTGTTTTCATCTCTACCTGAGCTACAGCAGCTATAGAAGCTAGAGCCTCTCCTCTAAATCCATTGGAGTGGATCTTAAATAAATCATCAATCGTACGTATTTTGGAGGTAGCATGTTTTTCAAAGCACAATCTAGCATCGGTCATACTCATGCCAGTGCCATTGTCTATGACTTGAATGAGCGCTTTTCCTGCTTCTTTGACTATGAGAGATATCTTAGTAGCTTTGGCATCGATGGCATTTTCTATCAGCTCTTTGACAGCACTAGCTGGACGCTGGATCACCTCACCAGCAGCTATTTGGTTTGATATGTGGTCAGGAAGAAGTTGTATAATATCGTTCATCATAAAAAATTGAGAGTGGGTTATACTCTCAATTTAAATTTGTATTACTAAACAAAAATAAGAATTATTCGCTAGCTCCTGCCCAATTCATCATACCGCCCTTGAGGTTATATACATTGTCAAAACCTTGGGATTGTAAAAATAGACAGGCTTGCATACTTCTATTGCCACTTCGGCAGATAAAAAGATAGGATTTTTCCGGATCTAGTTGATCGAAATTATCGTGAAACTCTCCGTTATTCCAATCATAGCTCGTGGCTGCTTCCGGTATTTTTCCTTCTGCTATTTCAGTTGAGCTTCGCACGTCTATAGGAATGACTTCTTCAGATAGGAGTTGATTATATTCGTCTACTGTTGATATTTCTTTTAGCATCGCAATACGTTAACTTCTACGACTATTTAGAATGGAAATATAATAAAGCAGATTCAGCACAGATGCGATAGCGTTGACCACATAAGTCATAGCCGCCCACTTGAGACTGTCTTTTGCCTTGTCATACGACTCACCTTGCATGCCTTTAGTATCCAACCATGCTAGAGCTCTATTGGAAGCATCAAACTCTACAGGGAGAGTAATGATGGCAAAAAGAGTAGTAAGACCGTATAATGCTATACCGATGATGAGAGGAAAGGTGATACCAGACCTCAAAAGAAGAAATCCGCCCATGATTACAAACGGCATAATCTTATTGGTAATATTTAATACAGGAACCAATTGACTCCTAAATCCTAACATACTATATGCTGTGGCGTGCTGCACAGCATGTCCGCACTCGTGGGCAGATACGGCGGCGGCGGTGATACTATTCGATTCGTATACTAGTTCAGAGAGATTGACCGTTTTATCTGTAGGATTATAATGATCTGTCAACTGCCCCGGTGTGCTAATTACTTTCACATCAAAAATGCCATTTTCCTTGAGCATTTTCTCAGCTATTTCGCGTCCTGTGATTCCAAGAGGATTGACCTCTTGAGAATATTGATTCATTTTGTTTTTTAGCATCATCTGGATAAGAAAACCCGCACCCATTGCTAAAATCATTAAGAAAGTAAAACTCATATTGTTATTTTAAATATCTCAACATTTTAGTTATTAAAATAGTTTCAGTATTAAATTTTTTTAATCAATTATCCGGTCCACAGGCATCCGCCCAAGACTTAACTTTAATCAAAACACTATCGGGAAGCTTGGAGGCAGATTTAGGCATAGAACCGCTAGCCATGACGGAATAAAAATGTCCATGGTCTACGGCTTCCTTTACTCCAGCATAGTTAGTAAATTGATGACCCCCAGCATTACTGGATACGCTGTGGCAACCTGAACTATTGCATGAAGATGTCATTAATGGGGCGATAAAACTCTTATAAGAAACGGTCGTAGAACTATTCGATGCACAAGGAGCATGATCATCCTTAGCACATCCTAAAACAGCTATCAAAAATAAAACTGGAATCAATTTAATGATATTGGTCATAGGTTTAATATTACGGTGAAAAGAGTATTTTAAATAAGGGAAACATGCTGTTTCCTCGACTTGAATTTTTATCTATTTTGTGGAATTAATTTTTATCATATCATTTTTAGAATGACTCAGAATATCATCCGGATTCATAGCGTAATGATATCTAGTATAGATTGGGTTTAAACGATTAATCATTTTTAGCTCCATTTTGCAGCCAACAAGCGACTTTTTTACTTTCTTCTTCCGTGCAGCTGCCAGACGAGGTCATACCACTCGGAGGGCTTAATCTATCTCCAATATATTGTTTAATTTGGCCATTATCTACAAAAACTTTTAGACTTGAATAGTTTTCCATATTTTTAGATGGGTGACAGCCTGAGTTTCCGCATTTCGCTCTAAAAATTGGTTGAATATCAGCTGCAAACTTAGCACTTACATTGGTGCAATCTACAGTTGTGCTTGACGATGTACTATCTTTGGTGCAGCTCCAGACACATAGAATAGAGACAAAAAAAATGGCGAAGGAAATCTTTTTCATATTGCTAAAATTTTAGGGTTAGTTATTTATTATTTGAAATAGTAAATATACGAGAAATGTTAAAGCCGAGTCTCACCTGACCTGCTGTAAATTTGGCTGTATTATTTGGCAGGAACTGACTTTCCATAATGCCAGTATTGGTGCTGAATAACGCATGAAACACGTGTCCTCCAGTTTCTATCTCTAGTCCTAGACCAATAGGCATTTGGTGGTCTATAGCTTTTTGAAAGCTACTCACATTGAGTAGGTGGTAATAATCTGCTATAATGGCTACTCGCTTGCTTATCTTAGCTCGAGCACCTGCTGCTATGGCGAATTGTATATTGTTATCTCCAAGTGACACTAAATTTCTATGAATTATGGTAGGTGCAATGATAACTGAAAATTGGTCATTGATTTTTTTAGCAAATAATAGTTGTCCAAAATAATTAAACCTGTGGGCAGACGTTCTATCAAAATTTGTTATGCTACTCGCTAGAGAATTAGACTCCATAGTGGTAAAAGTCAATCCTCCAAATAGTGATATAGCAAGCGGAAATCCATTCTTACGCTGTTGCATAAGTTTAACCTTAGTATTCAAATCAAACACTTGAGTTTGACCATATCCACCACCTTTACTTCTCCCGATACCTATCTGCCATCTATCCAAAATCCCATAATCAAAAGAAAAACGGATATCAGAAACATTATCAAATCCAAAAAATGTACTAGCCCCACCACTCTTTCCCGCTATATCTCCAAATCTGTGTGCGATTCTAAAGTCGAGTTCACCTCGCTTGACCTGCTCTATTGTGGTGAGATTGATTAGTCTTGTCGTTTTGAAACTAGCTATTACTGGCTCATGTGGGTCTGTGGTAATGGAGCTATCCAATAATTTAGAGAGGTCTTCGTCCTGTGCCATTATGCTCAAAGTACTGATGAAAAAGCCTCCAAGAAAAATTAATTTGAAAAGCTGCATAGGCTATTTTTTAATTTGGTTTAGTTCAGCTAAGATAGTCACTTCTATTTCTTCTGCTATATTTTTTACAACAAGTTTTGGAATATCAATTTTATAGTCGACACATTTGATTTTAAATTTAGATTGACCTATCAACTTATTTTTATTTATTGTGAGACTTATTGGAATCTCGACTTCCCGTTTTATTCCATGGATAGTCATAGTGCCTTTAACTCTCAGTTCATGTGTTTTTTGCTCGCTAAAACTTGGCAAATTCTGTATCTCTCCATCAAATTCTGCCATAGGATACTTGTCAGACTCCATATAGTTTTCGTTGAAGTGTTCCTGCATTAGTTTTTTCGGAAAATTTAAACTCTTGATTTGCATTTTTACCAAAACTTTACCGGACCTTTCATTGAGTGCTATACTTCCATTTTGAGTCTTAGCGTTTATATTCTCAAGAGGGGTTTCTGAGAAAATAGTAATTGTAGCAGCTTTAGAAAGCCATAGCTGCCCTGTGAGGTTAGATCCTAAAAATATGAAAGTATAAATTGATAGAATCTTATGCATACAGAAATAAATTTATAGACTCAAATGTACAAATAATTGAAGCCAAGGCGAAAATTATCTATAAATTCTCGAAAGGAAAAAATATCCAATAGCAGCCGCCATGCATGAGGATATGAGTATGGCTAACTTTGCTTGGTTGATAAGAGCTACATCATCAAAGGCTAGAAATGAAATAAAGATAGACATTGTAAAACCAATTCCGCCTAAAAAGCCTGCCCCCAAGATGTGCCTCCAGCATACATTCGCAGGTAATTTAGACCATTTATTTCGAACGATGAACCAAGTAAATAAAACAATTCCTGTAGGCTTGCCAAGGACTAACCCCAAAATGATTCCCAAATCGAGGGGGCTAATTAACTGTGTTAAGGAAAAATTACTAATAGAAAAAGCAGTATTCGCCAGTGCAAAAATAGGTATAATAAATAGTGCAACAGGCATATGCAGGGCTTTTTCCAATTTATTCGATATACTATCACTGCTGCCACTGCCAAAGGGAATAACAAAGGCTAAAAGTACCCCACTAATAGAGGCATGCACTCCTGATTTAAGCATACAATACCATAAAACAACACCCCCAAGCAGATAAGGCCATAATACATACACCTTTTTTCTGTTCAGGATGAATAGTCCGAGCATGATGCCTGCTGCACCTATTAAATATGGCCAAGCGAGCGATTTAGTATAAAATAAGGCAATAATAATTATGGCTCCTAGATCATCAATAACAGCCAGAGCCGTGAGAAATACTTTTAATGCTACTGGAACTCTATGACCTAGTAATGATAGAATACCTAGGGCAAAAGCTATATCAGTGGCCATAGGGATACCGACTCCAACTTGGCTTGACAGCCCTTTATTTATAAAAAAATAAATGGCTGCCGGGACTATCATTCCCCCAAGTGCAGCACTAAATGGCAGCAGTGCTTCTTTAAAATTAGACAATTCACCATTATAGACTTCTCGCTCCAATTCTAAGCCTACCATAAGAAAAAATATAGCCATAAGTCCATCATTGATCCAATGTTCGAGACTCATAGTGCCTATCTTTATATGCCATATTTGCATATACTCATGCCCCATGGCTGTATTGGATAGCAATAGGGATAAAGCAGTGCAGGCTATTAAAATAAGCCCTGCTGACTTTTCGCTTTCGAAGAAGTTAGTAAATAGTTTAGTTATGCGCATTGTGACCTTGCTACTTTTGCTAAATTGCTAAAAATAATAGACTTCTAAGGGCTTTTAGGAAAATTTAGCAGATGAAGTTAGACTTATAATTACTTTATTCTCAGAAATGGCCATATTGTGGAGGAATTTTGTATAAGTTTGCTGCAAGATTATAAATTGGATACCAAGTGAGAAAAATAGAAATGGTAGACTTAAAAAGTCAGTACCAAAAAATAAAGCAAGAAGTAGACAAGGCTGTCATTGAAGTGATGGAAATGGCTGCATTTATTAACGGACCAGCAGTGAAAGAGTTCACTGAAGATTTAGCCAAATTTTCAGGTTCTAAGTTCGTCATACCCTGTGCTAATGGAACAGATGCTATACAAGTAGCTATGATGGCTATGGATTTGCAGCCAGATGACGAAGTTATAGTGCCCGTTTGGACCTATGTGGCAACCGCTGAGGTAATAGCATTGTTGAGGCTGAAGCCAGTTTTTATAGAAGTAGACCCTCAGACCTTCTGCATTGATGTGCATCAAATTGAGTCACTCATTACACCCAGAACGAAGGTCATAGTGCCTGTGCATCTTTATGGACAGTGCGCGGATATGGAACCAATAATGAGCATAGCAACGAAACATAATTTATATGTAATAGAAGACACGGCGCAAGCGATTGGTGCAGTTTATACTTTTTCGGATGGCAGTAAAAAACAAGCTGGTACTATCGGTCATGCAGGAACTACCTCTTTTTTCCCTTCTAAGAATCTTGGCGGATATGGCGATGGTGGAGCTATTTATACCCAACACGAAGACCTGGCAAAGAAAATGAAAATGATAGCGCACCATGGGGAGCGCATTAAATACTATCACGATGTCATTGGATGCAATTCTCGACTAGATACCATGCAAGCCGCTATTTTGAAAATCAAGTTACAGCATCTTCACAGTTACGAAAAAAATAGAAATGAGGTAGCCAGCTTTTATGACAAGGCATTTTCTGACCACCCAAATATATCTGTCCCGGTGCGTTCAAAGAACTCTAGTCATGTATTTCATCAGTACACACTCATTCTAAAAGATACAGATAGAGACGCACTAAGAGAATTCCTTGCATCTAAAGATATACCATCGATGATATACTACCCAGTGCCACTTCATCATCAGCTAGCCTACAAAGAACATTTATTGCCTGGGCAGCGATTTGAAATCTCAGAATCGTTGGCTAAAAATGTTATTTCACTTCCCATTCATACAGAGATGGATGAGGAGCAATTAAATTATATTACTGATACTGTTAATTCTTTTTTCTTATGACACAAGAAGGTGTTTTTTGCCATGAATCATCCTATATAGATCAGCCATGTAAGATAGGTGGGGGTACTAAAATATGGCATTTTAGTCATGTGATGAAAGATTGTGAGATAGGAGAGAACTGCAATATTGGTCAAAACGTAGTCATTAGTCCAGGTGTAAAGCTAGGGGAACGTGTCAAAATCCAAAATAATGTATCGGTTTATACGGGGGTCATATGCGAAGATGATGTATTCCTAGGACCATCCTGTGTGTTTACCAATGTCATTAATCCGCGCAGTGCTGTCAATAGAAAAGAGGAGTATGCCAAGACTTTAGTGAAAAAAGGAGCCTCGATTGGCGCCAATGCTACCATAGTTTGTGGAGTGACTTTAGGAGAGTTTTGCTTTATAGGAGCAGGTAGTGTAGTAACAAAAGACGTAGATGCTTATGCACTCGTAGTCGGAAATCCTGCTATACAGAAAGGGTGGTATAGCGAAAAAGGACATAGACTTAAATTTGATGAGAAAGGTCAAGCACACTGTCCTAGTGGAGACATTTATGAATTTGAAGACGGAAAAGTGGTAAAATTAAAAGGAGTTTCATAACAGAATTAGACTGCTTTTAATTTCTATGATTTAGGGTGTGATATTAGTTTCTTAATAACATAACTGGCCATTGTGAGTCCAAACATGGCTGGCATGTATGATATAGTCCCATAGTATGACCTTTTATATTGGCTGTCATGCGTTAATTCCATTTTCTCTTTGGCTACTACCTCGTTCGAGTATACCACTTTTATGCCGTAGTTGTAATGCTCCTTTCGAAGTCTTTTTCTTATTTCTCTAGAAAAATAACAGTCCTTAGTTTCACTTATATCTACTATCTTGATAAGGTCAGGATTCATTTTGCCACCTGCACCCATAGATGAAATAAACTTAAGTTTGTTTTGCTTGCAGCGCTTAATTATCATCAATTTAGGAGTAACGGAATCTATGCAATCTAGCACAAAGGAATAGGGACGATTTAGAATATTTTCAATATCATCTGGCTTTAGAAATTGATTGATTTCATGAAGAATCAACTCAGGGTTTATATCCATTAAACGCTGAGCCATGAGATAAGACTTTGACTGGTTTATAGTGCTATGCAACGCTTGAAGTTGTCTATTGATATTGGATTGTACTACGTGATCGCCATCGATTATAGTCATTTCTCCAACTCCTGCTCTAGTTAGGGCTTCAGCAGCATAACTGCCCACACCTCCAAGGCCTATCACTAGAATATGCGATTTTTTTAGTTTAACCAATCCCTCCGCACCTATGAGGAGCTCACTTCTGCTCAGAAAACTCATTTTTAAATATCAATACTTACAAATATATTGACCTTAATGAAAAATAGGTAGGAAAATCATCTAGGCTGGAGTGAATATGGTG
Organism: Saprospirales bacterium; assembly: GCA_947441115.1. Lineage (GTDB taxonomy): Bacteria > Bacteroidota > Bacteroidia > Chitinophagales > JADJOU01 > CHPMRC01. The sequence goes on along the minus strand of CANESS010000024.1, from coordinate 347 downwards.
ATATAAACTCGCAAGGATTAAATTTTGCTTACTACAGACTTTTTTCTAAAGAGTTTAGCTAGTTTCAATTAAATTTGCTAATTAATATTCTATCATCTTACTATATCATAAAAAGCTAAAAATTCATGAACTATGTATTGACCTTAATGCTACTCTTTATTACTTTTTCAATGCAGGCTCAAGACGAGTATGAAAAGACGGAGAAGCAGATACCAACCGAACCTATTGAGAAAAAATCTGACTCAATAGATGTCTCTGATAAGAAGAAACCAGAGCCAGAACTTAATGAAGATAATTCTAAGGCTTTCAAAGGTATGTCTGACTTTAAAAGAAATATCCGAATAGGT
>CANESS010000023.1 GCA_947441115.1 Saprospirales bacterium | reverse complement strand
TCAGACCATGTGACTATGGGCTGGGATGGTATCTATAAGAATGAGCCACAGCCAAGTGGAGTCTATAGTTTCTCCGCCGAAGTAGAATACCTCAATGGAGAGAAACGAACTAAAAAAGGAAGTATTACATTAATTAGATAATGAAAAAAACAGCAATTTTATTAATAGCATTAGTATCTTGGGCTCATATAGTGGCGCAGGATCCTCATTTCAGTATATTCTACGGAGTGCCGATAGGGATCAATCCAGCATATACAGGAAATTTTAATGGCAATTTTAGAGTCAGTGCACAATATAGAGATCAGTGGAATTCCATATTATCCAATGAGAGCATAGCGGCCTATAGAACCTTTGTCGGAAGCTTAGAAGCTAGAACCAATAAAGGTATTGATGAGAATGATTTTGTAGGTATGGGTATTTATGGAATGCATGATATCGCTGGACAAAGCCGATTAGCTAATACCAAGTTAGGACTTTCTGGCTCCTATAGAAAGGCTTTAGATCAATTTGGAGATCACTTTATAGCGATAGGAGGGCAGGTTGCATTTCATCAAAGTACGATTGATTTAACCAATTTGACGTGGGGTAATCAGTGGAATGGCACCAGATATGATAGAGATATAGGGGGTGAATCAGGAAGACTTGATGATAATTTAATTTTTTATGATTTTAGCACAGGTATTTCTTGGGGCTATAATGTATATAATACTAGAAAGAGATTTTCAGCCGGATTAGGATTATTGCATATAAATCAACCACGAGCGAGTTTTTTTAGAAGCGCTACCAATGAGACAGATGCTTTAATCATCCCTATGCGAATTAATTTTAATGCTGCTGCTGCTTTTGAAATGGGACAATCATTAGACTTGATACCAAAGGTATTGGTTATGAAGCAAGGCGCTAGTTTTGAAACTATGTTTGGTTCAGATATAAGATTACTACTTGATGCAAATGACCCATTGAGCAATTCTGTATACCTAGGGGTATCTTCAAGAATGGTAGGTGGTGATCCTCAAAATGTATCGAATAGTGGTTCAATAAATTTCGAATCATTTGTTCTTACTACCCGAATGGATTATAATAACTTCGAAATTGGTGCAGCATATGATTTGAACGTTTCTGATCTTAAACGTGCTTCTAAATATCAAGGAGGTTTTGAATTGTATATGAACTATGTATTTAGCATAAAGCATAGTAAACAAAGAAAGATGTTCTGTCCTAAATTTTAGTGACATTGTATCGTCTTAGAATTCGATTAGTTTTAAGCCTTATTTTTCTAGCAAGTAGTCTATCTGCTAGTCGTATTTTATTGCCTATGGATAAGATTCAAAAGAATCATTTGAAGTCTTACGGCATTGCTTATTGGGTATTAGATAAAAATTTACAAGTTGAATGGCTTCTAAACTATAGAGGAGGTAGTTTTTCTTTTCCATTTACTGAAAGTATAGAAAAGGAGTGTATTATACGTGGTGTAAGCTATGAGCTTATTTCTGAATCAGATTATGCTGATATTGTAGCCGACATAGCTCGAAATGACGTCAATCAAGAAATAATCAAACTAGAAGTTCCTCCAAAGGTTGCGATATACTCTCCTAAGACTAAATTGCCATGGGATGATGCGGTGACTATGGTATTGACTTATGCAGAAATTCCTTACGAAGTAATCTATGATCAAGAAATTTTATCTGATAAATTACCTAGGTATAATTGGCTTCATCTTCATCACGAAGATTTTACTGGTCAATACGGAAAATTTTATGGGGCTTATCACACTGTAGATTGGTATCAGAAAGACCAAGAGAACATGGAGTCTATTGCTAAAGAATTCGGATTTGATAAGGTATCAAAAATGAAATTGGCTGTTACTAAGCGAATTAAAGAATTCGTAATAGGAGGAGGATTTCTATTTGCTATGTGTTCCGCTACTGATTCTTATGACATTGCCTTAGCTGCCGAAGAAACTGATATCTGTGAATCTGTTTTTGACTATGATCCGCTAGATCCTGGTTATGCAAATAAAATGGATTTTTCACAGAGTTTGGCGTTTCAAAATTTTCAATTGTATACAAATCCTATGATCTATGAATACTCTGATATAGATCGAAATCCTGCTATGGGTGATCCAAACATAGATGAATCGGAGGATTATTTTCTCCTATTTGAATTCTCGGCTAAGTGGGATCATATTCCCACTATTTTGACTCAGAATCATGAACGCATTATTAAAGGCTTTATGGGACAGACAACAGCTTTTAAGAAGAATTTAATCAAGAACGATGTTATTGTTTTAGCTGACAATAAAAGCGCTAACGAAGCACGATATATACATGGTACGAAAGGAAAAGGCATGTGGACTTTTTATGGCGGGCATGATCCAGAAGACTATCAGCACTATGTCTATGACCCTAAGACGGATCTTAATCTACACCCAAATTCACCCGGATATAGACTTATTTTGAATAATGTTCTTTTCCCAGCAGCTAAGAAGAAGAAACAAAAGACTTAATTATTAGCTCGTGGATAAACTTATAAGCGAAAAACTAATTAATCAATTAGAAGGATTAACTACCCAGAGTTCTGAGAAAGTAGATTTTTTATTTAAAGAGGTTCATGATGCCGTCTTCAGAAACACGAACTGTCTTGCGTGCGCGAATTGCTGTAAAAATTATAGCCCAATCATAGAGTCAGAAGAAATACCAATATTGGCCAAGGCATTAGGAATAGGGCCTAGCCAACTTTTTCAAGATTATATTGAAATGGATGAAGACGGAGACTTTGTGTTTAAATTTCAGCCTTGCCCTATGCTAAATTTAGAGGATAACAAGTGCAGAATATATGAGAATAGACCTCAAGCTTGTAGAGGCTATCCGCATACGAATATGAAAGAAATGAAAAACCATCTCGATCTTTTGGAAAAAAACATAGAAATTTGTCCTGCGGCAGAGGAAATAGTGAGTCGTATAATAAAACAATTAAACAATGTCAAAACTTAAAGCCATAGTCCCAGTAGCTGGCGCAGGTACTAGACTGCGGCCATTTACTTATACGCAGCCGAAAGCTTTGATACCTATTGCGGGTAAGCCCATTATATCTTATATCATTGATGACTTAAAGAGTCATGGGGTGAGCGAATTTCTTTTTATCGTAGGTTATTTTGGTGAGAAAATAGTAGATTATGTAAAAGAAAATTATCCTGACTTAAAAACGGAATTCGTTTTTCAGGCTAAGCGGGAAGGAATCGGACAGGCGGTCTTTCTCGTTAAGGAATTCGTTCATCCAGAGGACGCTTTAATCATAGTACTAGGGGATAGTTTGATTGATATTAGCAAGGAGTTTTACCTATCTAAAATGTCAAGCATAGCTATAAAAAAAGTCAAAGACCCTAGTAATTTTGGCGTTGTAGAATTAGGCGATAATGGTCAAATCATACGCTTTGTAGAGAAGCCAAAAATGCCAAAATCTAATTTGGCTCTGACAGGTTTATATAAAATAGTCGACACAGAAATTTTATTCAGTATACTAGAAAAATATGCTAAAGATGGTATGCGCACGGAAGGTGAGTTTCAACTAACAGATGTGCTCAATGAAATGCTTAAACAAGGTGTAGAATTTGATTTAGTGACCGCAGACCAATGGTTAGATGTAGGAAATGGAGAGGTGCTTTTAAATTCCAATTCACTACTTCTTAAAAAATACGGGGGGTATATAGCTCCTACCGCTAGAATTGAGAACTCTGTGATAGTGGAGCCTGTTTATATTGCTGATAATTGTGAGATCATCAATGCTATTGTAGGTCCAGACGTTTCTCTAGGAGTCAATACGCGAATAGAAAACTCAATTATTACTAATGGAATCATAGGCAGCTTTTCTAAACTAGATACTATGAAATTATCTGAATTTGTGATAGGTAGCGACTCTTCTCTGAAGGGAGCTTCTCAAACCATTACGGTTGGAGATAATACGGAAATTGATTTTAGTAGATAAGGTAGAGAATCCTTAATAATCTTCTCGTAAGACCATCAGAACAGACGCCTGTGAAAGTATTAAGTATTTTTGATTATTAAACTGGATTTCGTAGGTATGCTTCTGAAGAAATACGGCTAAGTCGCCAATCTGAATTTGCAATGGAATGTATTTAATCATATCTGTGGAAGGCTTCCACGGTTCGTCTGGCTCTATATTGGGGATTGGATATCCAGGGCCTACTTTAATGACATACCCCGATTGAATGTTTTCTTTTTCTTCAACCCCGGGAGGTAATATCAATCCAGATTTAGTTTTATGGTCGAACCTAGCTGGCTTTATCAAAATACGGTCTCCAATGACGACGATTTTCTCAATGTCTTTAGTGTTTAAATTCATGATATCTCAGTCATATTAAAGGCGAATATTATAGACAATCCGAATTTCAGATTGTTTATGATAGATAAAAAAGAAAATATAGGGCCAAGGCCAATCAATAGTTCTAGGAGGAGCTTATTTTTTGTAAGTTTCCTCTTCTTCTATTTCCTTCATGCCTTCTTCTATCTCTCCTTTGATGTTAGCTTTGGCATTATTAAATTCCTTGATACCCTTGCCGACACCGCGCATGAGTTCAGGAATTTTTTTGCCACCAAAAAGTAATAAAATAGCAAAAAGTATGATAATCCATTCCCAGCCTCCAGGCATTCCAATTAAGTACATATCGTTTAATTAATAGTGAATAATGAAAAAGTTGATAATATTTTTGTATTCAATCTTTTGCGCAAATTTAGTTCGTTTTTTGGTAAAACGGCATTTTAACTACTTTCGCTTTGATAGAATTCTCTCTTATTTTGATATAAATCTCTGTGTCAAGCTTATTATGCGGAATATCAATGTAGGCTAACCCAATAGAAACATCCAAAGAAGGTGTTTGTGAGCCAGAAGTTACAACCCCTATTTTATTTCCACTAGCATCCATTACTTCGTAATCATGTCTAGGGATACCGCGTTCTATCATTTGAATTCCTGCGAGTTTTCGCTTGGTTCCATTTTCTTTGAGGTCTTTGGCAAACTGATCTCCTACGAATGATTTAGTAAATTTGGTAATCCAGCCTAATCCAGCTTCTATGGGGTTGGTCGTATCATTTATATCATTACCATAAAGGCAGAAGCCCATCTCAAGCCTCAGTGTATCGCGAGCCCCGAGCCCAATAGGTTGTATTCCGAACTCAGCCCCTGCTTCGATGATTTTATTCCAAACAGTCACAGCACTTTCATTAGGCACATATAACTCAAATCCTCCAGCACCAGTATAGCCAGTAGCGGAGAGGATGACGTCTTTGCAACCTGCAAAATCACCCTGAGAAAAATGATAGTATTGTATTTCGGCTAGATTGACAGAAGTCAGTTTCTGCAAAGTAGCTGTGGCCTTTGGTCCTTGCACTGCTAAAAGTGAGGTTGCATCAGAAATATTCGTCATCTTCGCCCCCAAATTATTGTGAGAAGAAATCCAATTCCAATCTTTATCAATATTGGATGCATTGACAACCAGCATATACTTGTGGTCGGCTATTTTATAAACTAAAAGGTCATCGACTATTCCGCCTTTGTCATTTGGCAGACAAGAATATTGGGCCTGTCCATCTATGAGTTTGGCTGCATCATTGGATGTTACTTTCTGTATTAAATCTAACGCCTTTTCTCCCTCTAAGATAAACTCGCCCATGTGGCTGACATCAAACATGCCAACAGCATTTCGCACCTGATGGTGCTCCTCTTTGATGCCTTTATACGAAATAGGCATATTATATCCTGCAAATTCTGCCATCTTAGCGCCTAGAGCTATATGGGTTTCGGTTAGGGGGGTGTTTTTCATTAAAATGTGAATTTATATTTATTAATAAATTTATGTATTTGGGATATACTAGAATTTTGGCAAAATTATATATTATAATGTGGGTTTGTAAACATTTTTATCTTTTTCAAATACATTTGACTCAAAACAATGGTTATAAAAGGACCTTTAGTCAATTAGCAATTTAAACCACAAAGACACTGCTAAAATGTATCTGCGATTATAGCACCTTGCACATGCAATCCAAGTATGATTAAAGTAAGATTTAGAAATCCAAGTATATTTTCTTAATGTTTACAAACATTATAAATCACTTGTCCATGACTTTTTGGCGTGTTTTAAATTGGTAAAATTAACTTCAAGACTGTGCAAAAATTATTTCATTTCTTTATGTTTATTGTACATCATTTGGCACACTTTATCCATCGCGCTAAAAATTGAAGTGTCAAAACTGGAAGCATTTGAAATGCTAGTTAACAATTCAATAGCTGTGTATAAATTGGTGTTATCTTGACGTTTAATACGTTCAATAAAATTTATTTTATTACTTCCTTTTGGGGAATTCGAAACAATTGCTTCTTCTGTCTTGGCATCTATTGCAAATAACATGTTCATATTCTTCTGTTTTATAAGGTTTTTAATGTAAATGACATCTTCCATTTGAATTAGTTGTCCTCTTTTTACATCTTGTACCTTTATTTGTAGTTCCAGTGCATTGACTTGATGTGCCTGAAGACCTCTTAGTTGCAGAATTAAATTGTGGAGACTGGTTAATATTTGATTTTCTGTCACAGCAATTGTCTCCTACTTTATTATTATGTATCTTACAATAACAGCTATTTGATTTACTTCTATTGCATTTTAGACATAGTAATTGAATATTTGAGGCGTCACCGCTTCCACCGCATGAATATGGCATAATATGGTCATATTCTATGTTTTCAAAACTGCCGCAGCATTGGCATTTACCTCCGTCTCTTGTATAAACAATACTTTTAGTTCTTTTCGCAATATATCTGCTTTGAGAAAAACAGCAAAAACCGAATAAAAGTAGGGTTAAGATTAAAGATAATTTTTTCATTGTAATTTGGTTTAATATATTTATGTCATATAGTATATTTACACATTGAGGTTGGTTCTGTAATTGGATTAAGCAAAATTGTCTGGTTTTATCTGTGCAAATAGCCCCTGCTAAGAGATCATGTCTATTGAACATTTTCAGGGGGTGCTTTTATGAGCGCATTAGATACATATTCTTCATTTAATTTGCCCAATACCAATAATATGCTCTCTCCTTTTAAAGTATAACCACTTTGCATATCAGATAAAAACTGCTATTTACTAGCCATTCATTTATATTTACAAACAAAAATAGGTGTTATTAAATAATTTTTGGGTTATAAATTTTGAATATTTGAGTTTTAAGTTTTGATTATCTTTTTTTTCTTTTTTCTTTTTCTCTTCGTCTATAGTTATGTTTTTTTCCCTGCATCTCTATATTATTTTAATTCTAAGAAATTCAAAAAAGAAGAGAATCAAAACAGGAGTCTAATAATTTTAATTTCAGCTTTTAACGAAGAACTTAATATTGCCAATACCATTAATGCTATATTCTCAAGCAGCACGTCCCAAGAAGTAAGCAAAGTAATTATAGGCGATGATGGGAGTAGTGATAATACAAGGAACATTATTCATAATTTAGCGAAACAGTTTCCAAATATAGAATTAGAAGAGTTTTCGAGGATGGGGAAACCAAATATTCTCAATAAGCTAGTAGAAAAATATCGATTGAATTCTAAAGATAATCACCTTGTATTTATGGATGCCAATATTAGTTTGGATAAAAATTGCTTGGAAAACTTGATCGAGATGCTATGCCATAATCAAGTAGGAATGGTAGGAGCGTCTGTAATACCTATGAACGAGGAAGATAATGTAGAATCTCAATATATTCTTAGAGAAAACAGAATCAAAGTACAAGAAAGTAGGTCCACTGGCTATGCTATAGGTGTTTTCGGAGCCTGCTTTGCCATTAAAGGGGAGTATTTCGCTGCCATCCCCTCTAACTTTATAACCGATGATCTCTATCTTACTATGAGTGCAATAGCGCAGCGGAAATATGTATTATACTCAGAAGAGGCCAAGGCATATGAAGCCATGCATGCCGATGTAGGAAATGAGTTTAGAAGGAAAAAACGTTACGCGGCAGGTAATTTTCAAATTTTATTTCATTTTATGAGTCTTTTAAATCCATTTAAAACTTCGCTCGGATTTTTATATTCTTATTTCTTTCACAAAATTATTCGCTGGCTTTCCCCGGCTATATTATCCATTTTCTGGGGAATAAGTTTTTTTAACCTTTTTGGGCAATATTCGAGAATATTAATGCTAGTAGGAATGGGCCTTTGCTTATTTTTGTGTCTCAATTATTTACTGACCAAATGGAAGGTAAAGCTAATAGGATATAGATTGTATTATTTTTTAAGTATGAATCTAGCTATCCTACTGGGATTTTTAAATTATTTAAAAGGTATCAAGTCAAATGTCTGGGAAAGAAGTGATAGAATATAAAATGAATACAATAGAGGAAGCTCTTCTAGATATTCAGAAAGGTAAAGTAGTCATAGTAGTAGATGATGAAAATAGAGAAAATGAAGGCGACTTTATAGCTGCAGCAGAATTTGCTACACCTGAGTTGGTAAATTTTATGGCTACATATGGGCGAGGACTCATCTGCACGCCATTGACCGAAAAGCGATGCGACGAGTTGGACTTAGAACTCATGGTGGGAAAGAATACGGTCATGCATGAAACACAATTCACAGTATCTATTGATCTCAAAGGCGATGGCTGTACTACAGGGATTTCTGTGCATGATAGGTCAAAAACAATCTTGGCGCTAGTTCATCCTGACACTAAGCCAAAAGATTTAGGACGACCTGGACATATATTTCCTTTAAGAGCCAGAGATGGTGGGGTATTGAGGCGAGCAGGTCATACAGAAGCCGCAGTGGATATGGCGCGATTAGCTGGCGCTTATCCTGCCGGGGTGCTGGTAGAGATTCTTAATGAAGATGGCTCTATGGCTCGTCTGCCGCAACTGATAGAGATAGCTAGAAAGCATGATCTGAAAATTGTATCTATTGAAGACTTGATTGAGTATCGATTGAAACATGATAGTCTCGTGAAATTAGAAGAAGTAGTCGATATGCCTACTCAGTATGGTCAGTTTAAATTGCATGCTTTTTCTCAAAATACAAGTCCTGATATACATCTAGCTCTAGTCAAAGGAGAGTGGGAGGCAGGGGATTCAGTCATGGTTAGAGTTCACTCTAGCTGTGCTACAGGAGACATTCTCAATTCACTCCGCTGCGACTGTGGTGACCAGCTTCATCTGGCTATGCAGATGGTAGAAAAAGAAGGAAAGGGCATAGTGCTTTACATGCAGCAAGAAGGCAGAGGAATAGGACTGCTAAATAAATTGAAAGCATATAAATTACAAGAAGACGGACGTGATACAGTAGAAGCGAACTTAGAGTTAGGATTTAAAATGGATGAGCGCGATTATGGATTAGGTGCTCAAATATTAAGAAGTTTGAGTGTTCAGAAAATCCGATTGATAAGCAATAATCCTAAAAAGCGCGTGGGTCTTATCGGCTATGGCTTAGAGATTATAGATAACATCTCGATTGAAGTGACTCCTAACCCGGAAAATCAAAAATATTTAGAAACAAAAAGAGATAAAATGGGTCATACTATTTTGAAGTAGTACCGCTTAGAATATCTTTTATTAGTGCTTGTCCTTTATAGACGAATCCAGTGTATACCTGAATTAACTCGCATCCGAGATTTAGTTTTTCAATTGCTGATTTCGCACCCTCTATACCACCTACGCCTATAAGTTTTAATCTAGTATCCTTGCTGCGCAGATACGCGAGAACTGCATTGGTCTTAGACGCCATAGGTCGGCCGCTGATGCCACCCATTTTTTCTTTATAGGCAAAGGCTTTATTGTGATTCAACACTTCATAATCTATCGTGGTATTGGAGACGATAAGGGCATCTATATGCATGCTATGGTAGACTGTAATGATATCATCCAATTGTCCTTCGGTAAGGTCTGGAGCTATTTTGAGATATATAGGCTTAAATAGGACTTGACTTTTTCTATGATTTTGTAGTACTTCAAATATTTTTATCAAGGTATCTTTATCCTGTAGAGCTCTTAAATTTGGGGTATTGGGCGAACTGACATTCACTACAAAGTAATCCACATAGTCATACATGGGTATAAAGCACTTGAGATAATCTAAGTGAGCCTCTTCATTCGGCGTCCATTTATTCTTTCCTATATTGCCTCCAATGGTATATTCCGTCTTCTGAAAACGTTTTAAATTCTCTACTACTTTTTCTACTCCTAGATTGTTAAAGCCCATTCTATTCATCAGTGCTTCGTCTTCTTTTAGCCTAAATAGTCTAGGTTTCGGATTTCCATCTTGTGGTTCGGGAGTTACCGTGCCTATTTCTACAAAACCAAAACCTAATGTATGCAATAGATCAACATATTCTGCATTTTTATCAAATCCAGCAGCCATTCCCAGCTTATTTTTAAACTTAATACCTGTGAAATTTAGAGGTTCGGCATAGCTAAAAGTAAGAATTTTATTTAAAACTGGAATACCTAAGACAAGACGTATACCCTGCATAGCTAGCTTATGAGCAATTTCAGGAGGGAAAACAAACAGGATAAATTTAAAAAAGGAATACATAGAAAAATTTAGGGTCAAAGGTACAAAAGTCATTTTTTTTTTGGACTTATAGAAAAATAATTAATTTAGCCTCAAAATTTATTAAATATAGTGATGGTTTTCGGTTCAAAAGTAAATAGCGGCCTAACAGATGAGGAATTGATAAGTAAATATCGATTCTCACATGACAATTCTTATTTAGGAGAATTGTTTCTCAGGTATTTACCATATGTATTTGGGGGGGCTCTAGGAGTTTTAAAAAATCAAAAGGATGCGGAAGATCTGACCATGACAGTTTTTTATAAAATAGCCTCGGATCTAAGACGGATAGAAGTAAAAGATTTTTCTGCGTGGCTATATCAACTGACAAAGAACCTATGTTTAGTAGAATCTAAAAAGAAAAGAGCAGACACCAATGATTCTAAGAATATTTTGATGGATGAATTGGCGGGTAAGGATGATAATAATCTTTTTATAAATGAGGTGGAGAGCAAAGAGGTAAAAATAGATGCTAACAACCTAAGGCTTGGAATCAATACGCTCAACGAGAGCCAAAAAGTATGTATCGATTTATTTTATATGCAAAATAAGTCCTATCTAGAAGTAGCTGAGGCGACAGGATTCACATTAAATCAAGTGAAGACGAATATTCAAAACGGGAAGCGCTTATTAAAAACATATTTAGAAAATAGAGGAGTATAAAAATCTTTTAAGAATCAGATGAATATAGAAAGAAAGTTTAAAATGTTTTCCACGAAGGAGTGGATTCAATATTTGCAATATAAACTATCCCCAGAGAGGGAGAAGGAATTGGAAGTCCAATCAGCTAAAGATGAGTTTTTAAAAGAAGCTATAGACATCTTAGGAGACAAAGAAAATAGAGCCATATCCTATCAGTCCATCTCGTTTTTGATTAATGAGGTACAAGACTACACGGGTGTATCTGAATCAAAAATTTCTAGAGTCAAAGAACGAGCTGACTATGACACTTCTACTCCTATAGACTGGAAGATGATAGGTTTAATAGGTGCAGGTATTTTGCTAATTGGTCTTATAATCTATGGCATTTTTTCGTTGTTCGCCCATTTAAGTAATAGCCCAGAACAAGAACAGACCCTGATAGAGGCTGAATCTGTATCGAGCGTTCAGTCATATGCAGATTCTTCTAGCCTGCCTATGGAGACCATTCCAAATGCTTCTAGCAGCGCCTTTATAGATACAGCTACTACAAGACCAGTAGTGAAAGTTAATCCAGCTTCTGCTGCGTCGAAACATTCTGTAAGCAATAGTGTACAGAGCGACAATAACACCCCTGCAAGAGCAGCTAATGCGAGTGTCGGAAATTCAAATGGAGCTAATAAGAAAGAACGAGAACTATTTAATCAAGCCCAGGAAATTTATAAACAAGGCAATAGAGAAGAAGCTAGAAGAATTTTACGTGAATTGAAAAGCTATGATAATCCTATGAAATCGCAAGCAGAGACTATATTGAAAAATATGGGAAACTAGGTCTTATGAGAGACGCTCGAACTTATAAAGCGGTGTCAGTATGGTTAGCCATAGGCTGCATTTTAGTTCTTATTCAAATTCTTATTGGAGGTATCACACGATTGACAGATTCGGGTCTATCTATCACAGAGTGGTCTGTCATCAAAGGCACCTTGCCGCCGCTGAATGAGGCAGAGTGGCAAGGATCATTTGAAAAGTATAAAGTCTTTGCCAAAAAACAATATGAATCGATTCATAGAGATATGAGTTTAAGTGAGTTTAAGGTCATATTCTTTTGGGAATATTTCCATAGACTCTGGGCTAGAATGATGGGTTTTGTATTTATCATCCCATTTATCTATTTTCTGCTACGAAAAAAACTATCAACCAAATTAATCCGCAGGTTAGGTGTAGTCGTACTCCTGGCCTCGCTATCGGCTATGTTTGGCTGGCTCATGGTAGCCAGTGGACTCAATGATGATAAACGCACCTGGGTCAATGCCTATAATTTATTGATCCATCTCATCCTAGCTACCAGTTTATTTTCTTATCTTTCTTATACATTTTATGGATATGCAGCAGGGAAAATGGAGTCGAGAATAGAGGTAGAAGAGAGAGGTTTTTTAAAACTTTTAGGGATTGTTTTAGTTATTCAAATAGGCATGGGGGCGCTGATGGCAGGTATGAAGGCAGCATTGGTTTTTCCTTATCCATTTATGCTTTTGAAGTACGACATAGCTCGGGAAATATGGAATTCTAGTCCACCTATCGTCTGGCATCATTGGATAGATTATGAGCCTAATCCGAATGTAAAACTCCTCATTCAGATTTTTCACCGCGCTACGGCCTATCTATTATTCTTTGGTTCTATTTGGTTTTTTATAGTCAATCGAGTGAAAATGTTTATAGTACCTTCTTATTTGATTTTTTTTATCGTCCTACTCATACAGGTAGCACTGGGTATATTTACGGTGAGTTATAGTCAAGGAAAGATACCTGTAGTTTTGGGGGTGGTGCATCAGTTTGTGGCTTTCATCTTATTAGCCTCTTATCTATGGATACTTTATTCTTCCAGAAAGAGAAGATAGGGCTGCAATTGCCTACTATAGAACAGCAGACTATTTTCTACTGTGTGCTAAACTGGGGCGTGGGTCATGCTACGCGCTCTGTGCCTATTATCAAAAATTATATAGACCAGGGAAATACGCTCATACTCTTCAGCGATGGAGAAGCTAAAACGCTGCTTGAAACTAGCTTTCAAGACTTGACTATTCACGACCTTCCCTCCTATAAAATCAAGTATAAATCGCAGAATTTTCTCTTTCTATTTATCATACTACAATCGTTTACTAGATTTTGGGTGATATGGCGTGAGCATTTGAGACTTCGGCAATATCAAAAAATCTATCAGCCACAGGTGGTCATATCTGACAATAGATATGGATGTCATCTGTCACAGACGAAAAACTATTTGATCTCCCATCAATTGAAGTTGGTCACGGCGAATTTTATAGAGCGCATCTCGCAGCATTTTGTCGATAAACTCATTCGTCCTTTTGATGAGCTATGGATACCCGATATAGAGACGGTCAAACTCAGTGCGGCTATGGCTGATGTGGAGATTTCTATCCCGAAGCGATGGATAGGCTTTCCATCTATTTCTATTCAGAAGACGCAGGATACGGAGAAAATAGAACTACTCATTCTGCTATCAGGGCCAGAGCCTAGACGTACAGAGCTAGAAAGAAAATATTTAAAAGTCATAGAAACATTGCCATATAAAGTAATATTTATAGCAGGAAATTTTTCGCAAGATTATGTATTGAATGAGACAAAAAACTGTATACATCATTCCAGAATGAAATACGAAGAGACGCTTCAGTATATAGCGCGTGCAGAGAGAATAGTATGTAGAAGTGGCTACTCTACGCTCATAGATTTATATATTCTGGAAAAGCAGAAAATCATCTGTGTGCCTACCGCAGGACAACCCGAGCAGGAGTATTTAGCGGATTACTGGTCAGAAAAGGGGTGGGTGCGAACTATCACAGAGAGTGATGTAGAGGCTAGGTTGAAGATCGAGCTGGAGAATTTATTCTAACACGAAATCTTATCCACTCTCGCTTGATGTCTCCCCCCTTCAAAGCTAGCTTCTAGAAAGGCTTTGACTATTTCTACCGCCTCTAGTTCAGAAATGAATCGAGCGGGTAGGCTGAGTATATTGGCATCATTGTGCTGGCGTGCGAGGCTGGCTAGTTCGGGCTTCCAAGCTATAGCTGCGCGAATGCCAGTGTGTTTATTCGCAGCTATAGAGATACCATTCCCACTGCCACAGATTAATATTCCCATAGAAGATTCCCCACGTTCTATACTATTAGCTACTGCATGTGCGAAGTCTGGATAGTCTACACTGTCTGCACTATAGCAGCCTTTGTCTAGCCAGTCTATTTCGCTAAAATTCGATTTTAAAAACTCTTTTAAAGAAAACCCTGCGTGGTCACAACCGATAGCTAATTTCATAAAAGTCAGTATAAAGTTTAAAGATTAGAGACAAATGTAGAGTAATTGGAAATTAACTATTCAAAATAATCTTTAAAGTAGAAAAGACTCTTCACAAATGGCAATCAATAAGAATTCTTTTATTAATTTACTTTTTTTGCTTGACCCAAAAAAGTAACAAAAAAAATCAAGTCCTAACGTTACGAATTCTATAATTATCTTCCTCAAAGCGGAAAATTTTAATTGTCTCGTTCCTCGACTAAAATTTTCTGCGCTTTTCAGTCGTAATTATAACGAATTCTTCACTATGGACTTTATTAGCCACCTCGTGGTTTACTTTTCTTGGCGATAATTATTGTATATCAAAATATACTTTCTTCCTTACGCAAACAATCTAAAAATGAGATACAGTCCAAAAGATAGGACCATAGTTACAGGCAAGGTCAAGACCCATGCCAAGGCAATGCTTTTTATAGTGCCTTTTTGTAGATTTTTCACCCCTCCGGTAGCTACCATAGATCCGGCTATGCCAGAAGAAAGCACATGAGTAGTACTGACTGGTAATCCGAAATAGGTGCTTAACCCAATGGTAGAAGCAGCTACTAATTCACTCGCTGCGCCTTGACCGTAGGTGAGATGAGATTTTCCTATTTTTTCACCTATGGTGACTACGATCCTTTTCCAGCCTATCATAGTACCTATGCCCAGAGATAGCGCTACCATCATGAGAGCCCAGTCTGGCGCGAAATCTGTATAGGACTTCAATACATGTAGCTCATCTTTTAAGGCACTTCTATCCTTTGAATTCGGCAGTATTTCAGGATCTTTGACTATCTTATCGATTGTCTTAGCTATCGACTGAATTCGTTTCCTCTCTGTGAATCTAGCTTTCACAGTTGTATCTGCTTTGGAGGCAATATCAGCTTTTAACTCATTGAGAGTCTCTATGGTTTTATTGAACTCTTTTGTTAGTGGACTTTTCTCTTTATTGCGTTCTAATATGCTCGTGATATTATTTAAGTGTGCTTCGCACTTGCCATCTCCAAAGTTAGCATGCAGGGCGTATTGCATAGGCATAAAAGACATTAGAACTACCATCAATAGCCCTAGTCCTTTTTGTCCATCATTGCTACCATGGAAAAAACTCACTGCACTACAGGTGCCTATCAGAAGGGCACGAGTTTTAAGAGGCGGGGGCTCATTAGTTAGCTCTTGTTTGAAGAGTTCTTTTTGCTTCAGTACTCTACGCATCACATATACTAGTAAAATAGCCATAGTAAAACCAAATGTAGGTGATAACAATAATGAAGTACCTATGTCTCTGGCCTTGTCCCAGTTGACACCCGATCCACTGTGAATGAACTGAAACCCTAGGCCAGCACCTAGTAGAGAGCCTACTAAAGTGTGAGAACTAGAACATGGAATGCCAAAATACCAGGTACCAAGATTCCATATAATAGCGCCAATAACGACCGCGAGTACGATACTTATATTTTCATTGGTCGATAGTTGCATCAATTCGCCGAGAGGCAATAGCTTGATAATACCTGCTGCTACGGTCATCTGAAATAATTTGACACTCACTATGGCGCCTAGAAAATTTAAACAACCAGACAATAACACTGCATGAAAAGGCTTCAAGGATTTGGTATAAATAACGGTGGCTACAGCATTCGCAGTATCATGAAACCCATTGATAAATTCGAAGAAACATATAGCGAGTAAACAAAATACAAACAATATGAGAAGGCTACCTTCCATAGAGGATAATGTGTTTAGAAAATCCATTTTAGTTCAATTTTTTACAAAGCTAAAATAGAACCTTCTATCTTAATGTTACCAAATAGTTAAGGGCGGAGATATAATAATCTACTTATAAAGGCTTTGTTTGTCCTTGAGTAGCTCCAATTTTAGTTTTTCCTTTTTTATCTCCTCTTCTACCTCTAATTTTTCTTTGGTATGGAATCGATTCATTTCGCTTTCAGAGTCAGCGATTTCTTTACTTTTATCTACTATATTATCTTTTGCTTTTTGAATGTTCTTGTTTTCGGTTTTAATCATTTTTTCCGCCTTTTTTAAATTGTCTTGTGCTATGTCCAGACTTTTTTCTGCGCTTTTTAGATTGACCCTTCCTATTTTTTCCTCCGTTAGAAGTTCTTGCTGCTGATTTTTTATCATCTCTGCGCTGAGCATGAGGTCTTGGTTTTGGGCTTGAATCAAATTGGCATTGGCTGCAGGGTCTTTGGTTAATTCTTTCAAGCGTTTGTTCATTTCCTTATCTCTTTTGAGGAGATCTTTTAGTGTTTTTTCTAGTTGGTCTATTTTGCTCATTTCAGATTCCGCTGTTTTAAGGTTCGATTCTGCCTCTGCGGTGGCTGCGGTCAAGCTTTCTAATTGAGCGGAGGTCTGCTTTATGATTTCTTGGCTCTTCTCTATCTCCTTTTCTGAATCTGTAATGTCACGTTTGGCTTTATTCGTGTTTTTATCATTTTTATGCGCATCTTTTACCAGATTTCTGAGCTTAGTTTCTGCTTCTCTTAGCGCTTTAGATTGCATGATAATGCTATCTTCATGGAGGGCTACCATAGATAGTTTGTAAATGTTCTGCACAAAGCTGCGAATAGAGATCTTGTTCTCCTGGTTGGTTGAATCTTTCTCATTAAGAAAAAAGCCAGTCCAGCCTACATTCTTCCCCTGTTGTTCTAGTATAAAGTATAGTAGGTTAGGAGTAATTATTTCTTTTAAAAATACAGATTTAAAAATAGTTTCATTACTACCCTTAGGTACTTTGACCGCCTCAGCTGATTGAGCCTTAAGATATTTGCGCACAATTTTTTCTACTGAAGATACTGTCTGATGAGGGATTAGTACCTTATAACAAATCCTTTCACCTATAGACATAAGCCTGTTTTCTTCTCTGATTTCAGGGTTCTGTGCTAGCAGAGATTGAAGGTAAAAAGCGAAGATAAAGCTAAACCAAAATTTCATAATTGGGTTAAGGTATTAATTGAACTTTTCTAATGTTTGATCTTGGTTTTCTGTTTCCTTGTGGTAAACTAGTTTGCTTTCTTTGTAGAAATATATTAGACTTTCGTCTTCATATCGATGGTTGTCATCTATTTCATACCTCAAGTTATTTTTATCAAAGAGCTCATTTTTCACCCAATGTTTTTTGAGCCCAAAAAGTGATAAAAATAGAGATGTGATATTGATACGGAAGTTCAATAAATATTGGTACCAGGTGTTTTTCTCAAAAAAACGGAAATCAAATCGCTTGAAGGCATATACAAGCTGATCCCAAAATCCATTCGGATAGGCATAAGGCAGTCCAAACATTTGGGGTTTAGAGAAATAAGATTTTAGTGGTTGAAGACCAGGCAGAAATCCTGTACCAAAGATCCAATCCCAAGCGGCTATTTTTGTGCTATAGTTTTTATAGAATACCTCATGATGATTCGCATGATGCCATTGGTGCATTTCAGGTCCATTGATTAGGTATTGAAGTTTTCCTGTATTTACATTTACATTGGCATGTGTCCACATTCCCCAGACAGCGTCAAGCAAGGCTTTAGCAGGATACATATACATAGCCGACTCGATATCTAATAGAAAAAAGATAGGTGCAAATTCGATGGTTTGATTTATTAAAATCTCAGAGAAATGAGAGCGACTCCCAGCTAGAAAGTCAACTTCTCTTACGGAATGATGAGCTTCGTGGGTGCGCCAGAGGTATTTATTATTGTGCTGAAAGCGGTGCATCCAGTACATATAGAAGTCATGTGTTATGAAGAATATAAATAGACAGAGCCAGAAATTCATGCCACTCATGGGTCCGAAATCTTGAAGGCCCAGATAATTTTTTAAACCTAATATGATATATGTGAAAATAATTATTTCAAGGACTTTACTTTGAAGTATGGTGTACCAAACGAGGTCTAGCCAAAATCCTCTTCGAAAGAGTTTAACCTTCGGGGTATAGGGGAAAAAGCGCTCCAATACAATCATAAGTATAGCCCACGCAGGAATGATAATGCCTATAATTTTTAGGTAATTACCGTAACCAATACTTTTAAAAACTTCTGGAACCATTTAAAAATTTATCTAAAACAAACAAAAATAGCTACTTAGAAGCAGGTGAAGTCTAAAAAATAGTTAGATTTTGTAAAAGGCCTTATTTATACTCTACGAAGCCTCTTGAACCAGTGCAGTATAGGATAGGCTGACTTCTATCATAGTTTTTAAGATAAATCATAGCTGACTGATTATCGTCTGCATAGTTTACTTTTACTTCTTCGTTTTCATAATCACTGCCTCCTAGTGATTCTTTCATGAGCCAGGATTCGGGAGCTCTGAGTTCAATATGAAAGATAGAATCAGCCATGCGCTTTATTTCTATAGAGTCTGTGGAGCGAAAGAATGGCATAGAAGTGGTGTAGCGATAATTTATATCTTTGGAATGAAAGAAATACATCAAAGAGTTGAGACGATGTGTTTTTCGCAAAGAATAAAATCCTTTATATGAAAACGGTAGATTTAGAATGTATGGAGATTTATCTAAATAATTGACATAGCTTTTTGTAAGTATATTCTCGGTAAAGTACTTGGATTCATTTATTTCTATTATTGATATTCTCAATATGATATAGTTCAGCGCCAGAAAAATAGAACAAAGCCCAACGGCTATTTTAATGTCCAGCTTGAATAAGAAATAGACAAATAAAAAGTAAAGAAACGGTGAAAAAAAGTATCCAAGCCTGTCATTGATATATAGAAAATGCCAATTAAAATACATATTAGAGATAGGCATGTAGAAAATAAGAAGAAATAATGCAATTAGAATAGGCAATTTATTAGCTCTGAGATTCGGTTTATAATAAGCAATGAGTCCGCTTATAAGACCAGATAAAACTCCTATACATATCATTATTGTAGTTCTATCTACATCATAAATTTTCTCTCTTATCGAAAAATTATACTTATGGATAAAGAGAATATATTTTGCCAAATATTGATAGAAAGTGTATCCTAAGCTGTAGATTCCATTAAAAGTAGTATGATCTTCGCCATAGTGTGGTATATAGCTGCCTTTTAAATATTTGGTAAGTCCGAAGTATATGAGATCGAAAAAAAAGAAAGCAAAACCAAGAGATAACAATTCCCATTTATTTATTTTTGTCTCTTTGTGTAGTCTAAAGTAAAACATGAGTGCTAGAAAAGCTAATGGGAAAATAAGGATAATTTCATGCATGGTTAACATGGCAGCGTAGGAGGCCATTAAAGCTATTTTTTGCACCCCATTTAGCTTCCCATTTCTTACAGCTATATAGCACAATGTATACATAATATATAAAATTGTAACTGCATAATGATAGGTAGCTAGCCACATTAGATTTTCAACTAAGTATGCACTGAGAAGAAAAAGTACAGAAGAAAAAAGTGAAATCCATCGACTATTTCTATTTTTATCGTTGGTCAGCATAACAAAGCAAAATCTATAAAAAAAGTAGGCTGCAGAAGAATGGAAAACTAGCATAAATAAATACCAAATGAGATTTGACTTTCCGATAAAGCTAAACATCAAATTAGAGAAGGCATCATGCAGAAAATATAAACTAGTCATGCCGTAGGAATTCAAAAAATCTGACCAGCCAGTTTTCTGAAAATTATTGAGAATACCTAGAGAGTCGTCTACCAATGCTGTGCCTGAAGAATTCCACAGCAAGGCGACACTGCAGATATAAAAAAAAGACAAACCCCATAAAGGCTTGTCTAATTTAATTATGAATTTTGAAATAAATGCAGTCATTTATTTCACTCTGCGCAACTTAGCCATAGGGCCGAGCTCGCTTTCATATACTTTTTTGATACCATCTCCTAGAGCAGTTTCGATATCACGAATATCACGTACTAATCTCATCATCCCTCCTGGCTCTACTGATGCCGCTTGGTCACTTCCCCACATACTTCTATCCAGGGTGAAATGCCTTTCAACAAAAGCAGTGCCTAGTGGAATCGTAGCCAAGGTAGTGCTCAAACCCGTCTCATGTCCAGAATAACCTATTGGGCACATAGGATACATTTCTTGAAGTGTGTTGATCATTCTCAAATTTAATTCTTCTG
>CANESS010000022.1 GCA_947441115.1 Saprospirales bacterium | reverse complement strand
TCTGAGATAGTGGCAGGAGCAATTCAGGACTATGATAGAGGTGTCATACTTGGAGGTAAAACTTTTGGGAAGGGCCTCGTCCAAAACACAAGACCACTGCCTTATAATACGCAGATGAAAGTAACCACCGCTAAGTACTATATTCCTTCAGGAAGATGTATACAAGCTATAAATTATGCTGAAAAGAACCCAGATGGCTCCGTCAAAAAAGTAGCAGATTCATTGAAAATGCCGTTTAAAACGAAAGCAGGTAGAATAGTTTATGACGGTGGAGGTATAGACCCAGACTTGAAAACAAAAAGTGCTTTTCTAGCCCCCATAGTCTACTACCTAGTGGCAAAAGGAATGACTGCTGACTTTGCGAATCAATATGTATCTAAAAGTCCTAAGCCGGCGTCGGCTAAATCATTCCGCCTTCCTGATGCTGAATATGAAAAATTTATTCAATATACAAAAGCTAAAAACTTCTCCTATGAATCAGAAGTAGATAGTGAATTAAAAAGTCTGAAAGAAAAAGCTGAAAGTGAAAAGCTCATGCCGAGTATCCAAAAAGCTTATGACGAACTAGCAGCTAAATTAAAAGAAGCCAAGGTAAATGAATTTTACATTCATAAAAAAGATATCCATGCATATCTAGAAGGAGAAATCATTCGCCGTTATTTTTATAGAAAAGGAGTGGTAGAGCATGACTTTGAGCACGACGAGGATATTAAAGAATCCCTCAAACTATTTGCCAATAAAGCAGAATACAATAAACTTATAAAAAAATAATATCCTATGAATATAGATCCAACCATCATTATACTTGGACTTATTAGTCTATTTTTCGCTATCACATTTCTGCAATCTGGGCTAGATAAAGTATTTCAGCATAGTGGAAACCTATCTTGGTTTAAATCTGTCTTTGAAACTAGCTTTATAAAATCAATAATTACGCCCCTTTTTTATTGGATAACTATCCAAGAATTAGTCATAGGCGGTTGGATGCTAATCGCTACTTTTTCTTATTTCTTTCTTGATTGTTATTGCGGAGTCATTGCAGACCTGGGCTTCATTCTGTGTCTAGCTCTGCTTATCCAGCTTTTCACAGGACAGCGCATAGCCAAAGATTATGCAGGAGCAGCCGGCATAATACCATATATAATAGTCGCACTTATAGCTCAGGGTCTATTTACCCAATGTTGTTGTGCCTAAGAATTTTTATAGATGAAAAAATTTGTAGTAACCATAGCCGGTGACTCTGGAGACGGTATTCAGCTTCTGGGCAATGCCTTTTCAGACAATGTAGCTCTAGAAAATTTAGATCTCAATACCCTCCCTGATTTTCCCGCTGAGATTCGTGCACCTGCAGGTACTATTCATGGTGTATCTGGCTTTCAGATTCAGTATGGTGGTGAGAAAATTAATACGGCAGGCAATAAATCAGATGTATTTATCGCCTTCAATGCAGCCGCTTTGAAGAAATATTTCAAGACCCTAAAACCAACCGGAGTTTTAATTTATGATTCTGCAGGATTTGATGCTAAAAACTGTAAACTGGCAGGATTTGATTTAGCCGAATTAGAGACTATCCCCAATAAAAAATTGGAAGTGGCCTTCTCATCTATGACTAAAGAAGCGCTCACCAGCTATGGAGTAGAAGATAAAACTAAGGATAAAAATAAAAACATTTTCGCTTTAGGTTTCCTAGCATTTGCCTTAGATACCTCGATAGAAAAAACGAAGGCTATACTTAAAAACAAATTTAAGGGGCCTCAATTAGAAATGATGGAAATCGTTCTAAACAAAGGTTATCACTATGCAGAGACTATTGAGTTTGCTCTAGAAAAACTAGATGAGAAAGTCCAATTTAAAGAAGGCTATTATCGAAATATCAGTGGAAATTCTGCTATAGCTTTAGCCATACTCTCTGCTCCAAAAATTTTTGGCAGACATGTATTCTTCGGTGGCTACCCTATCACTCCTGCATCTGAGATTCTGCATGAGTTGGCCAAACAAAATTTAAAAGAAGTCATAGTCCGACAAGCAGAAGATGAAATAGCTGCGGCGACCATGGCACTTGGTGCTGCTTATGCTGGTCATATAGGTGTAACGGCATCCGCAGGCCCTGGCATCGATCTAAAACAAGAAGCCATTGGTCTGGCACATATGGCTGAGCTTCCTCTGCTCATCATAGATGTGCAGCGCGCGGGACCTAGCACCGGACTGCCCACTAAGGTAGAACAGTCAGATCTAAGCCTAGTATTAAACGGAAGACATGGAGACTGCCCTGTTCCTGTGGTCGCTATTCGCAATCCATCGTCAGCATTTGAAACTACTATTCAGGCTATAGAGATGATGATAAAATTTCAAACCCCTATCTATTTGCTTAGCGATGCCATGATAGCAAATGGAAGTGAATTGTGGGAGATACCAAATATAGAGCCTAAGGCGTCTCATCAATATTCAGATATGAGCCCCTACAATAGATCTGATGACACTATGGCAAGACCATGGACTGAACTAAGACAAGAGGGTATAAATTACATAGCTGGCGGACTAGAAAAAGATTATCTAACAGGTGCTATTTCCTATGAGGGAATTAATCACCAAAAAATGGTTGAAACTAGATTTCAAAAAATCATGAACATGTCAGAGCATATTCCTCTTTGTGTACTTGAAGAAAATAGTTCCTCTAAAGGTACATTAGTTCTGAGCTGGGGTTCGACCTACGGAGCGGTTAAGGAAGCATTTCATGCTATAAATAAAGACGTAAACAATATTGCTCATTTGCATTTAGATTGGATTTTCCCATTTCCTAAAAATTTCAAATCCATCATAAACCACTTTGATCGAATTATAGTGCCAGAACTCAATCATGGTCAATTTGCAAATTATCTAGCAGCTCATTATAAAAAATCTATATTTAAGATAAATAAAATCCAAGGAACTCCTTTCTTTGAAGATGAATTAATCAAATCAATCATTGATATACTAAAACTTGAAACTATTTAAATGTATATATAAAATTAATAGGTCAATATCATTAGCTTTAATTTTAATGATATGTCTTCTGTGCAGGGCACAAAATGAGGTAGATTTTAAAGACATGCTAGAAATTCAAAACATTAACCTCACAAAAAGTATTATCACTACCCTCACCTGTCCAGAATTCGAGGGAAGAGATATAGATCGTGAATCTATATCTAGGAGCATGGTCTATATTGAAAGCCTCCTGCGTGCCTACAATATTAAGCCTTACTTCGAATCCTATCGTATACCATACAAAATAGACAATAAACGCATAGGCTATAATATAGTAGCGCTCTATCAAGGGAATCTTCGAAAAAAATCTGCCATTCTTATCACCGCAAATTATGATAATCTAGGATTGACTAAAAATCGAACTACAGCCGATAGCTTTTTAAAAGGCGCGAATGACAATGCTACTGGTGTATCCGCAGTGCTTCAACTGGCCTTATTTTTCAACAGAATAAAGCCTAGAGAAAATATCATATTTGCATTTACATCAGGCAAACATAAAAATATGATGGGGGCGGGTTTCCTGGCTGATACATTTACTAAATTTGACTATCTAGATATAAAATACGTAATAAATCTAGATATGCTCGGGAGACCATTTGAAACTGGTAGAAATAATTTACTATGCATACAGGATACATCCAATACTATCAGTTCCCGATTAAATAGCTATATAAATCCCGAATTTATAACTATAGCGCATGGAGATGCATTTACTGAATCTACAGAATGTACCCCGTTTTACAATATTCTCAAAGTGCCCAGTGTTACTTTGACTTCATTCAATTTTGAAAATGATAAATATTATCTAACCGTTAAGGATGATATGGATAACCTATATTTAGATTACTTGCATCGCACTACTGCTAGATTAACTCTTGCCTTGTATTCTTTGATTACAGAGAATAGAGTAGTTAAGTTTGGAGAAGAGGAGGACTAACAATAATGATATTTTTATCTGAAGCTAGAGCACTGATTGATAATGGGGAAATTACCGGTTGCTTTAAAACGATTATTCTAATAGATTCAAATAATTTAACAATAGATTATGCTATTGCTAAAATTCAATGTAAAAAAATAGAACGTAAAAAATCCATCGGAAAATGAAAAAGTGGGCAATAATGGATTCGAACCATCGACCCCTACGTTGTCGACGTAGTGCTCTGAACCAGCTGAGCTAATTGCCCTTGATAATTAGGAGTGCAAATATAGAAAATTATTGTATTTAATAGTCAAAAACCTTCATGGATTTTTGGAATCAAATACCCCAAGCCAGCCCCGATAGCATAACCTATAAAGATATCCGTTGGAAAATGTTTTCCCGCTTTCCAGCGAAGATACCCCTGCACTGCAGGTAGAATAGCTGCACTAGACCATATTATCGGTGCTAAGTCCTTATTTTGACCATTAGCTGTCATCATAAATGCGGTGAAAAATGCCGAACTAGCTGTGAAGCTGGTATGTCCAGAAAAAAAAGACATACGGGCATCTGCTTTTAGCTTCTCAGACAGGGGTACATTTTCATTATAGACAAATGGTCTGGTGCGCCTCACCAAGGATTTGACCAATAGGGTTGTGCCTGCATTAATAAGATAGGTCTGTGCGAGCAAAGTACCTTTCTCTCCTAATTGATTTCGCTGATAAGGATCTATCATAAGAATGGAGGGTAAAAACAAGGAGCCAACTAATAGCTTATCACTGGCATGCCTGGCCTTGGTCGAATAATTATATGTAGCAGTTCTATCCAATCCATCCAAATCATTTCTATCCAGTTTTTCTATATCTTCTACCTTTAAAATAGAGGTGTTTCTACTCTGAATATAACCTAGAGCATTGAAGCTGACCCCTGCTGAAAATAAAGCAACTTCTCTAGCAGGGCTAAGAGAATAGGTAGCGCCCTGACCTAGAATGTTTTGAAGCATACATAAGCTTATTATATGAAAAATCCAACTTCGTATCATTAAACAAAAATCTGAAAAATGAAATTAAACGACCAAGTTCAATTCTACAATTTTTAGGACTAGGAAAAAAATACGAATAAAAATTTTCATGTACATTTGTAAGCTATTACATTACTTATGCAATATTCACCGAATAGAATCGACCAATTAGCCAAAAAAATATGGGAGGATAAGGACGTATATCGAGTAGAAAATGACATTTCTAAGCCCAAGCATTATGTCTTAGAAATGTTTCCCTATCCGAGTGGTGCTGGTCTTCACGTAGGCCATCCGCTAGGGTATGTAGCAGGTGACATCTATGCACGATTCAAGCGCATGCAGGGATTCAATGTCCTTCACCCAATGGGATTTGACAGTTTCGGACTGCCTGCTGAGCAGTATGCTATAGAGACTGGCAAAGATCCCAGAGACACTACGAGAGACAATATAGAAACCTATAAAAAACAATTTAATAAAATAGGTTTGAGTTTCGACTGGTCCAGAGAAGTAGTAACCAGTAGTCCCGAATACTATAAGTGGACACAGTGGCTTTTTATAGAAATGTTTAATTCTATTTATTGCTATGAAAACCAGTGCGCCTATTCCGTCAATTTGCTGATAAAGCATTTCGAAGAACATGGTAATCATAATAACACAGCTTTCACCAATAATACTGTCAACGCATTCTCAGCCGAAGAATGGAAAAACTATTCTGAAAAAGAGAAAAGTGATATTCTGATGAACTATCGCCTCATCTACACCAGTATGGGCGAGGTCAACTGGTGTGAGGCTCTGGGGACAGTATTAGCGAATGATGAGGTCATCAATGGCAGAAGTGAACGAGGTAATCATCCTGTAGTCAAAAAGAAAATGCGTCAATGGTCACTGCGCATGACTGCCTATGCAGATAGACTATTGCAAGGATTGGAGGAAATCAGTTTTTCTAATTCACTGAAAGATCAACAGAAAAACTGGATAGGAAAATCAACAGGCGCGCTCGTCAATTTTAAAATCAAAGATTTGAAAATTGACGTCTATACCACTCGGCCTGATACAATTTTCGGAGTTACCTTTCTAGTCCTAGCTCCAGAGCATATGATTGTAGAATCTATAATCACCGCAGAATATAAAGAAGATATTGAAAAATATAAAATCTACTGTAAGTCTAAAAGCGATATCGATCGTCAAGCAGAGAAAGAGGTCAGTGGTCAGTTTACAGGAGCCTACGCTATGCATCCATTCACAGGTAAGCAGCTGCCTATATACATAGCAGAGTATGTGCTTATGGGCTATGGCACAGGAGCTATCATGGCAGTGCCCGCAGAAGATGAGCGCGATAGAAAATTTGCGGAAAAATTCGGAATAGAAATTGTCGAACTATTTGATAAATCTGGTCTAGAAAAAACAGAAATTGGAGATAAACAAGGAAAATTAATCAACTCTGACTTCATCAATGGACTGTCTTGGAATCAAGGATTTGACATGGTATTAGCTAGATTAGAAGACAATGAAATAGGTGAACGAAAAACACAATTTCGCCTTCGTGATGCGAACTATAGTCGTCAGCGTTATTGGGGCGAACCGATTCCAATTTTATGGAAAGACAATATCCCTTATCCATTAGAGGTATCTCAGTTGCCACTGCTCAATCCAAATGTAGATTCATTTCTCCCATCAAAAGATGGCTTAGCGCCCAATGCGCGCAACCAAGAATGGGTGCATGAAGTAGAGAGCTATACTCGTGAAGTAGATACTATGCCTGCGTTTGCAGGGTCTTCGTGGTATTTTCTCCGCTATATGGATCCTCAAAATGATGGAGAGTTTGTAGCCAAAGATTTGGTCAACTACTGGGGACAAGTAGACCTTTACCAAGGCGGCTCTGAACACGCCGTAGGACATCTTTTGTATGCGCGCTACTTCAATCATTTTCTCTATGATAGAGGTTATATCTCACATAAAGAGCCTTTCAAACGTTTGATTAATCAGGGGATGATACAAGGCAGAACTCAATTTGTGTATCGTTCGAATAAAAACGAAAATCTATTCCTGTCTAAAGGATTGATAAAAAACGAATCTGATGTCACTCCAATCCGCATAGATGTCAATATGGTGGACAATGATATTTTAGATGTAGAAGCATTTAAAAAATGGAGGCAAGAATTTACCAATGCAGAATTCGAACAAGAAGATGGGAGATATATATGTGGCTGGGAAATCGACAAAATGAGCAAACGCTATTATAATGTAGTGAATCCAGATGATATTATAGACAAATATGGAGCAGACTGCTTTAGAATGTATGAGATGTTTCTAGGACCTATAGAGCAGTCCAAGCCATGGAATACTGCGGGAATAGAAGGAGTATCTAAGTTTCTTCGCCGATTTTGGAATTTGTATTTTGATGAAAATGGACATTCTAAACTGACCAAAATTGATGCGACGGCAGATGAGTTAAAAGTGCTTCATCGAACTATTGATAAATTAACTAAGGATATTGAGAACTTCTCATTCAATACCAGTGTAAGTGCGCTCATGATAGCATTGAATGAATTCAATACCCTCAAAACGACGAGCGCATCTCTTTTAATTCCATTATTAAAATCTATCTGTCCTTTTGCTCCCCATACGGCAGAGACTATATGGTCTAGCTTAGGAAATCTAAATTCTATAATAGTACAAGAATATCCGAGTGTCGATGAATCCTATCTAATGGATGATACTATAGAATATCCCATATCTATTAATGGAAAAATGCGCGCCAAAATAAGTTTAGCGGCAGATGCGAATGAAGCCATTGCGAGGGAATCCTCTCTTTCTAATGAAACTATTCAGAAATGGCTAGAAGGGAAAGAGGTTAAAAAATTTATTTTCGTAAAATCAAGAATGATAAATATAGTAATATAATTATGGCATTGAAAAAATTTGACTACAAACAATTAGGAGCTTATTTACTAAGAGGCACATTCATCATTGCTCCTGTATTTTTCACGTTCTACGCCCTTTGGATGATACTGGCTAAAATAGACTCCCCAGTACAGGAGATTTTCTACTCCATATTTGGATTTAGAATCTATGGTTTGGGTCTTATCACGATTGTCATTCTTCTCGTAGCTGTCGGGTATCTAGGTACCAGTATATTGATGGATAGACTATTCAAAGCCTTGGAATCGCTTATTCTAAAAGTACCCATCGTCAAAGAAGTATACAAGGCTATCCGCGATGTGATCGGCGCTTTCGCATCTGATAAAAAGAAATTTGAGAAACCGGTCCTCGTTAAAGTTGGTGAGGGGATACACCGTATCGGATTTATTACTACGGAAGATTTGGCAGAATTTGATATTAATTCTAGTCTCGTCTCCGTTTATTTTCCTCTTTCCTACGCTTTTACAGGCGAACTCTTATTGGTAGATCAGACACTTTTATCTCCGTTAGACACTAAGGATGTCAAGAATTTAATGAAATTTGTTATATCAGGAGGGATTGTGCACGGAGAGGCTAAGAAGTCAACCTCTAGCTCTTCAGTATCTCACTAATTTTAGCTATCGTCACCAATTCGGATTTATTGACGCCTGCATAGGAGTCCGCTATAGCCATAGCAGAATCCATTATTTTATTATTGAGGGCCTTCGTAAAAAACTAGGGTGAGCTGCTTTAAACTCCGCGAATTCAGACAACATATCGAAGCTATTAATTTCTTCCTGTTCTTCGAGAAGAAAATTAAAAACAATCTCAATCTGGTGAGTCGCTTCTTCGCCGTATTCATCCTCGGTATAGTCTTTGTGCAGCCATGCTTTTCGATATGTTTCTTGTAATTGCTTTACCTCATTAGCATGTATTTTCTTATCTGCAAATGCCACTGCAAAAAAGAGTTTACCTATTTCCTGATAAGCTCTTGTTTTAATGTCTATTAAATCTTCTTGGTTAATTATATCGTATGTTTTATCAAACTCCTCTGAGACTTTCTACTTCCAATTACATCGCCTTCAATTCAGCCACCAATTTGGTCAATACATCCTTGGCGTCGCCGAATAGCATAGATGTCTTAGGATTATAGAATAAATGATTATCGATACCTGCATATCCTGCATTCATCGAGCGTTTGTTGACTATGATATGTTTGGCCTGCTCTACATCCAGGATAGGCATACCAAAAATAGGTGAAGCTGGGTCATTCTTGGCAGCAGGATTTACCACATCGTTAGCACCTACTACTATGACCACGTCTGTATTAGAAAATTCAGGATTAATATCATCCATCTCTACCAGTTTTTCATAGGCTACATTAGATTCTGCTAATAATACGTTCATATGACCTGGCATACGTCCTGCTACTGGGTGAATAGCATATTTCACTTCCACACCATTAGCTTCTAGCGTTTTTTCCAACTCATGAATGATATGCTGGGCTTGAGCTACTGCTAGTCCATATCCTGGCACAATCGTTACTTTATTAGCATAATTGCATAATACCGCGGTATCATATATGGAGATATCTTTGATACTACCCTCGATATCTTGTGCTGGACCACTTGCTCCACCGCCAAATGCACCAAAAATGACATTGGAAAGTGGTCTATTCATAGCCCTACACATAGCCAAAGTCAAAATGGTACCTGCTGAGCCTACAAGAATGCCTCCTGTGAGCATCACTTGATTATCGTATAGAAATCCACCAAATGCTGCAGCGAGACCCGTAAATGAGTTTAGCAAGGAAATGACAACAGGCATATCTGCTCCACCAATTGGAAAGACAAAAAGGAGTCCATAAACTACTGCTAAAGCGAAGAGTGCATAGGCCATAGACGCTGGCTGACTGGTCATAACCACCCATATAGAAATGGCAGCAACACCTACCATCACAATCGAATTGACAATATTATAATATGGCAATCGAATCGGCTTATTCATCGTGCCATTCAATTTAAGGAAGGCCACAATAGACCCTGAAAAAGAAATAGAACCAATAATTATACCTGCTACAATAGTAGCTAAACTCATGGTATTTCCGATATTTGCACCATATTCCATCAAGCCAATCAAGGCGGCACAAGCCCCTCCCATACCGTTAAATAAACATACTAGCTCTGGCATTTTTGTCATTTCTACACGCTTGGCGGTAATCCAACCAGCTATCGTACCTACAGCAATACCCCCGAAAATCCATATCAACTTAGTAAAATAATCATCGCCGTGATGTCCAAAAAGAAATATGGTAGCTAAGATAGCTACTAGCATGCCGAAAGCTGCTACAAGATTGCCTTTTCTAGCTGTATCTGGATGGCTTAGCATTTTTAGACCTACGACAAATGTGACTGAGCCAATAAGGTAAGAGAGTATGAGAAGTGTATTCATTTTAATTAGATTATTTGATATGGGATTTTAGATGTGAGATATTGACATAAACCTTGATCTTTAAAAAGTCTCTAATCTCATATCTCTGTAATATTTTATGATTTATTTCTTCTTCTTTTTACCAAACATTTCAAGCATTCTATCAG
Source organism: Saprospirales bacterium (assembly GCA_947441115.1). Classification (GTDB taxonomy): domain Bacteria; phylum Bacteroidota; class Bacteroidia; order Chitinophagales; family JADJOU01; genus CHPMRC01. The sequence continues at coordinate 10,329 of CANESS010000022.1, read as the reverse complement.
TGACGACAAAACCTCCGACCACATTTAGCGTACCTAAAATTACTGCCAAAAACCCGAGTATCATACCAAGCGTGTTATTCACATCGATATGAAGCATGACTATAATTGCTCCAACGATAACCACGCCATGTATAGCGTTAGCTCCTGACATAAGCGGCGTGTGCAAGACTGCAGGTACCTTCTCGATTAATTCTACTCCTACAAATATCGACAATATGACGATATACACCATTTCTATATGCTCGGCTAAAAAACTAAAGATTTCCATGTTATATTATTAATTTGAATTGAAAATTATTAACTATGATGTTTGAACTAAAGAAGGATGCACCACCTTACCATTATGCACCATAAGTGACCCTTTGGTAATTTCTTCGTCTAGTTCCCATTTAAATCCATCCTTAGTCGCTAGGTGTGTGATAAAATCGAGTACATTTTTAGCGAAAAGATCGGAAGCATTTAGCGGCAGCATAGAAGGTATATTTGGCTCCCCTACTATAGTCACCCCATTCTTCACTACAATTTTTCCATATTCACTGCATGCACAGTTACCACCTTGCTCTACCGCCATATCTACAATCACAGCACCATTCTTCATTTTAGATACTTGCTCTTCTGAAATTAAAACTGGAGCTTTCCTTCCCGGAATCAAAGCCGTAGTAATGACTAAATCTGCTTCTGAAAAATGTTTATTTAACACTTCTTGTTGCTTCCTTAAGAAATCATCCGAAACTCCTTTGACATATCCTCCTTCCAATTTGACAGAATCATCTTTTGGCAACTCTATAAATTTTCCGCCTAAAGATTCCACTTGCTCTTTAGTTTCTGGTCTAATATCCGAGACTTCCACGATAGCGCCTAATCTCTTGGCCGTAGCAATAGCTTGCAGACCAGCAACCCCAGCACCCATGATTACGACTTTGGCTGGCTTCAACGTACCTGCAGCAGTCATCAATAGTGGAAATATTTTGCCTAAATGATAGGCTCCTATAATCACGGATTTGTAACCCGCTAAATTGGCTTGTGAACTCAATACGTCCATTTTCTGTGCACGTGAAATACGAGGGATGGCATCCACCGAAAATGCGCTGCAACCCTTAGCCGCTAGAGCAGATATAATATCAGGCTGCGTCTGGGCATACATAAGAGAGATACAAGTCACTTTCTTATCTAGACCATCGATTTCTTCTTTTGTAAATGGATTTACTTTCAAAATGATATCACACGCAGTGCTTATCGTTTTCTTATCTGTAATGAGAGCACCTGCTTCAGAATAAGTTTGATTGGTGAGGAAAGAAGCTTCACCCGCTCCTTCTTCTATGAGACATTCAAAGCCTTTTCCTATTAATGTCTTACAAACATCAGGGGTAAGTGCTACACGCTTTTCATATTCCTTACTTTCTTTTATTACACCTATTTTCATGTGTCAAGTTTATTTTTATTGTTGATCGATTTCATTCTATATCCAATTATCTATTTCTAACAAGATATAATATTTGATGTAAGCAAAACGAACTCTTTAAAACTTGCCGAAAGTAAACAAATAATCTCAACTAGTTGTAAAATTTAATACCTACTTTAGGCTATAGGTTTTATATTTAATTGATTATCCATGCAATTTACTTTGCAAAAACCGCTATACCGAGCGTATTGAATTGTTTAAAGAGCTATTGTTTAGGAATCACAACAGCGAATTACATTGTGGTCTATGAATTGCCGAGATCATAGAACTTCAACAAAGTAATAATTTTTCTTTCCTTGCTGAACAACTATAATGTTTGAATTCAATAAAGCAGAATAGCTTCCTGCATATATTTATAGATAAAATAGAAATAAGAGCGTGTAAGCTGACTACTGCAGTTCAGAATTACCTAGACTAATCCAAAGTCACTTTCGACTCAATCTATTTAAATGGATTGCTCCACTTAGGATCAGTATAGATGTTCTTACCTGTAAGTGTCCTAAGAAATGCAATGAGCGCATTAACTTCTTGTGCATTAAAATTTAATTTCTGACCTATCCCGTTTGGTTTCAATTTAGGATCCAATCTCGCATTATTCGGATTGGCATTGATATTGCCATAATGACCTATAGCTGCCTGTAGAGTTGTAATGACTCCTGTATGCATCATGGGGCCATTCGGGGTGCCCGATATATTCGCCAAATCTCTCAAGGAAGGGGCACGTGTATTGGCCTGGTCTTGACCACCAGCTAGACTCCCTATAATACCATTATTGCCAGAATTAGGCGCAATATCAAACTCTGGTGCACCATGACAGCCGTTGCATCCAGCGCCACCGCTAGTTCTAGTACTGGTAGCATCAAAGACAGGTGGAGATAGAAATAGGTTCTTGCCTTGATTCTCCTGAGCGGTGAAGTTCGGAAAATTCACATTATCGTTGGCCACTTGAGCTCTACCTGCGTCATATTTAGAGTCAAATGACTGAATGCTTCGGATAAACTGCGCTAAACATTCTTGTAATCTAGCCTCGGTTACTGCTTTATCACCATATACAAACTGAAAAAGCTCATTGTAATAGCCCAGAGAACTTAATCGAGTCAATAAATCATTGAGTCCAGGTCTACCAGACTGTCCGCTAAAACCCATCTCAGCATGATCTTGAATAGGTTTAGTCGTTTGAGCCTCCAAAGTGGCTGCTCGTTCATCCCAGAAAAATTTAGTCTCTACCGCAAATCGAGAATTAACCAACCGCATAGAATGTCTACCCGTCAATCCACTGGCTACACCTCTACTAGCTATAGCGGTATCAGAAAAAGCAAATTGTTGGATATGACAACTGGCGCACGCTATAGAGCTATCTATACTCAATCGCTTATCATAAAAAAGTACTCGTCCTAAGGTCGCCTTAGCATTCGTGATTCCATTATTACCTGTATTATCTTTTACAATGTAGCTAGGTTTTGCCTACCCTGCATAATCTACTAAATTATTTAAATCTATATTACTGCCAAAAGCAGCTAACACATTGGGGTAGCTAGCGGTTGAATTATTGTTTGTTGGACTATCCTTCGCGCACTGCACCAAGAAAAAACTCAGAAGAAGGCCTCCACCAATAAATAAAAACTGAATTTTTTTATACTTTATGATTTAAATGATAACGTGAAAACTAGAATACTATTTCGCGAAATAAAATTTTCTTATCTCAAATCCGCATTAATTTCTGCCAAGGCCATATTGCCAGGGCATAATGTTGATTGACTAAGCTGATTAAGAGGAGTCTTACTCGTCTGAATCAATTCATGGGTCTCTACACTTTCTGGATCAATATAAATCAAGCCTGTTAGGAATTCATTATTTTCTTTGGCATTGAGCATAGCATTCATCGCCGAACTTCTATTGGTCGGATCCCAATCTTTGGTCAGTTTGTTTAACTGAATCAAACTTCCATCATGCATAGCGATTTGCTTAATTTCTCCTTCAGAATAATCTGTTTTTATCTCTGTCATCTCCGGCACAAAGTCAAATGTAGAAGTTGCTTCTATATGCTCACGGATATAGTCATAGGATTTAGTCGAGCCTACATTATTATTAAACGTCACACAAGGGGAAACCACATTGATCAGAGCGAATCCAAGGTGAGCCATCGCTGCTTTAATTAATGGAACCAACTGGCCTTTGTCGCCCGAAAAACTCTGCGCTACAAATCCCGCACCAAGCTCTAAACCTAAACTCACTAAATCTATTCCTTCAAACAAATTGATATTACCTGTTTTATTCTTAGATCCACAATCTGCCGTAGCGGAGTCTTGACCTTTAGTCAGCCCATAGCAGCCATTATTCATGACTAGATAGACCATGTTGAGATTTCGGCGTATCACATGGACAAACTGACCCATACCAATACTCGCCGTATCGCCATCGCCCGACACACCGAAGTAAATCAAATCACGATTAGCCATATTGGCTCCGGTAGCTACCGAAGGCATTCGACCATGTACGGAGTTAAATCCATGCGAATTGCTCAAAAAATAAGCCGGCGTCTTGCTTGAGCAACCAATACCAGACATTTTAGCCACTTTGTGCGGCTCAATATTCGCTTCAAAGCAAGCGCGAATAATAGCACCGCTGATACTATCGTGTCCACAGCCCGCGCAAAGCGTAGAAAGAGAACCCTCGTAGTAGTCTATCGTATAGCCTAGTTTATTTTTCTGTAAATCTGGATGTCTAAATTTGGGCTTTATATAAGTCATTATGGAAAATGGTTAGTTAGTAGTTGGGAAATTACTGATTTTGTATTTTAATATGTTTTTATAATCTATGCATTCGAAACTTGTGCCTTAAAACTAGAAGCTATCTGATTAAATATAAAATCCGCCGTAATCGGCATCCCATCAAAGTTCAAAACGGAATGAAGCTTGGAAGCCTCTGTTCCGAGTTCTATCATCATCAGGCTCTTGAGCTGTGCGTCGCGGTTTTGTTCGATGACGAAGATTTGTTTGTGGGAGGATACGAATTCTTCAAATACTTTGTCAAACGGAAATCCTCTCAAACGTAGCGCATCTACATGAATATTTTTCTCTGCTAATTTATCCATAGCCTCTTCTGCGGAATAGGTAGAAGTGCCGAAGAAAATAACTCCTGTATCCGATTTATTTTTGGACGGATACACGATAGACGATGGAACCAAAGTCTTAGCTGTAACCCATTTTTTTAGCAAGCGCTCCATGCCTTTTCGATATTCATCTGAGCTCTCCGTATAGGCGGCGTATTCTGTATGCGAACTACCTCTTGTGAAGAAAGAACCCTTTTCTGGGTGTGTGCCAGGAAGCGTGCGATACGGTATCCCATCGCCATCCACATCTAAATATCTTCCCCAATTCTGCGCTGCATCTAGGCCCTCGGCAGTCAGCACTTTCCCTCTATTATATTGTCTCAAATCGTTCCATTCATATGGCTCTGAGATATGATCATTCATACCCAAGTCTAAATCAGTGAGCATGATGATTGGTGTTTGCAAATGCTCCGCTAAATCGAACGCATCCGCAGTCATATCAAAACATTCTTTAGGATTGGAAGGGAATAATAAGACATGCTTGGTATCTCCATGTGAGGCATAAGCCGCCTCCAATACATCAGACTGCTGCGTTCGCGTAGGCATTCCCGTACTAGGACCTGTGCGTTGCACATCTATTAATACTGCAGGTATCTCAGCGAAGTAAGCCAAGCCTAAAAATTCATTCATTAGTGATAAACCTGGGCCACTAGTAGAGGTAAAAGCTCTCGCTCCATTCCACATAGCACCTAAGACCATCCCCATAGCCGCCAGCTCGTCCTCTGCTTGTATTATAGCATAATTTTTTCTACCCGTTTCCTTATCGATTCTAAATTGTTTACAATAATCTGCATAACCATCTATGACCGAAGTAGAGGGAGTTATGGGATACCACGCCGCAAATGTAGCTCCACCATAGACAGCACCAAGGGCACAAGCGGCATTTCCTTCTGCTAAAATTTTATTCTTCAATAAATCTCTGCGTTCTACTTTTATATTGAGCGAATTTGGATAATAGTCTTTGATATAATTCATACCCAACTGAAGAGCAGTGACATTGAGAGGAATTAGTTTTTCCTTTCCTTTGAACTGCTCTGCAAATAAATCTTCAAAGACATTAAATTCTATTTTTAGTAGTTCGCAAAGCGCTCCTACGTATATAATATTTTTAAATAGCTGTCTCTGTCGCGGGTCAGAATAATTTGAATTACTGATCTCCATCAATGGAATCTCAATATAGTTAATATCATCTCTTAAAAATTCTTTGGCTAATTTTTTCGTGCTATCATAGAGAAAATAGCCTCCAGATTTCACACTAGCCACATCCTGTGCGAAACTCTGCGGATTGACAGCTACCATAAGGTCTATGCCCTCTCTTCTGCCTAGATATCCCTTCTCACTCACACGCACTTCATACCATGTAGGTAGTCCCTGGATATTAGATGGGAAAATGTTTTTTGGAGTGACGGGCACTCCCATTCTAAAAATAGCCTTAGTAAAAAGGTAGTTCGCCGAAGCTGAACCGGTTCCATTTACATTGGCGAAGCGTACTACAAAATCATTAATATTCATTGCTAAAATTTTTTAACCGCATAGCAGATTTTAAGTCTGCAGGTCTCTTAATTATATATTTTTTTCTTTGTTAATCTTTGTGTATTTTTTATTAAACCATTAAGGATTCACCTTTTTAAGCGGTGCAGCCAGTGTGTGTCTTCGTGACATTATACAGAAACTTCTGCATATCCCACGCCGAGGTGGGACAGCGCTCAGCGCAGAGACCACAGTGTAGGCATACATTTTCATCCTTGACCATCACCCGCTTAGTTTTAAGTTCAGCGGATACATATAAATCTTGAGTAAGTTCATTGGCGGGAACCGTCAGTTTCTGCCTAAGCACTTCTTCCGATTCTTCATTCTCCGTAAAGGTAATACACATGGTAGGACATATATCTACACAGGCATCGCACTCTATGCATTTGTCTTCGGAGAATACTGTTTGCACATCGCAGTTGAGACAACGTTGTGCTTCTTTAAATCCTGTCAATTTATCAAATCCTAACTCTACTTCCAATTTTCTATCTGAAAGCGCTTTTTTCTTATCTGCTAAAGGCACGATAAATCTATCATCTATAGTGACAGGGCTATCATAGGCCCACTCATGTATTCCCATTTTCATACTGTGCAGATTGACCATAGGGTCTAGCCGGTCCATCAGATTCTTCCCTTGACAAGCCAGGTCTATAGATACTGCCCCCTGATGTCCATGCGCTACAGCTGTGATAACATTCTTAGGACCAAAGGCAGCATCACCTCCGAAAAATACTTTAGGATGCGTCGATGCAAACGTAGTTTCATCTACCTTAGGCATACCCCATTCATCAAATTCTAAACCTAAGTCCCGCTCTATCCATGGAAAAGAATTTTCCTGACCTATAGCGATTAACACGTCATCTGCCTCTATAAATATAGGTGGCTCACCTGTGGAAACTAATTTTCTTTTTCCTTTATCATCATAGGCAGCATGGACTTTGTCAAACATCATTCCCGCTAGTTTGCCATCTTTAATCACAAATTCTACAGGCACGTGATTGTCTAGAATAGGAATGTCTTCATGGATGGCATCTTCTTTCTCCCAAGGAGAGGCTTTCATTTCAGAAAAAGGACTTCTCACGCATACCTTAACCTCTTCTCCACCTAGTCTGCGTGCCGTACGGCAACAGTCCATAGCGGTATTTCCTCCCCCTAGCACAATGACTTTCTTGCCTATTTTATCTATGTGCTCAAAGGCTACGGATGAGAGCCAGTTAATGCCAATATGAATATTCGCTTTTCCTTCTTCTCTACCTGCCACATTTAAGTCTCTTCCTTTCGGAGCGCCAGAGCCTATGAATACTGCGTCGTAGCCCTTATCTAATACCTCCTTGAGGGAAGATACATAATGATTAAACTGTGTATGAATCCCTAGATCTAAAATATAGTTAACCTCATCATTGAGCACCTCTTCTGGAAGTCTAAATGATGGAATTTGCGATCGCATAAAACCCCCACCCAGTTTCTGCTCATCGTAAAGGTGAATTTCATAACCAATAGGAGCTAGATCTCTCGCAACAGTTAGCGCTGCTGGCCCAGCACCAATCAATGCCACTTTTTTACCATTCGGGTTGAAAGGACCTTTTGGCATTAGTGACTTTACATCGTCTTTGTTTCTATTATCTGCGGCTACTCTCTTTAATCTGCATATAGCTACAGGCTCTTCGTCTACTCGTCCTCTTCTGCAGGCAGGTTCACAGGGTCTATCACAGGTTCTGCCTAGTATTCCCGGGAATACATTCGAGTCCCAGTTGACCATATAGGCCTCTGTATAGCGTTCCTGTGCAATTAGTCGAATATACTCTGGAACAGGGGTATGCGCAGGGCAGGCATACTGACAGTCTACTACTTTGTGAAAGTATTCTGGGTCTTTTATATCTGTTGGTTTCAAATCTAGAAGTTTTATAACCTTACGAAAATAAATGATTATTCTAAAAAAGATAAATAAATTTATAATTTCGTATTTTTGAGAATAATAAATAACTCAATTCATGAACCCAATTTTAAAAAATATCTTCATCTTTATTGGATCTATAATTTTAGGCGTTCTTGCCAATTCAGCAATAGTGACTATTAGTCCCTTCTTCATTCATCAGCCTGAGGGAGTAGATGTCAAAAATATAAAAAGTATAGCAGATAATATATCACTTTATGAGCCCATATATTTTCTAATGCCCTATCTAGCGCACGCCATAGGCGCCTTTGTAGCAGCCTATTTCGTTAGTCGGTTTGCGGTGCGGTGAATCATCAGTTTAAATTAGCAATGCTATGTGGAGTGCTTTTTCTTTTAGGAGGAATCATGGCTGTAAAAATGATCCCCAATTCTCCGCTGTGGTTTAATATATTAGACCTTATGACAGCTTATATACCTATGGCATGGATAGGGTATAAACTAGGATTTAAGGTTAAGACTTAATTGATTCTTTAGTTAAATATTTGAAGAAAATCAATGAAGTCTTTAGGAATAACTAGTCACTTTAAAAATTATAAACACTTATAAGAAACGCACTTAAATAATCAATAATATAGATTAAATACAGCTAACGAAGTAAAATCTATATCTGTTTTTGGGAATTACCTTTACATGCTTAGGAGATTATAGGGGCGGAAGAGAGAGAAAGAAGCACGTCTATGTCTTCTTTCTGCTTACTTGAATATAATGGGCGATGAAAGGCATCCAATTTTGTGAGTATATGATAAAGGTCATTTTTCTCCTCTAAGGCTAGTTCGCAGGTAATTAGCTTAGCTATTTTCCTGGTCATTGTCTTTAATGAGAAAAAAGTTTCCTCACCTTTTGGAGTTAAGCTTAAGCGAATACTGCGCTTATCTATTTTATCTTTTGACTCCTCTACCATTCCGCTTTTGACGAGGCGTCGAATGACTTCAAGTCCAGTGGTTTTATCATGAATATTCATTTCGATTAGTTGAATTTTTGTGAGACTACTTGCACGCTTTAAAGCAAATATATAGGTAAAGTCTTCTTGATTCACTTCTTCAAAATCTGCTAGATAGGTCTTCAAATGACTTTTGGAATATCGATACATCACAACCAATAATCTACTTATTTCTTCTTCGATCTCATTCATAGATATTAAATCTACATTGGCAGTAGCTTTAGGTTTTGATTTAGCCTCCTCTCGCTCTATCAGCCAATGAGCAAATTCTGAAGGACTATTGCTAATATGGTTTTCTTTTTGATATTCTAAAATAGACTCTAAAATTTGAGTATAGGTTTCCTGCATAATATAGGACAATTTCGTGCGAAATTAAATATTTTTAAACAATTTCGTTCCATTATTTTATTTTTCCTATTTTTGCTATGTCTTAATTTAGACATGCATGTCTCAAAAAAAAATTGTTATTATAGGCTCAGGATTTTCTGGCCTTTCTTCAGCTTGTTATTTAGCCCATCAGGGTTATTCTGTAACTGTACTAGAAAAAAACAGTCAAGTAGGAGGCCGAGCAAGACTATTTGAAGCGGAAGGATTCAAATATGATATGGGGCCAAGCTGGTATTGGATGCCGGATGTATTTGAGCGTTTTTTTAATGATTTTGGCAAAAAGGTAGAAGACTTTTATACTCTAGAAAAATTGAGCCCAGGTTTTCAAGTCATTTTTCCTGATCGATCATCCTTTCCCATATCGAATCAGTCCGAAGAACTAGAAACATCCTTCGAAAATATAGAGAAAGGTAGTGGCTTGAAATTGAGAGATTTTCTAAAAAATGCGGAATATAAATATCACATTAGTATGACAGACTTGGTCTACAAACCATGTCATAGTCTATTGGAATTTATTCGTTGGGATATCATAAAGCAAGTGTTTAAAACCAATTTGTTTAGCCCTTTAAGCTATGAAGTTAGGGGCCTTTTTCGCCATGAAAAGCTGAGACAAATTGTAGAATTTCCGGTCATTTTCTTAGGAGCCATGGCAGATAAAATACCTGCGTTATATAGCATCATGAATTACGCAGCTATGAAGCAGGGCACCTTCTACCCAATGGGAGGCATGGTAAAAATAGTGGAAGGCATGACTCAACTTGCCACAAGTCTTGGGGTAGAAATCATCGCAGATACTAATGTAGAACAAATAATAGTAGAAAAAGGTCGAGCAATTGGAGTCAAAATAAACAGCAGACAAATAGACTGCGATATTGTTTTATCCTCGGCAGATTATCACCATACGGAAGCCAAACTTTTAGAGGAAAAGTACAGAAATTATACTG
>CANESS010000021.1 GCA_947441115.1 Saprospirales bacterium | reverse complement strand
GGAGAAATCAGGTGTCAAGAAAGGAAGTCTATGGCAGATTGTATCTAGCGGTGATTTATTGAAAATATATATGAGCTGCATAGCCGTTGGTATTCCCATTTGGTTTATCATCGGTGTATTGATTAATCTAGGCGACCGATTTGCATTTAAAAATAGTGGTATACATATAGAAGTGCCTATCTGCATTATGTGGACATATATAGGACTATCCACTGGCGATATAGTGAGTGGGGTGCTCAGTCAGTTGCTAAGAAATAGAAAAACGGTGATTTACATCTATCTCACCATGGCCTTTTTTGCTAGCTGTGTTTTTATGTTTACTACAGACCAGAAGCCTAATTTCTACTACACCATGTCGTATGTCTTAGGTTTCGCTACAGGCTATTGGGCACTATTTGTTATCAATAGTGCGGAGCAGTTTGGAACCAACCTCAGAGCTACAGCTAGCTCCACAGTTCCTAATTTTGTGAGAGGCACTGTTGTCCCTATTACTTGGATTTTCGTCACGTTCTCTGCCCATCCCGACGCCAAGATGATTCAAATAGCCTTCTTTATATGTTTTATATGTTTCTTGCTAGCCGTATTTGGTACAGCTATGATAGAAGACGGTTTTGACAAAGAATTGGATTTTATCCATTGATTTCCGCATCGAAATCTCATCCGGCGATACTTATTCCGTAAGAGATATATTAAATATTCTAAGATATTACTAACAAGGCATTATACCCAAAATTACTTGGTATATTTCCACTACACAAATGATATTAGTTCGTATTTTTACAGAAATTCTAATTATGAACTTTTGGAAAATTATCGGCATTATCCTTCTTATTCCTCTTAGCTATGTGATAGGCTGCATCCTCTACGCAAAGTTCACCTATTTCGATCCCCCTATCATAGAGCTACTGTACTCTAATAATCAGGCATCAAAACTAGAAGAAGATTCCTTCTCTACCATGATATGGAATATAGGCTATGCAGGGCTGGGTGCAGAATCCGATTTCTTCTACGATGGTGGTAAAATGATGAATCCAGAAGAGAAGATGGTGCATAAATATTTCGATGGGATAGTCAACAGCCTGTCTGATACTAGCATAGATTTTATCTTATTGCAAGAAGTAGATTCTCATTCGAAAAGAAGCTACTATTTAGATCAAGTTTCCTTTCTCAAGGCACAGGCACATAAATCCAATCCTTTTTCGCATTTTGCTTATAACTATAAAGTGAACTACATACCCCAGCCATGGACAGAACCTATGGGCAAAGTCAATAGTGGCCTTTTATCACTCGCTAAATATGAGCCCTACAAAGTAGAGCGCCATCAATTACCCGGTAAATTCGGCTTCCCAAAGCAGTTGTTTTTCCTGCGCAGATGCCTATTGATTCAATATTTTCATCTGACCAATAGTAAGGACTTAATTTTCATCAATATTCATAATAGCGCCTACGATGATTCTGGCAAACTAAAGGCAGAAGAAATGGCCTATCTAAAAACGATACTGGACAAGGAAGATGCTAATGGAAACTATATCGTCTGCGGTGGAGATTGGAATCAGTGTCCGCCAGATTTCGCCTACAATAGCCTAGCTGCAGGTAAAGAAGGAGACTATTCACAGACCAATGTAAAACCTCTGACCGAAGGTGGTCAATGGATATGCGATCCTCAAACGGCAACCAATAGAAAAAATGACAAAGCCTACGATGCTAAAAAAACATTCACCACAGTGATCGATTTCTTTTGGGTTTCTAAGAATGTATCTGCTATTTCTTGTCATGGTGTTTCACAAAATTTCGAATTTTCAGACCACCAGCCAGTTGTATTTAAATTCAAACTAAAGCAATAATTAAAACTAAATCATACAAGCCAAGCAATGACTAAAAGAACAGAAATAAGTGAACTGGGTGAGTTTGGACTCATACAGCGACTTAGCAAAGGCAATACAAAACATTCTGATACCATCAAATCTATAGGCGATGACTGTGCCGTCATAGATACAAAGCCACTCAAGACACTCGTCACTACGGATTTTCTAGTCGAAGATATTCACTTTGATATGAGCTATACTCCCTTAAAGCATTTGGGCTATAAGGCTGTAGTGGTAAATGTTTCCGACATATATGCCATGAACGGCACGCCCAAGCATATCACTGTCAGCATAGCGGTGAGTAATCGATTTTCGGTAGAAGCCTTGGAGGAAATATATGCAGGAATATATCTCGCCTGTGAAAATTATGGTATAGATGTCATAGGAGGAGATACTACTAGCTCACCAAAAGGTCTGATTATATCTATCACAGCCATAGGAGAAGCGGCAGAAGATCAAATAGTTTATAGAAATCAGGCGAAAGAAGGCGACCTTATCTGTGTCACTGGCAATCTAGGTGCGGCCTATTTAGGATTACAAATCCTCATTCGAGAAAAACAAGTCTATCTCGAAGACCCCAATATGAAGCCGGAGATAACGGAAGAAAATAGCTATCTTATAGAGCGTATACTCAAGCCAGAGGCTAAAAAGAAGGTTATCGACTATTTTAAATCAGAGAATATTCTTCCAAATGCTATGATCGATATCAGCGACGGACTGAGTAGCGAACTGATGCATATATGCAGTCAATCAAAACTAGGATGCCTCATAGAGGAAAAAGAAATTCCAATAGATCAGATGGCCTATGACCAAGCGATGAAATTCAATCTAGACCCCACCGTATGTGCATTGAGCGGCGGCGAAGATTATGAACTATTATTCACCATAGATCAGAAAGACAGAGAAAAAATTATTCAAAATGAAGGAATCTCTATAATTGGTGTGATAACCAAAGCAGAAGATGGCCTCAAACTTAAATCTAGAGGTGGTAATACATTTGACCTCAAAGCGCAAGGCTGGGTAAGTTTTTAGTTGAAAAGGCGACTAAATTCATCATTACCTCCCTAATTATCACTTCATTTTTGTCTAAAATCAGTATTTTTACTTCTTATCTAGATTTATAAGCATGAAATACACCTTTTCACTTTTACTACTGATATCTTCCAATCTTTTTTCTCAAGAACCCATATGTTATCATTTTGACCAAGGCACTGCCCGGGAGAAAAACATAAGACCCTACGACTTAGTTTTAGAAATAAAACTCAAAGAAAAAGAAGGAAAAGTAGAAGGCAGAGCCAACTATAAATTTCTCCAACTCAGAAAAGAGATCGATAGTTTCTTATTTGATGCTATACAGTTTCAGGTTCAGAAAATTAGTATTAATAACGAAGAGGTAAAATTCAGAATGGATAGCGCAGGAATCATCGTTTATCTTCCTAAAAATAGACCTGACACCAACCAAATGGTCATTGACTATCATTGCTATCCGACGAGAGGTATTTATTTTCTCAACTGGAATAACCCTGACACCAATGCTTACCGACAAATATGGACACAAGGCCAAGGGGTAGATAATAGACATTACATACCAGGGATAGATGACGTTGCTAATCTACTGCGTATGACGATGAAAGTCACATTTAATGATAAATATCCTGTAGTATCGAATGGTAAGCTAATCTCTACTATTCAAAATAAAGATAAGACGAAGACCTGGACCTATAAACTAGATCACCAGCATGCACTGTATCTGTCGATGATAGCGGCAGGAGATTACAAATTTAAAAATCAAAAGTCAAAAGGTGGCATCGTCATGGAGCAATACTACTATCATGATAAACCGGAATACTTCGAGCCCACGTATCAGCATAGTGAAGTCATGATGGATTGGTTTGAAGATGAAATCATGGTGCGATATCCCTGGGGTAAAATTTATAGAAATGTACCGACTCAAGACTTTCTCTACGGTGCTATGGAAAATACCTCTTCGACCATATTCGCTGATTACATGCATCAAGACTGGCGCGGTCAGCAGGAGCGAGGCTACCTAGCTGTGAATGCCCATGAACTAGCTCACCAATGGTTTGGCGATTTAATCACCGAGCGCAGCGGACCACACCACTGGCTTCATGAAAGCTACGCTACGCATTACTCCAAAAAATTTCTCCAATATCTCAAAGGAGACGATATGTTTGACTGGATTCGCAAAGGTGAGCTAGAAGCATCATTGGGAGCTGGAAGGGCCAATTCCCTCCCTGTAGCTCATACAGCATCGGGGTCATCACGTCATTATCCTAAAGGCAGTTTTGTGCTCGATATGCTTCGCAATGAATTGGGAAATGATCATTATAGAAAATCTATAGCCTTCTATTTAAACAGATTTTATCATCAGAATGTAGAGACCAGCGATCTGGTAGCGTCTATTTACGAAGCCACAGGCCGCAATGTCAAGTGGTTTTTTGACCAGTGGATACATAGAGGAGGTGAGCCTGTAATAGATTTTAATTATACAATAGATGGTAAAAATCTAAAAGCAACCACTCAGCAAATTCACAATATGGATGCCACAGTGGGCAACTTTAGATTACCTATGAAGCTTTCAATTTATTATGTAAACGGCACTATACAGCATGTCCCTGCTACTTTATCGAATACCATGGATACCTTCTTCGTTCCTTTGGAGCAGAATGCTGCAGTGAGTTTTGTTTTACTAGATGAAAATATGCAGTTTCTTCGTAAAATAAAGTATAGTTATGATACGAAAACATTACTAGCTATAGCAGAAAAGAGTCAAACTACCTTTGGTCGATTAGAGGCTATTGAGAACCTAAAAGATGTAGCATGGGTAGAAAAAAATAAAACCTTGTTCAATGTATATCACAAAGAGACTTCTAGCCTAGTCAAAAATGAAATCACAGAGCAAGTTGCGAAAAGCAATGGAGACGAGTTTGCTAAAGATATACTCATGCATAGCTTAACAGACGCTCATGTGCAGATAAGAAGAAATGCCATTAAGTCAGTTCATTTCAACGATGAGACCCTAAAGAAAATGCTTATTGATAGATTAAATGATTCTTCCTATGTGAATGTAGAAAATGCCGTCAATAAACTAATCGAACTTTATCCTACAGAAAAGATGACTTGGCTGAAATCTATCGAGAATCAAACTGGCATTATGAATAATCTCATTTATCTCTATCACTCCAATATATTAGCTGATAGCAGTCTGAAGGAAAAGTATCCTGGCTCTAAGGATAAAATGAAATTTTTAGCCTCTCAGAGCAATGAATTTAGATCTCGAGTACCTGCCATCACCTTTCTCATGGAGCATGACATCATGGATATAGATATTACTAAATCTATGATACAGGGTGCGCTATACTTTCACCCTGGTATCAGAGGAAATAGCATAGAGTTTTTGAAAAAGATAAAGACCAAACAACCCAAGATATATGAAGAGGCTATCCGTGATTATCCATTCGCTGAGCCTAACATGACCTTGAAAAAATTAGAAAGTCTAATCAACGCCAAATAGCCAAGAATTGATACCGCAGTTAATTCCATTTCAGTATAGCACAACCATTCAGCTTCGCTGGAAGGATATAGATCAGTTCGGTCATGTGAATAATGCGGTATATTTAACTTACTTTGAAACAGCCCGCTATTACTACAATAGAGACGTGAATCAGTGGGATTGGAGTCAAGAACAATATATCATAGCCTCTATCAAGGTAGACTATCTCAGACCTATTTTCTATCCTGGAGATATCAAGGTTTATTTGCGCATCGGAGATATTGGGGATAAAAGCTTTGTCTTTCATTATGCCATTACTTTTGAGAAAAATGGTATTGAAAAACTAGCGGCTACAGGTCAATCCACGCAAGTTTTCTATGATGTCCGAAATCAAAAGACCATACCTATACCGGAGCGAGTTATAAAGCAATGGAAAGCCTTTGAAAAGGAGGATGTATAAATCTACACTGAAAGTTTTATGATAAAAAACAAATGACTAAGCTCCTACGCATAGATGCTCATAAACCGGACGAACGAGGACTAAAACAGATTATCGATGTTTTAGAAAATGACGGAGTCATCATTTATCCTACCGATAGTGTATATACTTTAGGGGCCAGTATTCATAGTGAAAAGGCCTTTAAGCGCATCTGTCAGCTAAAAGGTGTGCGAGAGGATAAAGCACAATTTAGTATAGTATGCTCAGATTATAGTCACCTCAGTGAATTTGCAAAACAGGTATCCAATGTCGAATTTCGAGCATTGAAACAGCACCTGCCTGGACCTTTTACCTTTATTCTAGAGGCTAATAAAGAAGCAAGTAAAATCTTCAAACACAATAAAAAAACGATTGGATTTCGAATTCCAGATTATCCTCTCGTCATCCGATTGATAAAAGCACTAAACAAACCCCTTTTTTCTGCCAGTATTCAGATAGAGCATGATAGCCCCTATGCTACCACAGCCGATGAAATTTTTGACGGCTACGATGGCAAAGTGGATTTAATCATAGATGGCGGTATATGCGGAGAACTGCCGACCACTATTGTAGATTTGACTACCAGTCCACATGAGATATTAAGAGAAGGTACAGGAGTGTATTTGGGTTGATGCAATGATTTGACAATGTGATGATGAGTTGATGTAACGAAGGCTAAATTTGAAAATGCGACAAATTGAAATTCCTTTGATTACTTTGCGAAAACCTTTGTCATCTTTGCGTTAAAAAGTCAGTCCTTAAAAGAAAATTTGTGAATTCGTGGCTATCTTATGAAATTAAAAAAATCCTTTCCTTTTTCCCTAAAACTAGCTAGTTTTTTCTACCCTGTAACTATAGAAAAAAGCTCCACACCATACGAACTAGAATTAGTCTTATCAAAAAATAAACTAATCCTTAATTCAAAAAATGCTAATCAATCCAATGACAGTTTAGAACAGGCATTTAATGAATGTTTCCATAGGTTAGGTATCTATACTAAAGAATTTAATAATGTATTAGTGCTTGGATTAGGTCTAGGCAGTGTCGTTTATTTACTAAAGAAAAATGGGAACATTAATCAGCTAACAGCCTATGAAAATAATCCTCAAATTCTTGCATGGTTAGAAAAATATTATGACTACTCTGATGTACAAATCATCTCCAAATCTGCAGATAAAATCGATACGGTGCATGCCATGTTCGACCTCATTCTAGTAGACCTATTTATAGATACTCAGACTCCAGATTTTCTAAATGATTTTTTCTACTGGGAAAAATTAAAATCAATCACAAGCCTCAATGGACTCATCATTTGGAATACGCTAACTCAAAACCCACATCAAGTAAAATTCAATCTTAACGATTTCTTTGATAAAAACGCAGAAGTGCAGGGTATGAATAGAATGTGGTTAAAAAAACTTACATCTTAGTCCTTTGCATTATGGGAATATTGTCTTGAAATTATTGAGATTCTCTATCAAAAACAATACCCTTTCTCTTCTAGCACTTTATCAGCTATGCGTCGGCGAGCGGCTATCGTATTGTAGGGTTCGTATTTGGAGAAGCGTTTGAGACCCATCATCATCATACGTACCATATCGCCTTCGGCGTGAGAAGCTATCGCATTTTTTCCATAGATATTGACCTTGTCCACCATATCATTGATTAGGATTTTAGTGGCATCGATTTGAAGGGAACAAGCTTCTTCACCTTTTGCAGAGATCAGTTTGGCAGTGCGCACTAAAGCACTCTCCGCTACGAATACCTCAATCAACATATCTGCGAGATACATCATGATTTCTTGTTCTTTCTGTATCTTCTCTCCATATTTCTGACCAGCACTTGCTGCTATCATCAGTATGGCTTTTTTTGCTTGCGCTATGGCTTTAAATTCTTTAGATAATGTAGTTTCCTCTTCCGCTTCAAAAGATGGAATAGACATCAATTCTTGCTGAATAGCCATAGCCGGACCCATAACACTGATTCTACCTCGCACGGCGCGTTTGATAATAGTGCCTACTGTAAGGAGTCGATTGATTTCATTTGTCCCTTCAAATATTCTATTGATGCGGCTATCTCTATAAGCACGACTAACTGCTGTTTCTTCACTATAACCCATACCGCCGAAAATTTGTACAGCTTCATCACTGACATAATCGCCTGTCTCGCTTCCATAGACTTTCAATATAGCTGCTTCTATACTATACTCATCAGCGGCATCAATTTTTGCCTGAACCTTTTCAGTTCCTGCTTCTAAGAGCTCCTCGATTTTTTCTGTAATCAAACCTGTCGTTCTATAGGAAGCGGATTCTAGTGCATACGTTCGAATAGCCATCTCCGCTAATTTATGCTTTATAGCTCCAAACTTAGCGATTGGTATGCCAAACTGCGAGCGCTCCAACGCATAGGTCGAAGCAGAAATAATTCCCTGTTTGCAACCTCCTATGGCTAATAAACCAAGTTTGATTCTACCAATATTCAATACATTAAAGGCTATTTTATGTCCCTGACCTATTTCTCCTAGTACATTTTCTACAGGAATTCGCATCTTTTCAAAAAATACTTGACGAGTAGATGAACCATTGATACCCATTTTATGCTCTTCCGCACCTAGACTCAAACCAGCCACTCCTTTAGGAACTATAAATCCTGTGAAACCTTTTTTATTTTCTAATCGCGCATCTTCTTGCACTTGAGCAAAAACGGTGAATACATCCGCAAAGCCTGCATTGGTTATCCAAATTTTTTGTCCATCGATAATCCATTCCTTGCCATCTTCACTTAAGACTGCTTTCGACTTAGCACCTAGTGCATCACTTCCAGAGCCAGGCTCTGTCAGGCAGTAGGAAGCTTTGGCTTTTCCACTCACCATCTTTGGCAACCACTCTTTTTTCTGAGCTTCTGTACCATAATAATAGATAGGTAAAGTACCAATACCCACATGCGCAGCTAAAGCCACACTGAATGATTGAGATCTACCGAAACCTTCAGACACTAGGCAGTCTGTATTGAAGTCTGCACCCATACCACCATATTCCTCTGGAATACCCATGCCGAGTAAACCTAATTCTCCTGCTTCTTCCAAAAGGGTTATTACCTTTTCATATTCTTTATGCTCTATGGCATCATAATTTGGGGCGATTCGCTTATCGATAAATTCATTGGCAGCTTCTATAAATGCTAACTGTTCATCTGAACTATCTTCGAAAATAAACGTATCTTGTGGATTAGTTTCTTTAACCAAAAATTCACCCCCTTTTAATATTGATTTTTTTGTATCTTTTGTATCCATATGATTGAGTTTTTTCCGTTATCAGTTTTGTTTAGTTGTTTCAAATCTTAAAGTAGTTCATATATGCCAGCAATTCCTTGTCCACCTCCAATACAGGCTGTCACCATTCCGTATTTATTTTTTCTTCTTCGCATTTCGTTGAATAATTGAATGGACAATTTAGTGCCTGTACACCCCAATGGGTGACCTAAGGCTAGCGCACCGCCATTCACATTGATGATGTCTGGATTCAAATCTGGCAATCCTTTCATCACGCCGAGTGATTGTGCACCAAAAGCTTCGTTTAGTTCTATCAAATCTATATCTGATATTTTCAATCCTGCTAATTGCAATGCCTTAGGAATAGCAGCTACAGGACCTATACCCATGATTCTAGGATCGACACCCACTGTGGCAGAAGTAACCATTCTAGCTATAGGTGTTAGCTTTAACTCCACGACCATTTTCTCACTCATCACCAGCACAAATGCAGCGCCATCGCTCGTCTGCGAAGAATTTCCTGCCGTGACCTGACCGCCTAATTTAAACACGGGCTTTAGTTTGGCTAATGCCTCCAGAGTCGTATCTGCACGAGGTCCTTCATCTGTATCTATGATAAATTTTTTGGATTGTTTTTTTCCATCTTTGTAAAACACTTGTTCTACTTCTATCGGAACAATTTCATCTTTAAATTTTCCATCTTGAATAGCTTTCACTGCTTTTTTATGTGATTGAAATGCAAAGGTGTCGCTTTCCTCGCGTGTGATACCATATTTCTCCGCCACCTCTTCGGCAGTCAATCCCATACCGATATAATAATCAGGATGCGAAATTGACAAATCATAATTCGGAGCGATTTTATAACCTGTAGTCGGCACTAGGCTCATAGACTCTACTCCACCTGCCAATATGCAATCTGCCATGCCCGCTTTAATCTTAGCGGTAGCCATAGCTATAGTCTCTACTCCAGACCCACAGTATCGATTGACGGTGACACCGCCTACACTCTCAGGTAAATTTGATCGCAGAGCTATCCATCGCGCCATCTGCAAGCCTTGCTCAGCCTCTGGTACAGCATTACCTACTATGATATCATCTATTCGATTAGGATCTAGCAGTGGTAGAGAAGCCAATAAATGATCTATGACTTTGGCTCCTAAATCAACTGGCGTAGTAAATCGAAAGCCCCCACGTTTTGCCTTTCCTACTGCGGTCCTAAAACCTGCTACTATATATGCATCCATTGCTAGTTAATTTTAAGTTTTGAATTTTGAATAATAACTTTTATATTTAGAATTAAGAATTCAAAATTTTAATTAGTTTCGAAGTGGTTTACCCGAAGTTAAAATACTCTGCATTCTTTCCAAGGTTTTCTTTTCTCCACAGAGGGAAAGAAATGCCTCACGCTCTAGATCTAAAAGATACTGCTCGCTTACACGAGTCGGTTCACTCAAATCTCCTCCGCAGAGTACATAAGCTAGTTTTTTAGAAATCAAAGCATCATACGCACTTGCGTATTTCCCTAATTGGAATGAAGCGATTCCTGCATAGAGCGCTGCCAAACCAGTTCTACCCAGCACTAAAATATCATCACGCATCACAGGCTTTGTATATCCCGCATCATAGAGTTCTAAAACTTTTTCTTTTGCTGAAGAAATTGCTCTATCCGGATTGATAACTACTGCATCTTTATCTTTTGTAAATATTCCTAGATCAAAAGCCTCATAAGCAGAAGTCGCGGTTTTCGCCGTAGCGATGGTAGTAAATCGTTCACTCAATTTTGGAATCCACGTATCTTCTGCGCCAAAACTATCGGATAATCTCAGGGCAAATTCTTTGGAACCGCCACCACCAGGTATGACACCTACACCTACTTCTACGAGTCCTATATAGGTCTCTGCAGCAGCCATACAGGCATCTGTATGCATAGACATTTCACAGCCACCTCCTAGCGTTAGCCCATGCGGTGCCGCCACTACCGGTACGGAACTATACCGCAGTCGCATCACCGTATTTTGGAAATGACGAACTGCAAAATTCAATTCATCCCATTCTTGTTCGATCGCTTGCATTATTACAATAGCGAGATTAGCTCCTGCGGAGAAATTAGGTGCATTGTTTCCCAGCACAACTCCTTTCCACCCGTCAGCTTCCGCTATATCCAAAGCCTTATTAATACCTTCAAGAACTTCGCCACCTATGGTATTCATCTTGGTTTGAAATTCTACACAAAGCACTCCATCTCCAATATCGTGAACAGTACAACCTGTATTTTTAAATACTGGCGTCTGACTTCGTTTATGATCTAGTACTATAAAATTTTCTCTTCCCGGAATGATCTGATAGGCCTTGGAATTAATATCATAAAAATATTGTACGCCATTTTCTAATTTATAGAAACTAGTATGCCCTGCATTCAACATATCTTCTACCCAGGAAGCAGGCTGGTGTCCATGCTCCTTCATTAGGGTTACTATATTTACCACACCCAGAATATCCCAGTGCAGAAAAGGGCCTATTTCCCATCCAAAACCTGCTATCATAGCATCATCGATCCGATAGAGCTCATGAGAAATTTCTGGAACACGATGCGATACATAGTTAAAAATGGAATAGTTCAATTTATTCAAAAACTCCGCAGCTTTATCTTTACCCTTCGCTAATATTTTCAAGCGAGCTCGCAAGGAATCCACCAATTTAGCTTCACCTACGGAAGCAAATTTTGTTTTCTCACTTGCCTTATATTCTAGTGTATTTAAATTTAATTCTAAGATGACTTTCTTGCCATCTACGGTAGTTTTTTTGTAAAATCCTTGTCCTGTCTTGTCTCCAAGCCATTTATTAGCTTCCATTTTCAATACATAATCTGGCACTTTGAACGTATCACGCGATGCATCATTTGGACAAAATTCATAAACTCCATTAGCTACTTTTATTAAGGTGTCTAGTCCTACAACATCTGCTGTTCTGAACGTGGCTGATTTAGGCTTGCCGATTAACGTTCCTGTTAAAGAATCAATTTCTGAAATAGATAGTCCAATTTCCTGCTGCAACTTAAATATAGCTGCCATAGAAAAGACTCCTACTCTATTGGCTATAAAAGCTGGTGTATCATTGCATAATACAGGAGTTTTTCCTAAGAACTTATCAGCATAATATTCAAAAAACTGAATAATATTCTTATCTGTAAATGGAGAAGGAATAATTTCAAATAAACGCAAATAGCGGGGTGGGTTAAAGAAATGCGTTCCACAAAAATGCTTTTTAAAATCATCACTTCGGCCTTTAATAAGAATAGATATGGGTATTCCTGAAGTATTGGTCGTAATCAATGTTCCTGGTTTCCTATGAAGCTCTACTTTTTCAAATAAAGATTGCTTAATATCCAATCGCTCTACCACCGCTTCTATGACCCAATCACAATCTTTGATTTCTGCTAGGTTATCTTCGAAATTTCCAGTCTTGATTCTTGTGACAAATGAAGACTTATAAATAGGGGATGGATTAGACTTTACAGCTGCTTGCAATGCTGCATTGACTAAACTATTTCGTTTGGTCGGATTGGCCTTTTCTTCTTCTTTCAATTCTGGAGGAATAATATCTAAAAGCAAGACTTCTAATCCCACATTAGCGAAATGACAAGCTATCCTTGAACCCATAACTCCTGAACCTAAAACCGCAACTTTTTTTATCGTTCTCATTTATGATGTTTATATTTTATTTATAATGCTTCTATCTTTTAAGAATTAATTGCCACTGTCTGCTCTTGCGCAAGCTTCTGTATTTTATCTAGACTTTTGACTAATTGTTTCATCTCTTTTTCTGTTAAAGCCTCATTCACCTTTTGCTGAAAGTCTAATACATAGGTCTTAGACACATCGCGCATTTCTAAGCCCTTCTTCGTTAGCTTAATTATAACATTTCGCTTATCAGATTTACTGACTTCTCGTTTGATCAATCCCATTTCTTCTAACTTGGTCAGAGTCCGAGACAAACTAGTAGGTTCGATACCCATTTTAGGGCCAAGTGTCATGCTCAAGGAGCCTTCTTTAGGATCTATAGATAGGAGTGTGAAGCCTACCACCATAGTAGAATCAAACTGTGCCGCCTCTTCATTATACATTTTAGCGACAGTATTCCAAGTCATACGCAATAAATAATCGATTGTGACTATTTTATTCATAAAACAAAGATAACACATTTTTATTATGCATGCATAATTTATGTCTGCATAATAATTGTTAAATAAAATATTGGCACTAGAAATACGTGTTTTTCTAATTGAACTTATAGGCCATATTTAATTGGCTGTGTATAGTTATGGTGGCGAGAATTTTATCTATTTCAGGACTTGACCTAAATATTCTATATCCCTCCAGCTATTCGCCGGAAAATTGGAAAATCGAAGCTGCTTATCTTTGTTTTCAGCATACCCGTCACTGCAAATAATATTGCTCTTTAAAAGTAGATTTCTCACTTCGTCTATGGACTTTAATGGATATGTGCAAAGGACAGTATCAGAAGAGTTAAGATGATGATGACTCAGCCCAAGCCAATCATTTATTGTAAAAAGAGATTGAAGAAAGTATTTCTTATCTAGCATTTCCTTATTAAGTTCCATCTTTCCTTTTTCATTCATATCATGGGCAACTCTGCCCATTAGATAGATTCCTAAAACATTCGGAGTAGATGGCGTTTGGAATGTTTCATAGTTTTTGGATAAGTCACCTATCGTATTATGAGCACTTCGATTATGGCTATAATTCGCAGAATTTAGAGCATCTGTTAAATTTTTATTAATAATCCATACTCCTATGCCTGCTGGAAGACCAAAAGCTTTTTGGGATGAGAAAAATGATATATCTACTAAACTATAGTCTAGGTCAACAAATGGCGCCGAACTTACAGTATCTACTGCTAAAATAGCTTTAGGATTTCTTTTTTTAATATTATGTATATACTCCTCATTGGTTTTAATCCCTGTACTCGTCTCATTATGAGTAATACATATTAGTTCAGTATCGGAGTGAATAAATGGGTAAAAATCAGTAAAGAAATCGGATTCATATTTAGACGTATCTAGCCCTATTCGCTTAGCATAATTATAAAACTTCTTAGAAAATGCGCCATTTATAAAATGAAAACTAGATTTTGAAACACAATTTTGGAGAATTCGTTCCATAATTTCTGACCCAGAACTAGCTAGAAAAATAGCATGAGTCGAAGGGATATTCATTAAAATACGCAACTGTTCATCTAAGTGCTGATATATATACTGAAAGGCAGATGACCGGTGATACTCAGAAGCGTAACCCTTCGCGTAAAATTCATTCGTCCATAGATCAACATTGGGATAGATAGCAGAAGGTCCAACTGTAAAGAAAACTTTTTTAGTCATTATCTTTAATCAATTTCACTATTTCATAAAAGTCACTACATACTTCATCCGCTTTGTTCACTATGGCATTTCTGTATACGGTTTCTGTGTAAGCTATAAAAACATCAACTGAGCCCTGCAGTTTAGTTTCTAGATCTGTATATCCATCACCTATCATATATATAGGACGTGATAATTTAAGTTCATTTAGCACCTTTACTTTACCCATATTCTGGGCTATAGGCAAATTCCTATTAAAATCTATAATATTATCATCATTCAATACAAATTGATTGGCGAAAATATTGCTTTCTAGAAAACCAATACGCTTACAAACAGGCATAATATACTCGAGAAAACCTCCTGAAACTAAGTAGCAGTTTTTTGGAAAAATAGACTTAAAGTCAGTTAATGCCTCTATGCTAGGAGAAATAAATGAAATCAATTTAACTATTAATTCATTCAAATCAGATGTAGATGCATTTATAAGCTTTATTCTTTGTGATAATGATTCTTGAATTGAAATTTCACCTACCATTCCTAAATTAGCAATATGCTTAATTTCTTCTTGAATAGCTTCACTCCTATTACAAATAGCAGCAAGAATGTCAAGGCTTTCTGCTTGAATAAGAGTGCTATCAAAATCCAAAATAATATTCATGGTTCAAATATAGGCATAAAAAAAAGACTGCTATTAAAGCAGTCTTGACGAAAGTTGACCGACAAGGATTCGAACCTTGAAAAACTGCACCAAAAACAGTTGTGTTACCGTTACACCATCGGTCAGTAAAAATTTAGAAGTGCAAATATATATATAAATTGATATTCCTATAAAAAAAATGCACTGCGAGTGCAGTGCATTTTACTTTATTTCTGTATATTCTAGTATTCCCAAAAATCGCTTTCCTTATCTCTTATTTCGTTATGAATTCTATCCGACTCATACAACAAATCCAAATTAGTAGCATAAGATTCAATTCTTCGATCCTGTACATTGGATTCTTTCATGATGTAACTATTGAAATAACGCATCTCAAAAATATCTTCCCAGCTTGTGGTATTGGCATCATTATTGATGTTATATACTTGATTAGTCGCTAATATCTTTCTTACATCTGGATAATATATCCAGTACATAGGAATATCAGCTACATACTCTCCAGCCTCATTATATTTTTCCCTCATAAAGCTTAGACCAAGAATTCTCACTACCATAGTAGAAGTTTCAATATCAAACAACCAATCTTCTTTAATTCTTAGCTTCTTTACAGTCTCAGGATTAAATGTATTGGTTGTAACAACTCTCTCTTCAAGACCTGTTTCAAAGTTTACTCTCGAGACAGTATCAATAGAAGCCCCGATTTGAGCCACATCTTGAACATTCATTGGCTCTTTGAATACTTCTCCAGCTTCTGAGGATTGATAAACTTCTATTTCTCCTTTTTTTGCAGCTTCATGTAGGATATTTACCAGCCCCATTTTAGGATGAGCAAATGGTAGGTTTAATTTTTCTTGAAAGTCAATAACTCTCCATAATCTCTTCTTCCACTTTATATCTGCTTCACGAAGATGGTCATAAGCTATTATCTCTCTTTCTTTAAGAGTTACCTTTTCATAGGCACCATCTAATTTTTCTTCTAACTCGTCTAGGGGAGCAGTTTCCGCACCTTCAGTTTGTGCATAAGACACTGTAAGGAAAAGAGAAAATAATACAAACAATAATTTTTTCATACGTTATATCGTTTAATTGTTAATTACATTTTAATTTGAACAGACACGCCAGTAATAGTCCTCATAGAGCCATCCGGACCTGTCACTTTAACTTTTTCTATCATAAATACATCATTTGGCTTACATGCATTAACCGCACTAGTCCACTCGCTGCTAAATCTATCTCCAGTTACTCTACCTTCTCTAGGATCGCCATTTTTAGGAACATAGGTATATTCAAAACTATTCACCGTAAACTTCGCATCAAAATCGAAATTCTCTAATATTGCCTTTACCCCTTGCTGCACTTGTAAGGTTCCTTTTGGTATTTTTCCACCCTTTATTGTTCCTCCAATGGTAGTAACCGGATCTGGAACTCTTTTTACTCTGTATTTGAAAGGTGTATTCTGCTTTGCATCTGATATAGTGATGGTAGCTTCCCCAACGGTAGTAGCCTTCACAATATATTTGCCAGGAGCTGACTTAGACAAAGTAACACCGCCACCAGAGGCGCTAAGTTTTGTTTTTTCATCACCTGTTCCAGAGGAAACAGTTACCGGATTATCTAAACCAATGTAAAATACGTTCATTTTATCTAGCATAAGCGCAGCACCCGAAGGCTGACCGACTATATACTTTATCTGCTTATTGACAGATTTTTTCTCACCTGCTGGGGTCGTAAAGCTAATAGTTACATTTACAGGATACTCCCCAGGACCCCCAGCTTGTATTTTCTTAACAGCTACACCATCAGTGTTGAGTGCCACACCACCACCGTTTATGGTCACACTAGGTTTGGCTTGATCATTGAAAGCCCCTACACCAGCTGTGATTTCAATTTCTTCTCCAGGCATGCAATAAGTCGTATTTGCAGAGGCAACTGCTGCGAATTTATCATATATAATTTTCACTTTACCAATTTGAGCTAAGCAATAATCGGACAACATACCCTCAGAACTTTTGATATCATTCTGAATTTTAGATAATACAGTGATTCCAGCTACAGCTGGTGTCATATAAAAACTAGATTGAGTCCAACCTTCAGCATTTTGAGGATAAGCCTTGCCATAAGAATTTTTCTTCGGAATAATCAACTCACAAGGTAAGGATTTTTCAAAATTTACTATTTGTGACAAATGAGCAGCTTTCATATTTTCTAAAACATTCGCTGATTTAAGCACATTAATCACATCCTCTTTATACTTTTTTACCTTAATATATATCTCTTCGCCTTTCTTATTTTTAATCATTATTCGGGTGTTCGAATTGAGATCATCGTACTTATAAATTTCTTCGCCATCCTTTATTTCGAGGTTTGAAGACTTTTTAATCTCCATTTTATAGTTATCTATATCAGCTATGAGAGCATTTGATAATGAACTTATTTTTCCAGCAATAGGTTTCCATATCATCGCTTTTTCTTTAGTCTGAGGATCTGCTGCTGCATCTTCTAATGCACTGTAAGTTGAGGCATTTTTATCATTTAAAACTTTAATCGTTTTATTAATACTACTGTCAACATTCTTAAATGCATTAATTACCTCTTTAGATACGTTCATTGCTAGTAAAGCCGTCAATACGAGATACATCATATTGATCATCTTCTGACGTGGTGATATTTTACCTCCTGCCATTTCTTATTATTTTTCTTTTACCTAATTACTAAATTATTTACAAAATTGTTTTTATTCGTTGAACTTCCTATGCTGTACGCATAGCAGTGAGCATGCCACCATAGATATTGTTCAATGAACTTAGGCTCTTAGAAAGGGCATTCATATTGTCTTTAAGATTTAAAGCATCATTTTTGGTTGACTCTAAACTCTCCATAGCTTCTGACAAGTTACCTACAAACCGATTAAGATTTCTAATATGATTGTTAGCATCTTGCAATTCTATTTGATATATCGAATTTAACTGAGTTAGATTCTTGGTCACTAACTGAATTTGCTCTTGGTATTCTTGTGTACCAGCAGTAGATATCGCTAAATTCTTGGCGCTTTCAGCACTTTTTTCGAATACAACTTGAAGAGAGTTCATAGAAGCCGATGCATTGCGCGCAGCTTCACTATAACCCTCCGTAGCATTTGCAACATCTGCCACGCTATTCATGGAGCTTATATTTCCACTTAACTTTTCTAAATTCTCTCCTAATCTATTGAGCATTTCATTATCAAAACTGCCTTTCGAAAGTGCATTGTCCAGAGCCATCAAAGAACTGCCAGCTGCTCCAGATCCACCGCCTTCTCCATAGCCACCTTCTCCCTTGATTACTTCAACAGTGTTTTCATCCATCAAGTGAGGATAAACTCTTTCCCATTGATAATCCTCATATGTAGGCTCGAAAGCTGAAATTAAAAATATAAGTACCTCTGTACCCATACCAGCAATTAGCATTTCATCTGCTCCAGGCCAGTGCATGATTTTGAATAGTGCTCCTAAAATTACAACCGCAGCACCTAAACCATAAGCCATTGCTATTATTTTCTTAAATCCGCCTACTTTTTTTGCCATTTTATTTGAAAGTTTTAGTTTATTTTAAAAGTTAAGATTAAATTGTTTTTTGATTTATAATCTATTTGAGCATAGATGAAATACATCTGAAACCAACATATGACTTAGCTGAATCAGCATATTCATATATTCTAGTACCATTCTGAATAAAAAAGGCTACATCTTTCCAAGAACCACCTCTGATCACCTTCCTCTTCATAGACTCATTATCTAATTTTGAATGATCATATTTGATATCAGGGTTATGATCATGCACAAAAGAATACGTATTTTCATAATAAGCTGTTACTGTCCATTCTGACACATTGCCAGCCATATTGTATAGACCATAATCATTTGGAAAATAGGAATCTACTTTCACTGTTTTAAAGCCTCCATCTTCTTGATAATTACCTCTTGTAGGTTTAAAATTAGCTAACAAACAACCTTTATGATTTCTTGTATATGGTCCACCCCATGGATATGGTGCATTTTTCTTTCCACCTCTCGCAGCATATTCCCATTCGGATTCTGAAGGTAGTCTAAATACCTCCGCCTCAGATCTTCCTCTCGAAGTTCTCCATTTATTCCATTCATGAGTTCTCCAATAGCTAAACGCATTCGCTTGATCCCAAGTTACACCAACGAGAGGATAGTTATCAAAAGCTGGATGAGAATAGTAATTTCGTGTAAAAGGCTCATTAAATGAATAAGTAAAATCACGTGTCCAGACTAATGTGTCAGGATAGACAGGTATGGCCTTTGTTTTTACATGCTGACGTCTATCTTTGTTTCTACTATTCTTGCCTGCTGCTGCCGATTTGAATGATAAATAGTCATATTTATAAACTAATTTAGAAACATCATATTCTTTCTTACCATTTATCCACTGATCTTGTGGAAGGTACATAGCACTTAATGAATTATTCACTTCTGGATCTTTCAAATTGATTTTCTTTTTCCAATCAATAGGAGGATTACCTGCAGTCAAATCATCCGAATTATTATTTTGAACAAAAAATTGTAAAATTGTTCTAGCACTGGAGTCAATTACATATTGGACAAACTGACGATATTCATTGTTCGTTATTTCAGTTTCATCCATATAAAAACCACCAATGGTGACCTGTTTTGGTTTTGCTGTTAAGTCGAATGTGACATCCTGATCACTAGGTCCTATAACTAGAGTCCCTGTAGGCACAGAAGTCATTCCATAAGGAATTTCCGTACGCCAACTTGGCCGCTGCAACACACCAATTAATTGACCATTAGAAGAACCACCACCACAAGAAACTATAAGACTGCTAAAACCCAATAGGGCTAAGGAGTACTTAAAAAAACTTAATCTTTTCATTTAGATCTATTTTTCTTAAAATTAAATGAAGTTTGAGGAAATCCACAAACTTCTTGTTTATAACGCAAATATAAGTGTATTTATTTTAATTTTTTTTCAATATTTTTAGTATTATATATAAATACTTGAATTTCAATAATATAAATTTTATCTAGCTAGGTTTGGATTTTCTTTAAAAAGTAGTTCTATAGCCATAACCATTGATTTAATCTCATTTCTTGGGGCTTTAACTAACACTCTATATCCCCTTTTTTCTAATTCAATTTGTGTTGCTTCACCGAAACCTCCAATAATAGTTCTACCCTGTTTAAAATCTGGATACAGGGAGAAAAAGGCTTTGACACCTTCGATATTAAAAAAAGCTACTAGGTCATAATCAAAGTTTCTTTTCTTAACATCTATGTTCGGCACCATTCTGTACATGATAGCTTCACTAAAATCAAACTTGTTTGCTTTCAAGTATAAAGACAATTGACCAATACCAACAGAAGAACATGGCATAATGAATTTTTCAGTTGCTTTGTGCTTTAATAAAATATTTTGAAAGTCTGCCAATGTCCCATTGGCATAGACCACTTTTCTTTTTCTGTATTGAATATATTTTTGAAGATAAAAAGCAATCTGTTCTGATGAACAAAAATATTTCGCTTCTTGTGGCATTTTATGTCTTATCTCATCACATAATTTAAAAAAATAGTCAATGGCATTTTTACTATTAAAAATTACAGAAGTATGATCGGGAATATTAATTTTGAATTTTCTAAACTCTCTAAGAGTTATACTCTCCACATTTAGGAAAGGAATGAAGTCTACTTTAAAATTATATCTTTTGCTGACTTCATGATAAGGAGACCTTTCTCCTTGAGGCTCTTGTTGAGAGACAAGAATCCTTTTGATGCTTTTTGGCATCTTCAATTCTGTAGTAGCATCTTCTAACTTAACTTTCTTAGAAGATGCTACATTAGAATCTACTTTTACTTGCTTACTTTTTTTTTACTAGGTGCTGCTTTTTTAGCTGCTGCCTTTGGTGCTGCTTTTTTAGCTGCTGCCTTTGGTGCTGCTTTTTTGGCAGGTGCTTTTTTAGCTGCCGCCTTCGGAGCTGCTTTTTTAGCAGGTGCTTTTTTAGCTGCTGCCTTCGGAGCTGCTTTTTTAGCAGGTGCTTTTTTAGCCGCTGCTTTCGGAGCTGCTTTTTTAGCTGCTGCTTTCGGAGCTGCTTTTTTAGCTGCTGCTTTCGGAGCTGCTTTTTTAGCTGCTGCTTTCGGAGCTGCTTTTTTAGCTGCTGCCTTTG
>CANESS010000020.1 GCA_947441115.1 Saprospirales bacterium | reverse complement strand
TTTGTTAGTAATTTCTTTACCGGAGACACTACTGCCATTGTAGAAATAAGTATTGGTAGTCATTCCGGTGCTGTCAAGAATTAAAAGCTTTCCGTCGTTATCTCCGTTACAGGTAGGATTAACTCCTTGAAAACTAAAATTGATATCACGCAATCTAAACGCCTGTTTTGTAATCACGTTATCTCCACAAGCAGACATTTTATTGAAAGCGCGCACTTTCCAATAGAAATAAGTATTATTCAGTGCAGGTCCTAATTTGGAGGTAGGTACAGTGAGAAAAGTATCCGAAATCAAGGTATCTATAAGAAGATCTGTAGGCAAAAAGTCGTAACTATTATTAATCGTTGTTGTAGTGCTTTTACCTAAGGTTACTAAGTATTTCGTAGTGCCGGGCAAGCTATTAAATTTCAACTGGAAATTTTTTCGAGCAAAACGTGCATTAAGATTGGTCTGTTGTTTAGGATAGAAATATGTAAAAGCCCCGATTTCAGGGAAAACAGGTACTTTTAATAGTAGAAGATCTTTTCTATCCGTATAATTAGCCATAGCTGCTTCCATTCGTTTAGCTTGCAGTGGTGAAAAGGTATCCGAGCATTCATCATCCGAATAAGACATAAAATTTCTACCAATGACGTCCATTTGTATGGTTTTGCCATTAGGGTCTGAAAATGGGGCGCCTGAAAAGGGGCATTTCCATCGCTGTGGAAGATAATCTGGGTCTGTATCACAGAATCCATCTCCTTTCGTTAAGCAATTAGCTAATGATCCAGTTCTATCCACATTTTCCCATTCCGTTTTAGGATGCTGAGCTAAATTAGGAGGATAGGTATTCCCTTCCCACTTAAAAAAAGTATGGCGAAGATCTAACCAATGACCCATTTCGTGCGGTAATGTCTTATTTCCTGGATTTGAACAATCGAATTTTTCAGCAGAGGCCTGAATAAAAATTCCACTCCGCTGGGATGGATCATTCATTGTTGGGAAATCTGTCACATAGCCACAGGCGCCACTAGGATCGTTAACTAAATATATATTGCAGTGATTTAATGTATTATATAGACCCATAAGCGTTATATCCTCAGGCTTTTGGATATCAAAATAGTTGTCAGATTTTATATAACTAACAGTGTCAATATAAAATCTGATGTTGATTTTTGATTTCTCAAAATGGAAATTCATATCACAATGAATAAAATAAAGGTAATTTAGTGGATAACCACCAAAACCATTGCCTCTAGAAACAATGTGGTAATGAATAGGAATATAAGTAATGGAACGTGGACCTAAATAATCAGGATTGAGTTCAGGACGACCTATATCTGCAATCCATTGATCATAATCTTTATCCTTAGTACCACATGAAAACTGGGCATATGAATGATAGGTAATAATGCATGCAAGGAATAATAACTTAATTTTCATATATTCTATTTATAATTGTTTAATGTCTTTTATGTTCACTGGAATCGTTTGGTCTATCTTAATAGATTTACTAAACATAGCATAACCCACTTTTACATCCCCTACACATCTTAAATCTACAGTTTTACCTGATACAATGCTGATTATAGATGATAAATTGCCTATCAAATCTGAGACATTGATAACGAAACTTATCGGTATTTGAAAGTCTGAAAGCTTAGGAATGGTCATGATGGGCTCCCTTATCTCTAATTTACCTAAATTTTTCCCCTCCGTCTGCACGGCTAGATTGATTCCGTTTATTTTTATACCGTCTACAGTATTTGGGTTATAGAAATAAGCTGTATTCGAAA
Organism: Saprospirales bacterium; assembly: GCA_947441115.1. Lineage (GTDB taxonomy): Bacteria > Bacteroidota > Bacteroidia > Chitinophagales > JADJOU01 > CHPMRC01. The sequence continues at coordinate 20,267 of CANESS010000020.1, read as the reverse complement.
CAGTGACTTCGGTACCATTGATTTTAGAAATCTGCCATTGTCCTATATTCTTGAAGGTAGGCTCGGAGATTTTACAAGAAACCAGATTAGAGCTAATTATGAAGAAAAATATATATTTCACTTTACAAATTTATTAAAATAAGAATTAAATGATAAAAAAAATTGATTCTTTTTTGTTGCAAATCAAATTAGATGATCTTGGGTATCAAAATGTGTAAAATTTCAATAAAGCACTCTATAAAGTATGTGGAAAATAATTTCGTTTAAAATGATAAAACAATTGTATGCTCTATACATTAAAGGAACTTAGCACCTAATTTTAAAAAATCTATTGACATTCAAAAAATAAGCATTATATTTGCGTTTAGAAATAGAATTGATAGGGAAGCACGTTTGCTTCCCTATTTTTTTAAACTAAGAAATAGAGAATGTATTTGGAAAAGATAAAAGAATGGGGTGAAGAGTTCTGTAAAGAGTATAATTTATTTCTAGTAAAAGTAGAACAAGCGGGAGGTTCCATAGATGTTTATGCTGATGGGATGGAGAATATAACGATAGAGCAATGTGGTAGGCTGAGTAGATATATTCAAAATAAACTAGAGGAAGAATCAGATGATGTTTTAACCAAATTTTCATTCAATGTGTCCTCTCCAGGAATGTCAAATTCACTATTACATCCTTTTCAATACAAGAAAAGAATAGGAAAAAAACTGGAAATATTGACGAATAAAGGAATATCAATTGAAGGAGAAGTAAAGGATGTAAATGATATCAATATAACCATATTTCAGGTAATAGCTAAGAATAAAAAAACGAAAGAAGAACAAAAAAACATAGAACATATATTAAATTATACAGAAATTAAAAAAGCACTCATACCAGTACCCACAAATTTTAAAAAGAAATAACAATGAACACTATAGACTTAATCGATTCGTTCTCGGAATTTAAAGAACAAAAAAACATAGACAAAGTCAAAATGATGAGACTTCTTGAAGATACGTTCAAAACCTCACTGAAGAAAAAATATGGTAATACGGATAATTTTGACGTAGTGGTCAACACGGACAAAGGTCAAATAGAAATCTACCAAATACGAACGATCGTAGAAGATGACGCTGTAGCAGACGAAGTCAAAGAAGTTGGAATCACTGAAGCCAAGTTAATAGACGAGAGTTTTGAGCTAGGTGAAGAGACCTATGAGCAGATAGAAATACAGCAATTTTCTAGACGCTCCATTATGGCTGCGAAGCAAACACTTAACTCCAGAGTCACTGAGTTGGAGAAAGATGAGGTGTACAAAAAGTACAAAGAAATGATAGGCGAAATCGTTCATGGCGAAGTATACCAGGTATGGAAAAACGAAATCCTTATAATGGATGACGAAGGAAATGAATTGGTCTTACCTAAATCAGAACAAATAAAGAGTGATTTCTTCAAGAAAGGAGACACCGTTCGTGCTGTGATTAAAGATGTAGAACTTCGAAACAATTTACCAAAGGTTAGATTATCTAGAACAGACCCTAAATTTCTAGAGGCTATGCTTGAATTAGAAGTTTCGGAGATTATGGAAGGCATTATAGCTATTAAAAAAGTCGTTCGCGAGCCTGGTGAAAAAGCTAAGATAGCTGTAGAAAGCTATGATGATAGAATAGATCCTGTAGGTGCCTGCGTAGGAGTCAAAGGATCTAGAATTCATGGAATAGTGCGTGAGCTACAAAATGAAAATATAGATATAATAAATTATACAACTAATTTTCCACTCTTTATTCAGCGATCTCTAGCACCAGCAGCTATAAACTCTGTAGAGATAGATGAAAAAAATAGACGAGTCAAAGTATGGTTAGAACCTGATCAGGTATCTCTAGCTATAGGTAAAAATGGAGTAAACATCAAGCTAGCTAGTAGATTGATAGATTATAAAATAGATGTTTATAGAGATATCGATACGGACGAAGAAGATATAGACCTCGATGAATTCAAAGATGAAATAGAGGGCTGGATTATAGATGAAATAAAAAAAGTAGGTTGTGATACGGCTAAGAGTGTATTAAGTCTTACAGTAGACGAGTTGGCAAAAAGAGCTGATTTAGAAGAAGAAACGATAAGAGACGTAATGCATATTCTTAAATCAGAATTTGACAAATCATAAAAACACCCTTCTTTGAGATACTACAAGAAGAAAAAAAATTATTCAAGAATAAAGTAATAAATGTCCTTAATAAAACCGACAAGATTAGCAAAAGCAGCCTCATACTTCAATGTAGCTAGGGAGGAAATTGTTCAATATCTTACAGATAAGGGATTCTCTATAGCAGATAATCCAAACGCAAAGATAGAGGACGACATGTTTGTGGTGCTAAATGAAAAATATAGCTCAGAACATGATCTGAAAGAAGAATCTGCTCAGTTTCTCTCGCAGCATAATAAGCCAAGGGAGGAAAAATTAATCTCTGCATCGCCAAAGATAGAGACTATAGAAGAAAAGGAAATACCATCTCCAGAAAAAGAAGCTAAAGATAAATTGAAACCTAATACTACTATCGTTTCTGAGGAAACAATGGAAAAAGTGGAGATTGAAAAACCAACACTTAAGCTAAAGATTCTAAATAAACTAGATATAGACAATCTAGGTAATAAAAAACCTAAGAAAACTCTTGCAAAAATAATACCTATTGAAGAGGAAAAGGTAGTCGAAAAAAGACCACGGAAACCTAAGATTTCCGAAAATAAATCTAAAGAATTATCTAATATAAATAATGCTACGGATGCCCCTAAAGAGGATCCTAGTTTTGAAGAAGAGGGTGAATCTGTAGAGCATATAGAAACCATATTTCAGAAAATAGAAGGGCTAAAGCAACTAGGTAAAGTAGATCTGCAAAGTCTCACCGCAGAAAAAAAGGAAAAACCTAAAAAAGAAAAGAAAGAAGAGCCGCCTAAGAGACCCATAGTTGAAAAAATAAAAACGGAGGATGATTTAGATGCTAAAAAGAAACGCTCAAGAATTAACGAAACAAATCCTGAAAAGCAGCGGCTAGTCATAGCTAGTGAACCTGATAAAGCAAAATTCTTCTTTGATAAGAAAAAGAAGAAAGATAAATTCGAAAAAGAAACTAGCACAGATGGCCAGAAAAGACCTGAAAAGCCGGCTCAGGTGCAGGTTCCTAAAAACCTGCGTCAGAAACTCCGCAAGAAGAAAAGAGATGACCATGCCGAGAAAGCACAACAACTAGCTGATATTGAAAATGACGGTAAGTTAAAAATCACAGAATTTATAACTGTCAGCGAGTTAGCATCACTTATGAATAAGCAGCCTACGGAGCTTATAACTTTCTGTTTTGGTATGGGGTTAGTCGTTTCGATTAACCAAAGATTAGACGCTGAAATAATTGAGCTCTTAGCCTCAGAATATGATTATGAAGTAGAATTCATTTCTGTAGAAGATAGCACCGAAATAGAAGAAGAAGTGGATAATCCAGAAGACCTAACATCTAGAGCTCCTATTATTACTATTATGGGACACGTAGATCATGGTAAAACCTCGCTACTAGATTATATTCGAAATGCAAATGTAGCTAACAAGGAAGCTGGCGGAATCACGCAGCACATAGGTGCTTATGACGTAAAAGTGCCTAAACATGATAGAAAAATTACCTTTATAGATACTCCAGGTCACGAGGCATTTACAGCGATGCGTGCTAGAGGCGCTAAATTAACTGACGTGGCGATAATAGTCGTAGCAGCAGATGATAAGGTAATGCCGCAGACTCGCGAAGCTATTAGTCATGCGCAATCGGCTAATGTGCCTATGATATTTGCTATTAATAAAATAGATAAACCGGGGGCTAACCCTGAAGGCGTTCGGACTCAATTATCTGAAATGAATATCCTTGTAGAAAGCTGGGGTGGTAAATTTCAGGATCAAGAAATATCTGCGAAATCAGGATTGGGTATAGAAGAACTTTTAGAGAAAATACTTCTCGAAGCGGATATGCTCGAGCTCAAAGCTAATGCTAAAAAATTATCCACGGGAACAGTTATTGAAGCTTCTCTTGATAAAGGTAGGGGTTATGTAGCCACAGTACTAGTTTTATCAGGCACTCTTAATGTGGGAAATTTCTTAGTAGTAGGCTCTAACTATGGGAAAATAAAGGCCATGTATGATCATACAGGAACTAAAGTGACTAAAGTATATCCTGGCGAGCCCGTTCAAATTCTAGGACTAAATGGTGCTCCTTCCGCTGGAGAGATGTTTAGAGAATTCAAAGACGAACAAGAAGCTAAAAATATAGCCTATAAACGATCTCAATTAGAAAGAGAACAAGGAATACGAACTAAAAAGCATATTACACTAGATGAAATTGGTCGACGATTAGCTCTAGGTACATTTAAAGAACTCAACATCATCATCAAAGGTGATGTGGATGGTTCAGTTCAAGCACTTTCAGATTCATTGACCAAATTATCTACTCCAGAAGTACAGGTGAATATTCTGCATAAAGCAGTAGGAGCCATCACAGAATCAGATGTATTATTAGCTTCGGCTTCTGATGCAATTATAATTGGATTCCAAGTAAGGCCTTCTGCTCAAGCAAAAGCTATAGCAGAAAGAGAAAGCATTGATATTAGACATTACTCAGTAATTTATCAAGCTATAGATGAAATCAAAGCTGCCATGGAAGGTATGCTTGAGCCGACAGTAGAGGAAAAAGTAACAGGTAACATAGAGATAAAAGAAATCTTCAAGATCACTAAGATTGGTACCATAGCGGGGTGCTATGTGACAGATGGCAAGGTGACGAAAACGTCTAAGGTGAGAATCATACGAGAAGGCATCGTTGTACATTCAGGTAAATTAGCCTCTCTTAAGAGATTTAAAGATGATGTCAAAGAAGTCATCCATGGACAAGATTGTGGCCTTAACATTGACAATTTCAATGATATTCAAGTAGGTGATATTATAGAAGCGTATGAAGAAATCGAAATCAAGAGAAAACTAACTGTCAATTAGCATCTGATCTAAAAATAGATAATCATGAATTATCCAGAAATAATAAAAAACTACGCATTAAAAGATGAAAATGTAGTGGTTTTCACTGCAGAAAATAGAGCTGTGGTTCGAGATCTTCCTCCCTTGCTTGGAGATAGGTTTATAGATGTTGGCATCACCGAACAGAATATGATAGCTATGGCTGCTGGTATGGCACTTCGCGGCAGAAAGCCTATCTGCCATGCGCTTACGAACTTTTTGTTATTCAGAGCTTATGAGTTTATTCGCAATGATGTTGGAATACCAAATTTGCCTATAAAGCTCAGTGGCTGGATTCCTGGATTTTTATCAGATGGAAATGGCCCTACTCACCAGTCTCTAGAAGATGTAGGACTTATGAGTTTAATACCGGGTATGCAGGTTTTTTGCCCTTCTGATAATGATGATATGTGCTTAATGCTAGAAACCATTTGGGATTCTCCACATCCTACCTATTTAAGAGTGAATCCTAGACCAGCTAAGATAGAACATACTCAACCATTTGAAATAGGTAAGGCGGAAATCTTAGCCCTAGGTAAAGATATAACACTATTGGTTTATGGTTTTCTATTGGAAGAAGCACTCATAGCCAAGGAAATTTTAGAGAAAGACGGACTTTCTGTAGGACTGATCAATATGCGCTCCTTAAAGCCTATCGATGAGGAATGTATTTTGCAATTGACTGAAACCACTAGTAAACTAGTGATGATTGAAGATCACTTTAGCACTGGTGGCTTATATTCTAAGGTATGTGAAATCTTAGCTAGAAATCAAAAGACAGCTCCCCTGCAAAGTATTTCTATGGGCGAACGTTGGTTTAAGCCAGGTCTGCTATCCGAAGTATTAGACTACGAAGGATTTACTGGTCAAAAACTAGCCGATAGAATAAGGAAAGAAATCTAAGCTAAGCATTATTGTTTTTTAAAGACCGTTTTCTTTCAAAGTACGGGATAAAAAGGTTAGAATTTGGTTCTCAATAGAGAGGTACTAAAAATGGTCTATCATCTTTAAACAACTATATAAGTCCCATTAGGTTTAATCGTTTACAATTGATCCGTTATAAATAGAGACGTCTATAAAATATTATAACGTAAGAATTCGATAATATCAATGACTTCAGCCATTCTACCTTTACCAATAAGTCCACTGGCCAATTCGCCCTCTCCTACAGGAATAATTTTATTCTCATAAGAAATAAGTTTGTCAATGTTACCCTGCGTAGCGGGGTGATTCCACATATCTAAATCCATAGAAGGAGCCCAAAATACAGAGCATTTTGCCGATAAATAAACGGCCATGAGAGCAGAATCGCAAATACCATTGGCTGCTTTAGCTATACTATTGGCAGAAGCTGGGGCTATAATCATTACATCTGCCCATAAACCTAGCTCTACATGATTATTCCAATTATTTCCAGAGTTTAGATCTGAAACTAGTTCATTTTTAGAAAGTGTAGAAAGTGTTGTACCACCAACAAAATCAAGGGCGGACTTTGTTGCCACACACTTCACCTCTGCCTTAGCCCTGATTAATTCACGTATAAGGAAACAAGACTTGTAGGCCGCAATACTGCCTGTAATTCCAAGTAATACTTTTTTACCTTCTAAGGAAGTCATTCTTTGGGACTATCAATCTAGATGCTTATATTCTAGATTGCCATCTAGAAACTCACTTGTAGCTATCAAAGTAGGATGCGCTAATTTTTCGTATTTCTTAGATAGCTCTATTTGCTCACGACTTTCTGTTATTTCATCTATCTCGTCAGTGATTTTTCGCATGTCTTCCAACTTAAAATGAAGCTCTGTCTTCAATTCATTGGCTATCTGATTTGCTCTCTTAGCTATGATTACAATTGATTGATAGAGGTTTCCAGTATTACTAAAGATTTCATCTAAGTTTTGGGTTCCAATGACACCTGTTGTATTAGATTGTTGATAATCAGCTATTTTACTCATAATTTATGATTTAGTTATTTGATTTACTTTTTTAAATAATTCTTCCGCTTGACGCAGCTCTGGGCTGTTATTCGTAAATTTATTAATCAGTTTATAATAATTGTCTTGAAATTGATTCTGACGCTCGGCTAAGAGATCTCTATCTTTAATGCCATCTAATAAATAATAGTAGGACTGAATGACGCCTAAGTAACATTTGTCTTTATAACTATTTAATTCCCTTGGGACTTCTTTTATTTCTGGTAGATATTCATCATATAGCTCCAATGATTGATTAAAATGCAGAGGTCTTTCTTCAAGATTAAAATTAGAGCTTGCATTACGGAGGGAAGAGAGTAAAATATTGACTCTGCATCTATCTTGAATCAATATAAGTTCTGGTGAATATTTACTATTTGGGAATCTATTGACAAAATTTTGGCACTCATTGAGCGCTACTTCATATCGCTCAGCCTGCTTAGACAGAATACTCTTTTCAGCAAACTTAAAATGAGCTACTCCTATTTTATAAAAAAGACTTTCATAGGATTTAATTTTTGGATACTGATTCAATACGTTCTTATAGGTTACTGCAGCAGCTCTATAGTTTCCTGTTTTATAATATAAATCCGCAGCTAATAGTGCCTTTTGCTCTAGATTAACATTGAGCTTTTCTATTTCAGCATTAGCCTGCTCTACCATAGGACTTTTAGGGTATTCAGCTATAAATGCTCGATAATAATTTATCGCTTTTTCGTTATCTGTTTGCTCGAGCTCTAGCCTTGGTATTTCATTCTTATAACACTCTCCTATTTTAAATGCAGCGACTTCCGCTTTGTAGCTTCTCGGATATATATCTCGAAACGTTTTAAAATGATAAGCTGCTACTGAATACTCCTTATTTAGATAATAACAATCTGCTAGCATAAAATAAAGATTAGCCGCCGTGTCAGTTCCTTTAAAACTAGGCATGACATTTTCTATCACAGGAATGGCTTCCATGTATTTTTTGCTCATATACCAATCCATGGCATATTTATATTTTACGTTCTTATCAGTCTGTCGAACAACATACTGGGCATCTTTACAAGAAAAGATGGTACTTATAATAAGTGAGGAAATAAAATATCGGATTTTAAACATCAAGCTACAAAGTTAACTATTTATTCCTAGGATTAATTTAAAAAAAATTAATTGATGGTAATTTGAGTTTGAGTTACAAAAAAATCCACTCATTGAGTGGATTTCTATAGAATATGTTATAAGGTCCTTTTACCCTTTAGCCTTTTCAACTAGGGCTTTGAACGCATCTGGATTATTTAAAGCTAAATCTGCCATAGCTTTTCTATTCATCTCGATACCTTTTATAGAGCAAAGATTAATAAATTTAGAATAAGATAAATCATGCTCTCTCACAGCAGCGTTAATACGCGCTATCCAAAGAGTTCTCATATCTCTTTTCTTTAACTTACGGCCAGTGTATGCATACTGCCATGCTTTCTCGACTGCGTTCTTCGCTACAGTCCATACATTTTTTCTTCTACCAAAGAAGCCTTTGGCGTGTTTTAATACATTCTTTTTTCTTTCTCTAGAAGCTACACTATTTACTGAACGTGGCATAGTTTTTTAGTTTTTGTGGTTGAAATTATTAATAATAAGTATAGGCAGGCAACTAAAACGCACTGAACTATACTATGATTTTAAGGATTATATAGCTAATAAAAGCTTAACTCTTTTCATGTCACTCTTGTGAACAAGACCTTTTTTAGTCAATCTCTTCTTCTGTACCTTTGATTTTTTTGTCAAAATGTGGTTTTTGAAGGCTTTATTTCTCTTGATTTTACCTGTACCAGTTACCTTAAATCTCTTCTTGGCACTGGAGTTGGTCTTCATTTTAGGCATAATATAATATTATAATTCTTTAAAATTGGAGTGCAAATATAATGAAAAAAAACAATTCAGTATGGAAAACTTGAAAACTAAGTCTAAAACTAGACTCCGAAACTCAACTTGGATGGCTATTTTTTCTTGGCCCTTGGAGCCAAAGTCATAAACATTCTTCTGCCCTCAGTTTTAGGTTCGGACTCTACGGTAGAACAATCCTCTAGTTTTTCAGCGAACCCGTTCAATAAATCCTTCGCTCTATCTTGAAATACGATATCTCGTCCTCTAAACATCACGAAGCACTTTACCTTGTTTCCCTCCTGTAGGAATTTTGCTGCATGCTTAGATTTAAAATCGACATCATGCTCATCCGTATTCGATGTAAACCGAATTTCTTTTATCGAAACTTTGACAGTATTCGCTTTTATTTCTTTTTCTTTCTTTTTTCGTTCGTAGAGAAATTTCTTATAATCTACGATTTTACAGACAGGTGGATCTACATTGGGAGATATTTCTACAAGATCTAGTTCCTGATCCTCTGCCATGGCCATGGCCTTAGCAGTCTCATAAATGCCAGGTTCTACATTTTCCCCTACCAGTCTTACTTTTTCATTGGTGATTCTCGCATTGATCCTATGCTCATCTTCTTTTTTGATAAATCTAGGACTCCTAATGAATGGTTTTTTTTGCAAATTGTTTATTTTTTAATGTTATAAAATATGTTCTAACGAACGTGTTTTAATCTCTTCTACAAGCTTTAACTTGACATCCTCAAATGGCAACATACCCTTATCTCCTTGACCATGAATACGAACAGAGACTTTATTTTCAGTTGTTTCCTTCTCACCTATGACTAACATATAAGGTACTTTCAGCATCTCAGCATCTCGGATTTTTTTACCTATTTTTTCATTTCTATCATCTGCTTTCGTACGAATGCCTGCTTCCTTCAGTTGTTTATTGACTGCATTAGCATAGTCCATAAATTTATCGGAAATAGGTAAAACTGCTACCTGCTGTGGAGCCAGCCATGTAGGGAAATTCCCAGCAAAATGCTCGATAAGAAAACCTATATAACGCTCGTGCGTGCCTAGTGGCGCTCTATGTATAATTAGTGGTCTTTCCTCTTCGTTGTTTGAGTTTTTAAATGCTAATTTAAACTTCTCAGCCGAACTAAAATCTACCTGATTGGTAGCCATAGTGAACCATCTACCAATGGCTGACTTCATTTCTACATCTATTTTCGGTCCATAAAAAGCAGCTTCATCAGCTACCTCTTCAAATGGGACTCCAAGCTCTAATAGCACTTTTCGGACCATATCCTCGGTCTCTAGCCATAATTCTGGATTATTGACATATTTTTGACCTAATTTACTAGGGTCATGCAGAGATAAGCGCATTTTATAGTCCGTGACGCCGAATAATTCGAAGTTTTTCTGATATAATAAATTTACTTTTGAAAATTCTTCAAAAAACTGATCTTTGGTGCAGTAAATATGGGCATCATTCATGTGCAATACTCTGGAGCGCATAATACCAAATAAGGCGCCACTATCCTCGTATCGATAGCAAGTGCCATACTCCGCTAGTCTATAGGGTAAATCTTTATATGATTTTTGCTCTGCATCGAATACTTTGTGATGATGCGGGCAATTCATCGCTCTTAAATAATACTTCGTGCCATCCATTTCCATCGGGGGAAACATACCCTCAGCATAGTAAGGCAGGTGCCCACTCGTCAGATACAATTCCTCCTTAGCTATATGAGGCGTCACTACTCTATGATAACCATGTGCTTCTTCATCTTCCTTAGCCAATCGCTCCAATTCTTCTATCATGATACCTCCATTTGGCAGCCACAATGGTAAACCAGGACCTACCATGTCATCAAAGGCAAAAATGCTCAATTCTTTCCCAATCTTGCGATGATCTCGCTTTTTAGCTTCTTCTATCATGGTTAGATAGGCATCTAACTCAGCCTGCTTAGGAAACGTAATCCCATAAAGACGAGTCATCATTGGGTTTTTCTCATTTCCACGCCAATAGGCTCCAGCTATGTTAAGAAGTTTAATACTTTTTATATATCCAGTATGCGGAATATGTGGTCCACGACATAAATCTATAAAATCACCTTGCTTATACAATGAGATTTCTCCATCATTGAGGCCTTCAAGTAGTTCTAACTTGTAAGGGTCAGACTTTTCTTTAAAATAGGCAATGGCGTCATTCTTAGAAACTTCGGAGCGCACGAATTCATTATTCTTTGCCGCTAGTTCTGCCATCTTCTTTTCAATAGCTTTGAGGTCTTCAAGAACTATTGTTCGACCCTCTCCTAGGTCTATATCATAGTAGAATCCATAATCTATAGGAGGTCCTATACCTAATTTTACATTTGGATATAAAGCCTCAAGTGCTTCAGCCATCAAGTGGGCTGAACTATGCCAATAGGTTTCTTTTCCTTCCTTATCGTCCCAGGTATATAATTTCAATGAACTATCTGCCGCAAGGGTTCTTGTCAGATCCCATACTTTTCCATTCACCTCAGCCACCAAAACTTTTTTAGCCAATCCCATACTAATGTTCTCTGCTATCTGCATAGGAGATACACCAGCTTCGTACTCTCGGATATTTCCATCTGGAAATGTAATCTTTATCATCTGACTAGTTACTTTCTGTTTTTTTTAATAAAGCTACAAATGTAGCTAAATAAATAGGATTGATATTTTATTTCCATTGCCATCTACTCCAAAAATCTCCAATTCATTCTGAGGTAAAAGGCACTCGGCGCTATCGAATGATAATTAAGATAACTCACCCCCGTCTTGAGATAGGTACTTAAAAAATTCTCGAAGACCAGCGATAAATGCACCTTTGAAATCTTAAACGTAGCAAACAAATCCACCTTAGGATATAGCTCAGTCTGTGGCATAACATCGCTAAAAATAGGTTGCATAAAAAAACTACTATACCCTGCTCCGAGATAGCCTAGATTTAAACTCAACTCGGCACCGAAGAGAACATTGTTTTTCTCGTTGAAAAGTTTATTTTTAAATGCTAACATCTGTCGGAGCATACCACGCTGAAAAAGAGAATTTTGAAAAAACACCTCGGTAGGAAAATAGAAAGATTTAAAACTCCATTCCTTTTTCAGATAGATTTGAAAATAGTTGTTCCCAAGCTGCAAAGGTTGCTGCAGACTATCATACGTAAGAAAATCTTCCGTCATGAAATATTGAACCTTTCCAGAAAACTTATATTTATCTAGATTAAATGACAACCCTGTTTCTAGAGTTTTTTGTGTATTCAATGCATAGAATGTATCGATAGGAGTACCGTAAACTATGCTGGAAATTAAGGATGGCTTCTGATGACTATAATCAGCCCATGCTTGCCAATCTGCCGATTTATACTTTCCCTGTAGTTCACCTCTTAAGTGAAAATCGTTTTCAGTATAACCTAAGAAGGACTTATATCCTTTGCCTATTATTTTTATATCCTTTTTCCATTGATAGGATAAATCACTACCTATTCCTAGATTTAAGTATTCATAAGAGCGCAGATACTGACCAAACTGCTGACCAACCTCAATGCTATTATCAGAGAATATGGTGTAGCCACTGATACTTAATCCCTGCAATGCGTATGTGATACGAAAATTCGTAAGCAAGCCTGATTGTAGATATAAACTATTGAAATGATTGCCCGAGCCACGAGCCAATATACCATATTCTTGTCTTGATATAGCATTGAACGTATCGGAATAAAACTGTCTATCTGAAAATCGCTGAAACTGATGGTCGATGTATAAGCTTGATTTCTTTGGTAGGGAAAGTAGACTATCGGTACCTGGCTTAGCACCTAAGATTAGATATCGATATCTAAAATTTAACTGATAATTTTTTAATTGATTTTTAGCAAACGCCAAGCTAGGATTAGCTGCCAACCATTGTCCTGGAGCTAGACCACTTTGAAATATATCGGGTTTATATCCACCACTTTCCTTCAAATTCATTTCATTAAATACAAACTCTAGATTCGTCCGAATCCGCTCTGCATTATGAACTAAATGAACATACAAATTACTATGTGTATTTTCTTGTTGTAAAAAATAACCTTTATTATTCGTTCGTCTGATACCAATTCCTAGATTCAGTTTTTTACTAACATTCTGCGAGAGAAATCCTCTAAATTCTTCGTTGCCATTTCCGAAAAAAGTAAAATCTAATTCACTCAAAGGCTTATTTAAAGCGAAATAGGGAATTGACTGATCATTATAGAAGTAGGGGTCATTGATAGATCTACCTAACTTGATGTTCTGATAGAACGTATTCTCAACCAAGACTGGCACTAAGGTAGAACCAAGCGTTCCAGTCAAACCCGAAAAATTCTGATTTTGACCAAAAGGGTTTAGTCTATGATTATATAATAAACGATCGGGTTGTTTAGAAAAGGTATCCATTGCAGGATAGTAGTAGAATTTGGATATAAAAGGAATCAATTCAGAGGTATCCTTTTTGACAAAGTTTTGGGCAAAAAACCCAGAAGTATAGCCGAATATGCAAAAAACTAGTCCGATAAATCGAAATGAATATGTTTCTCTAAATAAGCGTTCAATTATCAAAATATTCTTTTAGAAATTTTCAATAACGAAAGTAACAATATCCCTCACCTTAGGCTCCGCTTCAGCAGATTTCTCCAACACTTCCTGATGACTAATGACCTTTAACTTTTCAAGCGGATAGCCGCAATCTGCAATAATCGATATTCCAAAAACTTTCATAGACATATGATTAGCTACTATGACCTCTGGCACGGTACTCATGCCTACCGCATCACCACCCATGCGGTGGAATGCTTGATATTCTGCAGGAGTTTCAAACGTAGGACCTTGCACTCCCACATATACCCCTAGCTCACACCGATAGTTTTTTGATTTAGCATAGTCTAAAGCTTTATTATAAAAATCTGGGAAATAAGCATGCATCATATCAGGAAATCTCGGTCCAAATCGGTCGTCATTTTTTCCTCTCAAAGGATGCTCTGGTTGCATATTGATATGATCTTTTAAAATAACTATATCTCCTACCTCTTGATCTGGATTCAAACCTCCTGCAGCATTGGTTGCTATTAATTTTTCTATACCTAAAAGCTTGAATACACGAATTGGAAATGTAACCTGATCTACAGAATAACCTTCGTAGTAATGAAAACGACCACTCTGACAAATCACAATTTTACCTTTGACCTTACCTATAATTAATTTTCCTTTGTGCCCTAGCACAGTCGAAAGTGGGAAATGAGGTAAATCCGCATAATCAAAACTACAAATAATCTCTATTTCACGCTCAAAATTAGACAAGCCTGAGCCCAAAACGACTGCAAAATCTATAGTACCGGAAAACTTTGCCTTTATGACATGAGCACATTCTAAAGCGCTTTCGTAAACATTCACCTGTTTTTATTTAAAAATTAGAGAATTAAGTTTGTTTCAGCTGCAATGCAATGCAGTAAAGCTAGTGCTGATTCTTTTCCTTTATTTCCATGTACCCCGCCTGCACGTTATTGTGCCTGCTCTTTGGTATTGACAGTCAATAAACCTAAACTGATAGGGGAAAAAGATTCTAAGGTAAGCTTAGCAATAGCTTCTGTCACCGCTTGATTGATATATTGATCATGATCGGTATCTCCTTTTATGACACAACCTAGCGTGATGATACCATCCAGCATAAGCTCGTCATCATAGACTAAATCAGTAGCGGCGTATATGAGTTCAAAAGCTCCAGCCGCAGTCCTATAAAAGATTTCGCCGACTTTATAAAATTTTAGAACATCTAGAGCACCTTGATATAAAGCATCCGTAATATCATTGTGATATTTGCTCTGGACTATGGCTACAGAAATTTCAGAGAAATCATAGTCTGCTAATTCGGCATGAATATCAAAGCTAGACTTCATTCGGAGAGGATAAAAAGGAAATTAAATGGACTCGAGCTTGGCTATCAGCAATTGCGTAAATTGCGTCTCCTCCGCTCCTGGAAATTCTTGCTCTAAATATTTGTACATCTCCAGAGCTTTCTCGTTATTTTTATTCACTTCATATGCCTTACCAGCTTTTAGAATTAATCGAGGTGCTAATGCCGTATTCTTTGTGGCTTTAGCTGCCTTTTCATAACACGCAGCAGCCTCTGACATATTGTTTTTTTCTGAATAAGCGTCGCCTAATGCACTATGAGCTACAGCCTGTATTTCTTCTACATTGGTAGAATAGCCTTTGAGATCTTCTATTGCTTTATCAAACTTTCCAAGATTTAAGTTGCATAGACCGGCGTATAGACCAGCAAGATCTGCGGCTTTAGTAAAACTAAAATTATCTTTTACATAATTAAATCCTTTAGATTTGGCATCCCCGTTGAGAGCCAAGTCATAATTTTTCTTCTCAAAATTAATCTGAGCCATAAACAAATTTTCTTGTGCTTCTGCTTCGCGTTCAGGCAAGAAAATTTGCGTGAGATAATAGCCTCCTAAAATAATAACAGCTATTAGACCCAATCCTATCATGATAGGCTTTTGATTTTGTTTCAGTTTGTTTGTCCAGTCGTTTAAATTGATATTGTCCATTTTTTGATTTAATTTGTTAAGATGACAGTTTGTTGAGTTTTTCAGATTTCAGTTACTTGGATTTTAGTCCTTCATAAATGGATAATCCGCTTGCACATATATGTCTTTGTAAAGTTCATCGTCCTCTGGCCAAGGGCTATTTTCTGAAAAGTCAACGCTTTCTTGCACCATTTGGGTAATCTTATCCTCTATTTCTTCTGTCCATTTTTGATTGGCATACTTATTTTTCAATATAGTATCCAAGGTAGTAGTCAATGGGTCTATATCTTGATATTTAGTCACTTCCTCTTTAGTTCTATATTTCTGTGGGTCGCTCATAGAGTGGCCTTTGTATCTGTAGGTCATTATATTTAGATATGTAGGTCCCTCTCCTTTTCTAGCGCGCTCAGCAGCTTCTAGTAAAGCATTGTGAACTGTCTCAGGCTTCATTCCGTCTACATTGAAAGACGGCATTTCATATGCTGCTCCTAACTTAGACATATCCTGAACGTTGGAAGTTCTAGCTACCGAAGTACCCATAGCATAGCCATTATTTTCACATATAAAAATGACTGGCAATTTCCATGTCATTGCCATATTGAAGGTTTCATGCAGCATACCTTGACGCGCTGCTCCGTCTCCAAACATAGTCACAGTAACTCGGTCGTTTCCCTGATATTGATCTGCAAAAGCAATACCCGCTCCCAGTCCTATCTGACCGCCTACGATACCGTGTCCGCCAAAAAATCGATGTTCATTGGAAAAATAATGCATAGAACCACCTTTTCCTTTGGTGCTTCCAGTTGCTTTACCATATAGTTCGGCCATCACTGCATTAGGGGAAATTCCTTTCATAATAGCTAATGCATGGTCTCTATAGGCAGTGATTAGATTGTCATCCTTACGCATAGCCGAATGAATACCGGCTGCCAAGGCTTCCTGCCCAATATAAAGGTGACAAAAACCTCTAATCTTTTGAAGGCCATACATCTGACCTGCTTTTTCCTCAAATCGTCTCATGAGTAGCATCAATTCATACCACTCTAGATAAGTTTCTTTCGTTATGTTTGCTTTTGCAACCGTTTTTGCCATACAGATTTAAAAATCAGATTGCAAAACTAAAATATTTACGCTTCTTTAGATAGAATTTTTTTGTGTTTCTCAAAAGACTTGAATTAGTACAGTTTAAAAACCATAACCAGTTAGTATTTGACTTTAGTCAGAAGATCAATATATTTATAGGGAAAAATGGGGTTGGAAAAACCAATATCCTAGACGCCATCTATTATCTTTCTGTCTTTCGCAGTCATTTGCAGAGTGCAGATCAATTCAATATAGGTCATGGTCATGGATTTTTTAGACTCTTAGGCCAATTCTCCGATGACTACGATATGGTGATCAAATACGCGCTAAGACAAAAAAGCATTGAAATCAAAGGAGTCAAAGTCGCTAAATATTCCGAATACTTCGGCCATCTGCCATTGGTACTATCTAGCCCATCGGATATATTTCTATTGCACGACGGCAGCGAAGAGCGGCGAAAATTGCTCGATTACACCATATCTATTTATGATAAAATCTATCTGACAAAATTAAATGAATACAATCACTTTCTAGATCAGCGCAATGCACATTTGAAAACAAGTGAAGTAATTGACCATGCTCTGCTTAGCTACTATGATGAGAATTTGGTAGCACTAGGTAGCTATATTTTTGAACAAAGGAAGGAAGCAATTCGTGAGCTAGGTCAATATATCACGAAATGGTACCAAGCTATAGCCCTCAGTCATGAGAATATAACCATTACCTATAGCAGTCAACTTATAGACCATGATTATCTAACCATTCTTCGTCAGCGGCATGAAAAAGACAAAATACTTAAACGAAGCACGGTAGGAATACATCGCGATGACCTCAAAATAGAGATGTTTGAGATAGATATCAAAAAAATAGCTAGCCAGGGTCAGCAAAAAAGCCTTCTCTATGCGCTGAGAATAGCACAGGCGGAGTTTATAGGAGCTAAGACTGGTAAAAACATCATCTTTCTTCTAGATGATTTTTCAGATAAATTAGATGAACATAGAAGAATACAACTCTTAAACCTGATGGAATCTCTCACATTTATTGAGCAATGGTTTATTACAGATACTTCGCCTGCTAGTTTTACCTCCTCTCAGTCGATTAAAATATGGGAGATTAAATAAGAAATTTCATATTTGAAATTTAAACCTTATTAGCTTTTATTTTTTTTAATTATGTATTGTCTTTTTAATTTCGACCTCCAGTAAGAATTATGCTCCCTAGTTCTATCTATTTAATGGTAAAGCTAGAGTCTAAAAAGATTTACCCTAATCAAATTATTGTTATACCGTATAAATTTATGTAAAAGCCCAAAAAAATGGGCTAACTTAAATTAGCACGGTGTAATACTTAAAATTGATTGGTTTATTTTTAAATCATAAATAGTATTAAATACCTATACTTCATTTCCTAATCCAATAAATAATCTTTAGATTTGCTCTTTATATTATTTATTAGCGATAGCTAGCGTATGAAGTCCAATTTTTCTTTTATCACCAATGCCCACCCTGCTGTCATAGAGGGTATGTACCAAGATTATAAATCTAATCCGGAATCGATAGATCCAGAATATAAAAAGTTTTTCGATGGATTTGATTTTGCCATAGCTAAGGAAGCTAGCGGCAGCAGTTCAGCGAATTCATTCTCTTCGGATGAGTTTAAAGTCTTTCAT
Source organism: Saprospirales bacterium (assembly GCA_947441115.1). Lineage (GTDB taxonomy): Bacteria > Bacteroidota > Bacteroidia > Chitinophagales > JADJOU01 > CHPMRC01. Next base: position 2,071 of record CANESS010000020.1, on the reverse strand, counting down.
CTCATACAGTATTATCGCCACTATGCTCATTTGATAGCAGATACGAATCCACTAAGACCGCGAAAGGATCGTGGGTTTCAGAAAAATATAGCTCATTTTGGTTTACAGGATAGTGATCTCACTAAACGGTTTCAGGTGAGCAGCGAACTAGTGCTGAGCCAAGCTAGCTTGCAAGAAATATTAGACAAACTCTTTAAAATCTATACTAGTAAGATAGGATTCGAATTTCAGTCTGTTCGAAATGAAGAGGAATATTTATGGTTAAAGGAGTTAGCTGAAAAACGCTATTTGTCAAACAATTTCAATACTGAAAAGAAACATAAAGCCCTCCAAGCATTAAATAGAGCGGTGGTTTTTGAAGAATTTCTCGGTAAAAAATTTATCGGAGAAAAGCGATTTTCCATAGAAGGGGGCGAGAGTACTATAGCCGCCTTAGAAGCAATAATAGACAAAACGGGCGAATTAGGCGCTAAAGAAGTGGTCATAGGTATGGCGCATCGCGGACGTCTAAATGTGCTAGTCAATATCATGAAAAAAACCTATGAGGATATTTTCACGGAATTTGAAGGTACGAATTTAGACTCTGCGGCAGGGGATGGTGATGTAAAATATCATAAAGGCTTCTCCTCTATGTGGCCTGCACCGCAGGGAGATTTATACGTTAATCTTCTAGCGAATCCATCTCACCTAGAAGCTGTGAATCCAGTAGTCTTGGGTTATGCACGAGCTAAAGCCGACTTAGAATATGCATCAGACTATTCAAAAGTATTGCCTATTATCATACATGGTGATGCGGCTGTGGCGGGTCAAGGTATAGGGCAGGAAGTTATCCAAATGTCACAATTAAAGGGATATCGCAATTTTGGAAGTATCCATTTTGTGATCAATAATCAAATCGGATTCACCACAGACTGGGATGATGCACGTTCTTCAGATTATTGTACCGCTATAGCATCTATGCTCAATTGTCCTGTATTCCATGTGAATGGAGATAGTGTAGAAGACGTCATATTTGCATGTGAGGCTGCCGTAGAATACCGTGCTAAGTTTAAAAAAGATGTATTCATAGACATGGTCTGCTATCGCAAGCATGGACATAATGAGAGCGACGACCCTAAATACACTCAGCCAGAACTTTATAATATAATAGCTAAAAAGAAAAATCCACGCGATATCTATGCTGAAATTCTCTCCAATCAGGGAGCAGTAGAAGCAGATATGGTTAAAAAATTGGATAAAGAACTCTATGATGATCTGCAGGATAGACTCAACAAAGTCAAAGAAGAAACTAAAGACTACGTATATCGTCCACATGAAAAAGCCTGGATGACAATGCAGAAAGCTAGAGCATTGGATTTTGAAACTAGTCCAAATACAGCGATAACGGAGAATGATTTTAAGTTAATAGCTGATAAAATTACGACTATACCGGCCAACTTCTCTCCGCTGAAAAAGATAGAAAAGCAGATGGCTGAATGGAAAACACGCATGCTAGAAAAGCGAGAGCTTGACTGGCAGGCTGGAGAATTATTGGCTTATGGATCCTTATTAAAAGAAGGGAAATTGATTCGTCTATCAGGCGAAGATGTTAAGCGTGGCACTTTTTCACACCGTCATGCCTGCATTTTTGATCAAAATACCAACCAAGAACATAATAGGCTCAATGCTATTTCAGATAGCCAAGCGTCGGCGTATATCTTTAACTCACTCTTATCAGAATATGCCGTTTTAGGTTTTGATTTTGGGTATTCGATCGCTAGTCCAGACCAGCTCGTTATATGGGAAGCCCAGTTTGGAGATTTCTCAAATGGTGCTCAGATTATTATTGACCAATTCTTAATGTCTAGTGAGACCAAGTGGAAAATTAATTCTGGCATGATATTACTTCTGCCTCATGGCTATGAAGGTCAAGGACCAGAGCATTCTAGCGCCAGAATGGAGCGATTCCTGCAACAGTGCGCAGAGTTCAATGTGCAAGTCTGCAATATCACCACCCCAGCGAATTATTTCCACGCTGTCAGAAGACAATTGGCTCGAAATTTTAGAATTCCACTCGTCATCATGTCACCTA